>JABDGE010000120.1 GCA_013286235.1 Bacteroidota bacterium
GACCAAAACCCCTTAAGCTTTACAAAAAATGATATCGCGCTTGGTTATTATTAATTGGACAGCGACGGGCGGTTGTTAAAACGGCAATTATAGCTTCTCCTTAATCAACCCCGCTGATTTAATAGCCTCTGTTAACTGTGCTACCGTGTTTTGCAGCCTGGTAATGTCCGCCTCGTGGTTATTTACCCGCTTCCACATATCTGCCGGCGACTGGAAATCAAAGCCGCCATGGAAAACAGCATACCAAATTTCCAATATATCTTCCGGGTCTATTTCTATGTTTTTATACAGTCCCCGATCATTCGTAGCATCTGATTTGGCGATAATCTTATTATATTGTTCAACCCGGTTTAGCAGACGTTTGATGACGATGCCGTCCGATTTGGTAACCAGTATATGCACCCTGTCCTCCCGAATGTAATCCAATTTCTCCACCCATCGGCCGATCACCATCTGCCCGCTTTTCAGTGTGGGATACATGCTATCGCCGTCAACTGTGAACGACCTGTAGGTTGCATCCTTAAGACCCGGCAACCTAAATGAAGGCAGTTTGCCCAAGTAAACAGGGTCCGCATAGCCGCGCAAATAACCAGCAGCCGCCCGTGCAGAAACATGCAGAATATTTTCCTCACCCTCGCTATCGACGGTGATGTATTGAGGAGTAAGTACGATCTTTTGACCAGAGTAGTCGGGTTCGGCGACAGACACCCTTCCAGGTTTAGAATTTGCACGATTTCCGTAACCCAGCTCCGGCTCATTAACCCCCGGGTAAGGCCTTTCAGCATCCGCCCGGCGACTATAAGAACCATTCAACATAGCCCCACTACCAGTTACAACAAACAACAAACTCAAATCCGGATAACTGGAGATTATTTTCTCCAGCTTATCCGATCCAATATTACTCGACTTATCCAAAAAACCATTAGACAGGCCAGTATTAGCATAGAACTCCCGTTTGCTAATGCCCTTATACTCAATAAACTGTAGAACCCTGTCAGATGAAGTCATATTTATTTAGAAATAAATCTACAAATTTATTTTGTAAAATAGAAATTATTCTACAAATTTGTTCCCCCAGATTCAAAGACCAGTCAAAGATAGACAAAAAAATATTTGAACCGGCCACAAAGGCATGTTAAGCGATGCGGCCAAAAAGTCTTCAGCTATTACTTAAATCAGGGCGGAAAAACTAAAAAGACAAAGTAGCAAAACGAAAAAACATGAATAGTTAACAATTAACACCACTTAAGATGATACTAGAATTGAACCATCACCAGGCGGAAGCATTAAAACACCTTTTTGAAAAAGTTGTGAACCCAGCCTTGCCAGAAGACGTGGCAGAAAGCCTGCTAAAAGACCTGCTTCGAAATGTGTATCGGAAGTTATGCACCAAACTGGAAGCACGCAGGCAATACGGCTACAACCTTACCCTAACCGACCTGGAGGGAAAAGCCTTTTACGTCTATTTTACCGAACGGTTACTAGGGTCGGGCTGGCTGTACGAGCAGAACGTAATAGACAACCTATTGGTGCAACTGGACATAGCATACGCATAAAAATTAACCCTTAGACATATGAGCAAAACACGCAAAACCAAAACATTAATCCCTGCGAGAATAACCAGGGAAGAAGCCGAAACCGCATTCGCCGCATTCGCCGAAGCCGATGCCCGCCAGCAAAAGATAAGCGCAACCATGGATGTACTGATCACCAAAATACGCGAAAAATATGCCGATGAACTGGCCAGGCTAAGTGACGACAAGGAAACTAATTTCGAGATCATCCAAGTATATGCAACGAACAATCGCGACGATTTCGGGCATAAAAAAAGCATGGACCTAGTGCACGGCATTATCGGTTTCCGCACCGGCACACCCAAATTAAAATTACGGAAAGGCTTTACCTGGCCAAGCGTAGTGAACCTGCTGAAAGAGTTTCTGCCGGGCTACGTGCGCACTACGGAGGAGCCTGCCAAAGACCGGTTACTGGCCGACCGCGACGTACCAGAAGTGTCGACCCAATTCCAGAAGCTTGGCATAGCGGTTGACCAAGACGAAACATTTTTTGTTGAACCCAAAAAAGAATTGGCAGAGGTAGCATGAAAAACTTCATAAAAAGACTGCTGCGACCAAAAGGCAGACGGGTGATCATCACGTTCAGACGATCCCCGGATGGCAAAAACATAACGACGCTTAAAATAGACAAAAACATCCCGGTGAGTGCACTGCTCACCACGCTTGACAAGATTAAATGGGATGTGCAAACCAGTCTTACGCGCAAGGCTCGCGCCGCGGGCCTTAACTTCCATCATCCCAAAACAGCTGACTTTATCAAGCGCCAAAAATTGGGCGATGTGTTTTAAGTAAAGCACATCGCTAAAAACAGAAAGCTTAAAGCCTGCAATAGATTGTTTTATCATAATTGATTTCATAATATGCGTGGAAATACATTTTTAACCTCCCTGTTCCCCACTTCGGTTGAGCCCAGGCAAAACAAAAAAGGACTACGAAGTGTACACCTTGACCGCCGGGATGATGCCCTGGCTGCCCGGTTTTATTTTTACCATCACATTATCCGCAAGCGGTACGACGATATCCTGCTGGAATTAGAAAAAGAGTTCTTTATTACACCCCACGTAGTCATCCAACGGCTTAACCAACGGGTTGACTACCTGAAGGAGTTGAGCCGCAAGAAAACGAAAGTAACTTACCTTAAAAAGATGTTCCCATTTTTTGTTTGGAATTGATTCCGTTTTCCATCAGATCAAAAACACGCATGCCAGCACCATTTTGAACGTTCATTTTGAAACCGATTTTAAGCTGATAACCGAATCTCAAAATTCTCACTTGACAACAGTTTTGGTAAATTGTATATTAGAACACTAAAATTCGTATCACAATGAAGAAGGTTTCGGTCCCTGTGCTTTTCTTTTTTTTGGCGATCCATTCATATGGACAATCGGCTCTTGGAATGGGCAAAAAATGGACTGACGCTAACCTGGATACCGTTATACAGCACATTGTAACCGGCCTGGGCGGTGGGTACGGAATCACAGACAAAAACGTAATGTGGATAATGGGATCGAATCCGAGCCAGTGCGATGCGCAGATCAAGCTACAAAAAGGCTACGGAATTGACAGGACGGTCAGGCGCGATAATTCACAGGCGATCAATATAGAGATCAAAGGGGTTGTAACGCACACTCCCGACACCATCATCTTTACTTCGGCTATAGTGGCGCCCTGGAAGGAGATCAGTAAACTCTACTCTGAATTGTACAAAACCGGCGAAAATTCGGATACCATTTACAAAAAGGGCAGAACCAAAAAACTTGCTCTACCTACCAAAATGAAAACACTGGACGAGGTGGTTAGATGCGAGGAGGCCGACCCTGATCACAACTGGCGCCTGGAATCTTCGCTGGCTAAACACCCAGACCCCTGGAAGCCCGAGATGGCCTCCCTTTATGGAACCGAAAGGGAAAAATCCCTTGAGGACGACGCTATGTCGGAAACGAAAAATCCCTACTTCGTTCTAATTACAACCTTTAAAGAAGCATATGGTGAAAATATCAGCTTGTATTTGCAGAATAAAATGAAATGTGCGCTACTAAAAAAAACCGATATTCCAACAGGGGAGCAGTTTGTATTTGCCAGGAACAGCCCCGTCAATGATGCTCAAAAAATAGTACTAACCCTTACAACAGATGCCGATAAGCGGGTGATCTCCACTAAAATTACCGGATCGATATCCGCTATGAGCGAAATGTACGATGGCTTTTGGCCATTTCATAACGACGAAGGCTACGCTGCCAAACCAGGGATCGCGGGTGTTAAGACTGTTTTGATCGACGTGGTAACCTACGGCTGGGTAGGCAACACCGGTTATATTACAGTTACTAAAAAACCGGGGGCTAATAATTCAACTCTGTACCTGGTATATTAGAAGCCAAAATCGAGAAATTGTAAAAAAAACGCTCAATTTTCTTGTTGCCACGTACGTTTTTTGCGAAACTATTGAAAATAAGAGAATTGAAATGAGCCGGTTGAGGTGTGATCGCGATTGATCCGAATCTGAAAAGGTTTTAATATCAACACCAAAAAGTCCGTTTTCAACTGAAATTACTTAAATTTCTTTGTCATAAAATGGCCTTGTAAAAATCCGTCGCTCAAGCAGGTCTCAAGCTATTGAGTTGCAACTAACCCGGCCGGCAGCCAGGTAATATCTTTAACTTTTTTTTGGTTTTTCCAATCGTAATATTAAATTCACAAAAAAATTATTTAATAAATCTATTCACATTAGCAACAATCATAATGGTAGTAGCAATCATTGTCATCCTGTTCGCAGCCTATATTGCGTTCGGTATTTCCTTTAGCGTAATCAAGAAGAAGCGCGTTAAAAAGCAAGAAGAAATCTTTAATTCACTTCCGACCCTATTTCCGGGTTTTAAGGTGGATAAAGTTTACAAAAACGGTGCCGGCCTTAGTATGATCGTGCTAGACCAAAACATGAAAAAAGTTTTTATGACAACTGCAAAAGGAGCCATGTCCGCAGAAATAATAACCCGAGCGGTGAACTTTGACGACCTGGTTAAAGTTGAAATAATAGAGGACGGGACCATGGTAGGCAGTAAGTCGGCTACTGGCGCTGTTTTAGGCGGTATTTTAGGAGGTACCGAAGGGGCGGTAATCGGCCAAAATTTTGGCAAAACCACCTACAAAAAGAAGATAAGAAATATCATTCTTAAAGTTTTGCTGGACGACATAGTAAATCCGGGCTTTGAGATGATATTTTACAATAGAGCTCTTACAAAGTTTTACCCTCTTACGAAGGCCCGCAAAGAATGCCAGGAGTGGACAGATGTTTTGTTCGTTATTATGAAAAGAAGAAGCAACGCAGCTACCGCCGCGGATCAGGCATCCACCTTCACCGGTTTTGCATCAAATAGCTTTTAATAAACGTAGACAATAAAATTTGTTTAAATACCCAGTTTGCAAATCCTCCGCAAGCAGGGTATTTTAATATTATGCGTGACTGCGCGTTGCCTTTTCTCCGATTAAAATTGTCTATTTAGTTTACTTCGTCTAATGGCCACTACCAATCCCGGTTTGCTGATCTGTAGTATTAATCTGCAAAACAGGTCGGGAAATCGAAGTAGTGGCGGCAATAGCCGTAGCATCGAGGTAGCTGAATTTGAATTGCATCACCCGTACACGTAACTTGTCATTCCGTTTTTCGCTTTTAAGGCTTATACGGGTTAACGGGCCACAATATTGAGTGGCCCAGCCCTGCAGCGCCAGGTAAACCTCTTGCTCGATATTAAAGAAGTTAAGCGCGTTTTCTTTTTGTGTATCGGTAAAATAGTTAGTGGCCTGGGTAAAGGGATTTATGCCGATGCGAACTTCGAGCAGCAACTCACCTTCCTGGTAATTTTCGGAAAGATCAGTATACTCTGATTTTGCAAAGTCAAAAAGTGCGCAGGGCAGCAGTACCTGTGGACGCTGGTGCATGTCTTTGTATTCAAGTTGGCCCGTGTCCAGGTCAATAAATTGCAGGTCGGAAATTGTTGCTAACTGCGCCTGGATTGCGAGCCAGATATTGCCTAATAATGCGTTCATTTTTTTATAGGATTTAAAATCATAAATACTGTGATAGTGAGGCCTTATTGGGGCGAATGCTATTCGCCCCGACCATGGATTCTTTTTCGTTTGTTATTTATGTGCTCGATGAAACATATTCATTTTCGCTGGCTACGGCAGTTTGACCCTGTTTAATGGCCGAGTAATTCGCCGGTTTGGGTATGTTATACTGCTGGTAAAAGTAATCGTCATCCACCGGTAAATTGAGATCGCGAACGAGGGCGATGTCCATGTCGAGCTTGTCTTTTGCCGAGGGTTGCTGCTCCGGTTCAACCGGTACGACAAAGCGGCCGCCTTCGGCGCCGGGGATACCCAGGGCTGTCATAATAGCGACGAAACGTGTATTTAGCCCACGGCGCGTGTAATTGATATCGCTGATGTTGATATCATCTTCTACCTGGGCGTGGATCCTGCTTTGGGCATAGCCGCTGGCTGGAGAGCTTTCTGTGGTTTCGGTTTGGCCGAGGATAACTTTGCTGATCTCGGCGTTTAGCTTATCGATGAAGTGATCCTGCAAATCGCCGTTGGCATTGGCGCGGTTCTCGAGCAAATTTATCTTGGTGCCGGAGGGCCGCGTGATCTTACCACCGTTGCCCATGCGATTTAGTGCTTCTTCCAGTTGCAGGCGCTGTTTTTCGTCGTAGCCATCCCATTCGGCATCGATGATGGGCTGACCGAACACTTCGACAAAGTTTGCCCAGTCGCCAAGGCCGCCGCGTTTGTATAGCACGTACTGCGCTGCGGAAATAAAGAGGCCCAGGTCGTAGGGATCGCCGATTTCCATCACGGTATGAGCATAAATGCGATCGCGAATGTCGATGCCGTCGTCGCTATTTTGGTCGAAGGCTACAATTCCGGTTCGTGGCCGCATATGTTTTGGCGGAACGATGTAAGCGGTGAGGCATCCAGGCCCCCCAACCCCCTGAAGGGGGAGTTCATAACCTATTTCAATCATGCGGTAGCCCTCAAGCCGAGCATAAACATAGGACTCCAGCACCTGTTCAAAGGCGACCGAATCCAGCAGTCTGTTTACCGTGTCCACCGGCACACCGTCTTTATCCACATATCTCCAGCCGGCATTTGTTACGCCCATGATGCGCTTTTTGGCTACGCTGTTGAGATGCGCATCGAGCCAAAGCTCGGAATAGAGGTCGTAAAGCAGAACGTAACGTGGTACTATGGCCTCGGCATTGCGCAGGGCTATGCGCCAGTCGACGATTTCGAGCTTGCGGCGAACCGGCGGGCGGATGGTTATTTGCTGGATGATAAGCGGCATGGGTTCGCCGCCGGGCATGCTGGTTGGCTCGCCGATGAGCGGGTTGTTATTGGGGTATGGGTTCATTTTAATTTGTTTAATGATTGGTACGTTTGGTCATATTGGGGGCGAATTCGATTCGCCCCTACATTAAAAATTGTTCCAGCGTTTGCACTGGGTACTCATTACGTGGAACTCGGTGCCAGTTTGGCTGCAGGGTGCCGGCGGCCAGCCTGCCGGGACGAAGCGGCCGTCCTGCACCTTTTCGAGCCAGCGGACAGCGTGTTCATAGCGGGTGCGGCGGGCATCATAATCCAGGTTGGGATTGGCCAGCACCATAAAGTGCCAAACGGACATATCCTTTACGTACATCAGCAGTACCGGGTCGCGGGCAGTGCCGGTTTGCTCGAGGATGGTGAGGAAATCGTAGCGGCTCATGTAGCCCATTGCCTCGTTGGTGGCGGCTTCAATTGCCTGTGGCATAATGGTGGTGTCGCTGCCGGTAATTGCAGTGATAACTTCCTCGTAAATGTGTGTATTCAACTCGCTTACGCTGATAAACGGCGCCGGCAAAATGGTCGGCAGGGGTGGTGGGGATGGTGTGTATGGCATATTTAAAATCGTTTTTGGGTTGTTTGTTTGGGTAAAGAACTAATTAGTTTAACATCGGCCGCTGTTTTGCTATTGAGCGCAAATACGGCGCCTTCCACCGCGTCGGGCCCATCGTCGTGGGCTGTGCTTGTGGGACTTAGGGCCAAAAATTGGGCTTCCATGTTCACCATAAAAAGGTTACCCTTTTCGGCCTCGTTGAAGATTAACTTTCCCATGCGGTTAAGCGGTTCCAATGCACTTTCAATGCGATGATATTTGTCGGGTTTGGTGCGTTTATCGGGCCTTAATGCGAGGTTAATGCTATGTTTTTTGTTGGCTTGTTGTATCTCCAGCAGCAATATTTCATCAATCCATGGCCACTCAACTAATTGATAAACAGGAGACTGACCATTCACATACTTTAGAATTTCATAGTGCCAATCCAGCATTTCGGCGGTAGTGGCCCTGGCGCAATAAGTTTTAAGCACGTGGTACTCGTCGCGGCAGCGGCCCATCAACACCACGGCTTTGTAATCGCCTTTCTTTTTGTACGAGGGATCGCAATAGCTGACCAAAAACTTGTAGGCCGTGAGCGGCATCATTTCACCATAAAAAAGTTTTTCGAACACTTTACCATTGGTTACGGGATTGTTAAAATATTCTCCCTGCTGTGCGGCGTAACTGATCTTGCTCAACACGCGATCGATGTGCGCTTCGCTGTTCTTTTGGGGCCAGGTGCTTTTTCCGTCGGCGTCGCGTATGTTGACGATCTCGACGTGGTCGGCCATGTCAATGGCCCGTTTAATACAGCATTTTTCGGCAATGATGTTACCGAGCCATATCACCCAGGTATCCCTGCTGATGGAACGCGTGGGGTAGGCCGCTTTTTCGAACCAGGCCCAATCCTTTTCAATCATTTCGGGATTGCGGCAATCCTCATCTGTATCCATGTCTGTCATGATCAGCACGTCGGGGCGAACTTCTTCGTTGCGGAGACCACGCGGTGTTTGTCCTTTGCCGATTGCGAAAAAAGAGCAGCCGCATCCCGTCGTGAAGGCGTTGCTGGTCCATTCGCCATAGGTTTCCTGGCGGCCGTAATCGTTGATGATGCGCTGATTGCTCTCGAAATTTACTTTGAAGGGCCGAAGCAATTTAACGGCTTTATCCAGACTACTGCTAATCAGTAATACCGACCGTTTTTGCCCGGTCAAAGCGGCTTTCATGACTTCCATCATGGTGCGGGTATCTTTCGCCAATTCGCGGCTCCATGCCCTGACGATGTAATATTCCATGTGCGCCATCAGCCGTTTGGTGCTAATCTTGTGGAATGGCGCCGCTTCGGCGTAATAGTAATTGGGGAAATAGTATTTAAACCAGGCTTCCTCGTTTCCGGGACGCTGCAGGGCGGCAACGCGAACCCGCCGCTCCCCGGTCGTTTCGGTTTCGTCGACAGGCATATCACGATCGAGCGCTTTGCAGCCGTCGCTCCAATCGCTAACCTCTCTTGAATCGTTCATTACAGGCATTGTTCTTTGTTTCGTCTTGATTTTTTATTACAGATTTAGGTGAATGCATTGAGGCGGGAAAAGACAAAACCAGTCCCAGCCCGATTACGTGATATCCAGACATTTCATAATACCGATTTGATATACGCATCCATCCACCGCGAAAATTCCTTTGCTTTGGCCAGATCAGCTTTGCGGATAAAACCCAAGAGACTTTTGCAGACGGCGATGATGTTGTGCAGCGAGGTAGCGGTTTCCAGATCTTTTATATCCCTGACGAGCTTGCGACGGATATCAGCTTCCTTTGAAGTGGCGACTTGTTCGTCTTCGGGTCTTTTACGGATGTTGGCGTTCATTTTGATAAGTTCATCCTGGAGGTGCCCGATTTGTATTTCCCTTTCGGCCTGGAAATTGCGCTGGAATCTTTTCCAGCTTTCTGCGGCCACCCAACGGCCGATAGTTTGTTCGTGAACGCCCGTTTTTTCGGCGATCTCTTCGTAAGTAAGCTGGTGCCCGGTGTACAATATCTGGGCATACTCTTTTAATTTTTCTAATTCGATGCGTGTGTGTGTATTCGCCATTGTTTTTCGTTGTTTATATATTTTGTTATTAAACCCTTTTCCGACGATTCAAAGCCGGCATTCACTATCATTAGGTATCACTCTCACTAAAAGGGTAGCCCCTAACGGGGCATTATTTTTTGTTTTGCTATTTGCTACAAACGGGTGGCCCCTATGGGGCATTATTGGTTTGCTTTCATTTTGCGACAAATGGGTAACCTGCCGGCCGTTGGGCAAAAATTCGATAATTGTGTCCATTTCTACTTAAGTTATCATAATGGGCGCGGTAATGACCGCGCTCCGTTGACTCACCCCAGCATCGCTTTCGCTCGCTGACCGTCTCTATTGCAGGCGATAAAGAGGGTAAAAGCAGTTTGATGCCTTTTTTCTCTCCCGCATCGCTTTCGCTACCTGACCTTTCTCTTCGCTACGCGAAAAGAGGGGAAAGGCGGTTTTTTGTTTTTTAACGCCCAGTCCCGAACGTCCGGGACGCGTTCATCCACTTTTCGCTGCGCGAAAAGTGGATGAACGCGGGCTACATTTTTTACCTGTTTTCATGAGACCCTTTGATGCCTGCATCGCTTAATTTTCCATGCCATTTTTTACGTCAAAAAAGAGGGTAAAAAATGCCCTGTTTTTTTGGGTTAGCGTCCAGTTCGGCGCCTTCCGCCAGTTTCAAAAACTGCGAGGTCTTTTCATTAAGTTTTATTTTCATGTTATCGTGTTGTATCGTGTCGAAATATTCTGCCGCATCATCCGGTGCGATTACATTGCCTTTATGCTTTAGTTTCACCAGCGCACCCTTGTTCGATCCGCGATCGACGATGCTCGCTTCCCCTATCTTCCATTTGGTTACGGTTGGCAGCTTCTGGCCCTTCACCCAGTTTTTCTTCTCGGTGTCCAGTTCCAGCGGTTCCACTTCCACGCTGGCTGCCCGTAGTGTGCCATGCTCCACTTTATTGTAGATTTTCATGGCAAACTCATCGTTGTCGTCAAAATTGGGCACAGCGGTAATTTCGTCGCCTTCCTTTTTAATATCCTCCCAAAATCCGATCGGGAGCAGTTCTTCATTGCTTTTGCCTTCGGGCGTGCTGTGCAGCCAGTACATAATAGGGTTGGCTATAAAGTCAGCCAGGTCCGCTCCGTCGGTAAGCGAGCGGAAGCCGTGTGAGTTAAGTTGCGAGGTTGATAAAACAAACCGTTTGGTGCTTTTTGGCATGGGTGTCATTTTTGAATCCGGGACAAACGTACAGCGCCAAAACCACCAAAAAAAATTACGTTTTCGTAAGCTTACTCGTAGTGTTACGTCTCGTTACTCGTAGTGTTACGTCACGAAACAATCTTTTTTTT
>JABDGE010000121.1 GCA_013286235.1 Bacteroidota bacterium
GTGTCGGGGTGGCAGGATTAACTGCGTTGATCCCGAGGTGGGGGTGCTCTAAAGCAATTAAAGCCTTTTCGCTGAGCCCGCCTACCGGCAGGCAGGCTCATTCGTCTTTTTTATTTTTGCGCTTTTGCAAACTTTTGTTTGCAACACTCCAAAATAAAAAAGCCTCGTCCGTTGAAAACGGACGAGGCTTTAATTGCTTAAGTCGGGGTGGCAGGATTCGAACCTGCGGCCTCCACATCCCAAATGTGGCGCGATACCGGGCTACGCTACACCCCGAAAAGGTTTGCAAAGCTAAGGTTTTAAAATGCCGTGGCAAATATTTTTGAAAAGAAAGTTTTGGAGGCTCAAATACAGGGGTGAAGAAGGCCGTTACCGCTTGCAGCGGTATTTAACGTGATCAGGCAGATAACACTGGCGATCTATGCGTCAGTTCAGGGGAATTATATACGGGCGTTTATGCTCCAGTTTATAATCAGCATCGATAGGGCCACAGTAGTTACCAACCCGAGTAAAACGAGTATCCAATATAAAAATGTTCTCATTAACATCGGGGACAATTTATCAATCGTAGCTAAAATACAAAAAAAAATCGATTTGATTGATAATCAAGTAATTTATTTAAAAAAATAGCACATTTTAGTAGGAATCGGGACTATATCAGGACAAAATCTACCATCGGACAACTGGAAACAAATAAAGCCTGCACAACTTCCGACTATTTGTCAAAAGCAATGCAGGCTGTACTTTATGTTAACAAGCGGGCAAAAATCCCCTTGAAGGCCCCACGGACCGATCGTTCAATTAAGGATGTGGCGGCGCTGGCGGTGCTGGCGGCGCCGGTGGTGGTGGCGGTGGCGGCGGCAGGTTGATATGCAGCCGGCGGTGGTGCCACCTGTGGTGCCGGTGATAAAATGGACTTGGCGGCCTTGGCGGCGGCGGTGGCGGCCTAACCTGTAACAGCGCCAGACCGGGGGCCGGTTCAATGGCTGCGGCACTATTTAGCTGTACGGTAGCCGCCAGGAATAATGCGATGCTTAAAAATTTCAGGATCTTCATTGAAAATAGATTGAATATGTTTCACTGTAAACACTCAAATGTAAAAAACGTTTTGGCAATATTATTATTATCGCCATTTAACTATTTGATAATTGCCCGGTAAAGAAAGTCCGCCGCAAATTGCCCCGCTTCCAGCCAGCGTCCTTGTGTCGCTTTTCCGCCGGCAAAAAAGGGGTTAAAATGTTTTTGCAGCTCGTGCGAGTAGCCCTCAAATACTTTCAGGTCGTTGGGTATTCCTAAAGAATCCGCGCGTTGATGAATATCCTTGCCACCAAAAAGCGGCGTATTCTTATGGGCAGGCGGCACGATGGGGTCGTTACTGCCTAATGCGCTTACAACAGGTACATGGGCATTCTTCAGCCAGTTCAGATCATAAATGGCGCCCCAAAAGTTAATTATGGCAGCAACCTTTACCCTGTCATGCGGCTTGTTTACAGCTGCGCTGTCTGCCGGCAGTTTGGCAAGTTTAGCCAATTCTTCGTTACTGCTATAGGCAGCCTGCAGCGCGATCATCCCTCCTGCCGAATTCCCGGCGAGGATGATCTTGTCCGGGTCGATTCCGTATTGAACGGCGTGTTTTTTGAAGTAATCTACCGCAGTTTTAATGTCCTGCACCGCATAATAACTGCTGGCCAAAAGCTCATCGAAATGAAAGACAGGGTTTTGCTTGCTTAACCGGTAATTGATGCCGGCGCAAACGTATCCCCGCTGCGCAAAAGTTTTACACCAAAGTTGGATCCCTTTAGCCGATTTGGAACCATATTTAAAGCCGCCGCCATGCATCCAGATGATCAGCGGCCGGCGCTGCTGCTGATCGCCGGCAGGCTGATAAAGATCAAACAAATACGATTTCTTTTCCTTCGCATCCACAAGCGGGTTATAGCTTAAGTCGTATCCGATCGTCACATCCCTGAATACCAGGTCTTTATAGCGCCGGGTAGATTGTGCACGAAGGCTCGCAGTTGGCAGGAAAAAAAGAATGCTAATGAACGCGTGTTTAAATGTCATGATCAACATACGAGACAATAACGATAAACGATTGTTTGCCCGAAACACTTTTTAAGCCAATCCATCGATTGCCTGCTATTACCCCACACAACCTTTTGCCTTTCACCTTTTACCTTTCACCTTTTTTCATAATTTTGAAAAGCTTCAACACAATAAAAGGTAAAATGGCAATCTCCAACCAAACAGATCCGGCTAAAATAAACACCCCTTCCCAAAAGCAAAACGAACAGCTGAAGGATTTGCTGCGCTACCTTTCTAATAATTCGCCCTTTTATAAAGAACTGTTTTCAACAAACAACATAGATATCCGCGCCATTAACACGGTTGCCGACTTGCCCTTGTTACCTGTAACAACCAAAGACGATTTGCAAAAGCGCAATAACGATTTCCTTTGTGTCCGTATTGAAAATGTGGCCGAATATATGTCCACTTCGGGCACTCTGGGCAGCCCGGTCACGATAGCGCTTACCGCAAACGACCTGGAACGTCTTGCACTGAATGAATACAATTCGTTTTTATGCGCCGACGGCTCCAAAGCCGACACCTACCAGTTGATGCTCACGCTCGACAGGCAGTTTATGGCCGGCATCGCCTATTATATGGGCATCCGTAAAATAGGCGCCGGACTGATCCGGTTAGGCCCCGGCGTGCCTTCCATGCAATGGGAAACTATACTGCGGATCAAGCCCACGGCAATAGTCGCCGTACCCTCGTTTATCCTGAAACTGTTGCAATATGCTAAGGAAGCAGGCATTGATGTGAACCAAACATCTGTAAAAAAGGCCATCTGTATTGGCGAAAACATCCGCAATACTGATTTTTCCCTCAATATCCTTGGCCGCAAGATCACCGAAAGCTGGAATATCAAGCTATACTCCACCTATGCCTCCACCGAAATGCAAACCGCGTTTACGGAATGTGGCCAGGGCCGCGGCGGCCATTACCAGCCCGACCTGCTGATTGTAGAGCTGCTCGACGAAGATAACCAGCCTGTCGGCCCGAATACCCCCGGCGAGGTCACCGTTACTACGCTGGGTGTGGAAGGCATGCCGCTGCTGCGCTACAAAACCGGTGATGTGTGCATGTACGATGATGAGCCCTGCGCCTGTGGCCGAACCACTCTTCGCCTTACCCCGCTGATGGGCCGCAAAAAACAGATGATCAAGTTTAAAGGCACCACCCTCTACCCTCCTGCCCTGTTCGACCTGCTCAACGAAATGGACGAGGTGCTTGATTTCGTGATCGAAGTTTCCACCAACGAGATCGGCCTCGACCAGGTGCTGCTCTACCTCGTCCCCACCGAAGAAAGCGAAGAATGCGACCACCGCATCCGCGCCTACCTGCAAGCCCGCCTCCGTGTTAGCCCGCAGATCAGGTATGTATCCCCCGAAGCGATCCTAAAAATGCAGTTTAATGAAGCAAGCCGGAAGCCGATAAAGTTTATTGATAAGCGGGGTTAAAAATCAAGGTAAGATCGTACCGGACAAGGCATTAAAATTATTTATGCCAATGAGTTTAATTAGTAAATACGAAATTAGCGGTAAAGACAGGGAGAGTATAACGAAAATACCTTTGACGAATCTTTTATTAGGGCTTTCATCTTTCCACTGTAATAGATAATTATCATATTTCCCATCGTATTTCCTGTAATTCAAAAAATACAAGACAAGAGCTAACAACCCTGCTACCCAGCCAAATTGCTTCGCATGTGACGCCAATTCGTTCTTTGTAAGAAAATATTTAAAAATTGGTGTCGTAATTATTGCCATTAAAAAAAATTGCATTATCGAAATGAAACCTGCAGCAGTGGCACTTGTTGGACCTTGTGTTTTAAATTTCCATTGAGCAACCCTGAAATAAATATAATCAAAAAAAAATTCATAGCAAGGACACTATTTAAAAGCACAAAGTTATTATTTTTCATTCAAGCGCTGATGTGGTGCCAAAAACGCAAATGCGACTCGTGCCCGGGGACAGATAACCCACCCTTTTGCGCTAACCATCGACTGGCAAAATATCCCCCTGCTAAATCCTTCCGCCGATAACCTGTCAACACGCTCATTTATAACAGCTTAACCGCAATAAAATTTTCGTAACGTAACTCCTCGTGTAACGTCACGGTACAGTTATTGTACCCTCACGAAATCCCGATTTGCATTCGCCGCAAAAACAAAACATATTTGTCAGGGATTCGAATTTTAAAGTGGCAAGCCGGTCATCCAACTTTCTTATTCGTCCAACTTTCTGGCCCTTTAAATGTCAGTAAAAAATAAAGGATTAAATAACAAACGTGTAAACAAATTTCACGTCGAAGCAGCGACCAAATAAAATTGGTAAAAGCTAACGCAACAACCAATTTCAGTGTGAAAAATAAAAAAAATCACACGGAATTCACACGGCGTTCACACCAAAATCACATGCCAATCACACGGAATTATAGAAAAATCACACGGAATTCACACGGTGTTTTTCTCTAAAAAAATCGGCAGATAGCTGATAATTAGTTCTTTGACATATTAAATATGAATTCAGACCGGCTGTAGAGACGCAATATTTTGCGTCTACTGCAAATTTGCCGTCTTTACATGCCTGGGAAAAAAGCGAAAAACAGCCTTAGGCCGCACAGGAGAAATTAAAAAAATCGACGATAGAGTAGCATTAAACCACGCATTAACCCAACATTAAGCGTCGTAAAAAGGCGATAAACCTTGCATTAACCATGCATTAGGCCAACACTAAACCATCATAAATCACGCATAACCCAGGCTTAAGCCACTTCAACAAATAACGGTAAATAGCTGAACATCAATAGATTTAGTGTTCAGTTTTAACAGTCTCAATGCCCCCGCTTACCCAATAAGACGTTTTTTTTGCCAAAACAACAAATCTTGCTACAACCTGTTCGGTAACCTAACTCATGTCTCCGCCTCCTCCCATGAACGATCAACCAGGTATCAATACCAAACTGCTACTGCCACTACTACTGCTACTCAACAATCCGGCCATGAACCATTAACTATGAACTATGAACCCATCCGGCACACTAAAAATTCCCGGTTTTATCTTACATTTACCCCTTTAATAATTTATTCTTCTACCCAACTTTTGGCCAGTGATAGTTATCGGACAAGACCATTTAACGTTAGATCAATTTATCGGTATATTATTTAAGCAGGAGCAAATTGCCATTGACGCCTCCGCCGTTAAAAAAGTAAACGACAGTTATGAGTTCCTGAAAAAGTTCTCTTCGCACAAGCTTATTTACGGCATAAACACCGGTTTCGGGCCGATGGCGCAGTATAAGGTGAGCGAGGAAAACATACTGCAGCTGCAATACAATTTGATCCGCAGCCATGCTTCGGGCAGTGGTAAGCTCATCCCGGCGCAGCTTTCCAAAGCGCTGATGGTGGCCCGGCTGGGGAGCTTTTTACAGGCGCACTCGGGCGTGCATACCGAGGTTATTGATCTGCTGGTCACCCTGATCAATAAAAACATCAGCCCCTGCATATACGAGCACGGCGGCGTGGGCGCCAGCGGCGACTTGGTTCAGCTCGCGCACCTCGGCCTGGCCCTCATCGGCGAGGGCGAGGTTTGGTTTGAAGACCAGGTTTACCCCGCCTCCGAGATTTTTGAGCGTTTGAATATCAAGCCGCTGCAGATCCATATCCGCGAGGGGCTGGCTATTTTAAACGGCACTTCGGCCATGACCGGTATAGGCCTGCTGAACATCGTCCAGGCAAGAAAGCTGTTGGGCTGGTCGGTTTTATTTTCGGCCATGATCAACGAGATGGTTGAGGCGTATGACGACCATTATTCGCATGAGTTGAATATCGTTAAACACCATACGGGGCAAAATAAGATCGCCGCCGCTATGAGGAGCACCTTAGCCGACAGCAATTTGATCCGCGACCGTTCAGCACACCTGTACAACCCGGATAATATCGACCAGGAGTTTTTTGAGGATAAGGTACAGGAATATTATTCGCTGCGTTGCGTTACCCAGATCTTAGGCCCTGTTTATGATACCATTGCCAACGCGGAAGTGGTTTTAATAAACGAGTTGAATTCGGTAAACGACAACCCCGTTATCGACCACGAAAACAACAATATTTTCCACGGAGGTAATTTTCACGGCGACTACGTCTCGCTGGAAATGGATAAACTAAAGATAGCAATAACCAGGCTTTCCATGCTGGCAGAGAGGCAGTTAAACTACCTGCTAAACAACAAGCTCAACCAAAAGCTACCCCCTTTTGCGAACCTCGGCATACTGGGCTTCAACTTCGGCATGCAGGGTATGCAGTTCACGGCGACGTCAACGGTGGCCGAAAACCAGACTTTGTCGTTCCCTATGTATGTCCATAGTATTCCCAACAATAACGATAACCAGGATATTGTGAGCATGGGCTGCAACGCCGCGCTGATGACAAAAAAGGTGGTGGATAATTCGTTCGAGGTACTCGCCATACAATTGATGACCATTTTGCAGGGAATTGACTACCTGGATTGTGCTGACAGGTTATCATCGGCATCACGATTGTTGTATGACAAGGCAAGGGCTATCTTTCCAAAATTTGTTCACGATCATCCCAAATATAAAGACCTGGCAAGGGTGAAAGATTTTCTTGAGAATTCGGACAACTTTACCCTGTTTGAAGATTAGTCTAAAATATGGGCGCGATGTTTCGGTTAAAATAACGGTTATAAAATCAATTTAATTTTAACCACGGAGATCACAGAGAATGCGCGGAGAACACGGAGAAAAAATAAATTGACAAACTATTAAGACTCTGCGGCCTCTGTGTCTCCTCTGCGATCTCCGCGGTTAAAATTTTAACAGTTTTGTTATATAGAAAACAGCCCTTCGGTTGGGAGGCTTGAATTCCTGGCAATAAAATTATGCGGGATGACTAAACAGACAAATAAAAATGTTTTTATAGTAGCAGATAATGTTTATTCCCCGGTTGGGAATACAACAGCCGCCAATTTTGCCCGCCTTAAAGAAAATGTCACAGGGGTAAAAAAACATTTCGACAGCGCAATGTCTCCCCTGCCCTTTTACGCATCGCTTTTTGATGCGGAGGCCAGTTTTAGTTCAGATGGGCCATACACCAAATTTGAACAATTGCTCATCCGGTCGATCGATGATGCCTTGAAACAAAGCGTCATCGATGCCGGCGATCCGAACACGATACTGATCATTTCGACTACCAAAGGCAATATCAGCCTGCTCGAAACGGAAAAGCATAGCCCCGCATTTAGAGAGCGGATAGCCCTATCAACGTCGGCAAAAATCGTGGCTGATCATTTCGGGTTCCGGCAGGTGCCCATTATTATTTCCAATGCCTGCATTTCGGGGGTACTGGCTATCCTAACGGGCATGCGGCTGCTGCGGGCGGGTGTTTATGAAAATGCCGTAATCACCGGCGCCGACGTGATATCAAAGTTCATCCTTTCAGGATTTCAGTCTTTTCAGGCCTTAAGCCCGGATGTTTGCCGGCCCTTTGATGAGGCACACGATGGACTAAATTTGGGCGAGGGCGCCGGAACGGTCGTTTTATCCGTCGATAAAAAATACGCAGGCAGCCTAAAGGTAAAAGGCGGATCGGTCGGCAATGATGCCAATCACATTTCCGGGCCGTCACGGACGGGCCAGGAATTGGCGGGGGCTATAATGAAATCACTGGATGACGCCAATATCGGCGCCGGAGATATTGGCTTCATCTCGGCACACGGCACCGGGACGGTGTATAACGACGAAATGGAAGCGAAGGCGCTATTAATCGCCGGTCTCGAAAATGTTCCGCTCAATAGCTTAAAAGGCTATTACGGGCATACATTGGGCGCGGCCGGGTTGATCGAAACGATCATTTCTGCCGAATCTTTGCGTAAGGGGCTCATTTTGGGCACCCCAGGATTTGTTAACGCGCCGGAATTATACCCGGTAAATGTCGGCGCTTCGCACAAATCTTTTGATGCCGTCAACTTTTTGAAAACGGCTTCGGGCTTTGGAGGCTGCAATGCCGCCGTGATAATTGGCAAATAAGATTATTTTTGAAAATCAACAGGATAAAAGAATTAACTTGGCGGATCAGAACTACATAACGGCATCGTGCAAAATAGAAAACGGCCTGGTTGAGAAAGACGGCCGCAACCTGTTTACACATGCAGGCGATGTGGGCTCGTTGCTCCTTGCCGCCTACCAGCATTTCCGGCTCAGTTATCCAAAGTTTCATAAAATGGATAGGCTGAGCAAATTAGGCTGGCTTGCAACTGAAGTACTGTTGATGGACAGCTTTGAGCAAGGCAAGTACGAACCTGAAGACATCAGCGTCATCCTGGCTAACGCAAGCAGCAGCCTGGACGACGACCTTAAATACTATGATTCCGTAGCCGAGGCGGCCAGCCCATCGTTATTTGTATATACTCTGCCCAATATCGTTATCGGCGAGATTTGCATCCGAAACCATTTCAAGGGCGAACAGGCATTTTTTATCCAGGGCAATTTTCAGAGCGAATTTATTCAGCAGCAGGCAGCGTATTTGCTGGCAAACAATTGCACGAAATGCTGTGTTTGCGGGTGGGTAGACATTTTAGGGGAAGAATATAAGTGTGTATTATTTTTAGTGGAAAAGATAAAAAAGGGAAATGCCGCGTTATTTTCGGCAGTAAACATGGACGAGATATTTAATTCTACCGCGAAATAATGGGTACGGAAGTTTACATAGCCGGCGTTGGGGTCATTTCGGCAATCGGGAACGATGTAGCAGAGCACCTTGATTCCTTTGAGCAGGAAATTGCGGGTATGGGCGACATCACCCAGCTGGAAACCATTCATCGCCAAAAACTCCCTGTTGCCGAAGTAAAGTTGACCAATGAACAATTGGTTAAGATGACCGGACTGCCCGCCCATGTTAGCCGGACTGCCCTGCTCAGTCTTGTCGCGGCGAAAGAAGCGCTCGCCGATGCTGCGATTCCGGCCATGGAGCAATGGCGCACCGGTTTTATTTCGGCGAACACCGTGAGCGGGATGGACAAAACCGAAGGCTTTTTTGTTCCTTTCCTGGCCGACGATAACAAGGGCAGGTTGAGGTACGTATTTGACCATGAATGTGGCAGCATGACCGAAATTGTGGCTGATGAGCTTGGTATAACCGACGTTATTACAACCATCAGCACTGCTTGCTCTTCGTCAGCAAATGCTATCGCCTACGGCGCACGGCTGATCAGGAACGGCCAGATCGATATAGCTGTAGCAGGTGGTACCGACGCCTTGTCAAAATTTACACTTAATGGTTTTAATACCTTAATGATCCTCGATAAAGAATATTGCCGCCCGTTTGATGAGCACCGGGCAGGCTTAAATATGGGCGAAGGCGCCGGATACCTCGTTTTGATTTCCGAAAAGGTAGCGGCGGTCCTTGGCAAGGCGCCTTATTGCAAGCTGGCCGGCTACACCAACAGCAACGATGCTTTTCACCAGACCGCATCATCCCCTGATGGAACCGGCTCATACCTGGCCATGACAGGAGCCTTGCAAAAAAGCGGGCTCGACGCATCGGACATCGACTATATCAACCTTCACGGAACCGGGACGCCCAATAACGACAGTTCCGAAGGAACAGCGATCAGCAGGATTTTCGGCCCCCTGTATCCGCCGATGAGTTCCACCAAATCCTACACCGGTCATACGCTCGGCGCGAGCGGGGGAATAGAGGCGGTATTTTCGGTGCTTTCCATTAAACATGGTATTATTTATCCGAACCTCCGGTTTGAAACACCAATGGCTGATCTTCCTTTAATACCGCAAACAAAGTTTTTAAAAGGGCAAAAAATCGATCATGTAATGTCAAACTCTTTTGGGTTTGGCGGAAATTGTACATCACTTATTTTTTCAAGGACCTGATATGAAAGCATTTATACGGTCAGCTGCTTGCATATCGCCCCAGGAAACTTTTGGTGATGAATTTTTGACCCGGATCGCCGGATATGAAGGCGCCCGGTTAAAAGCGATAGAGCCCGACTACAAAGAATTTATCGATCCCAAACAGGCGCGTCGAATGAGCCATGTCATCAAAATGGGGATAGCTGCCGCAAAAAAATGCCTGGGTGATGGGGATGTCGAAATACCGAGGGCAATCATCACCGGCACAGCTTACGGTTGTATAGAGGATACCGTAAACTTTTTAACCCGGATTGTTGAACAGCAGGAAGAATTGCTTTCGCCAACAGCATTTATTCAGTCGACGCACAATACTGTTGCTGCCCAAATTGCGCTCATGCTGCAATGCCACAGTTACAACCTTACCTACGTACACAAAGGTGTATCCTTCGAGAGTGCTTTAACCGACGCGCTTATGCTCCTTAATGAGCAGGAAGCCGATAACGTGCTCGTTGGTGGTACCGATGAGTTGGTCGACGCCTGTTTCAAAGTATTAACCCGGCTGGGGCTATATAAACGCCACCCGATCAACAGCCTCGATCTGTTTAAAGAGCGATCAAAGGGAACCATCGGCGGCGAAGGCGCGATTTTCTTTTTGTTGAACAACAGGCCCTCTCCACGTGATTTGGCAGAGTTGAGCGGCTTAAAAGTGCTTTACAAACCAACTGACATTCATAAAAGCATCGAAAACTTCCTGTCGGAAAATAAAGTTGGTTTAAATGAGATCGATCTGTTGATAACCGGCAAAAACGGGGATTCTCAATCGGATGAAATTTACGCCGCGCTGGGCGATTCGCTATTTCCCAACACCCCGGTTGCCAACTATAAACACCTTTGCGGTGAATATCCCGTCTCCACTTCGTTTGCGC
>JABDGE010000122.1:0-10050 GCA_013286235.1 Bacteroidota bacterium
AAGTGGAATTAGCCGGGTTGACATTTAAGGAAATGATGGACATCCTAAAGAATAATGGCTATTCCGTTGCAACTGATCTTTTTTGGGACAAACACAATAGAATTATATTAAAGAAGGGTGGTGAATCTGTAATACTTCAATTTGATACCTTTTATTGCTTCCCATTTGTATATAAATTCTTAACATCTTTGGAAATTGAAGTTCCGGAACATTGTAAAATCCCCTATGGGCAATATTTAGCTCAGCTAAATTCTAATAATCCAAAAAACAATTAAAAGCCTTTGGGTTTTCGATATTAATCAACAATTACTTTAAACGGATAACCGGCGGAGCCCCCCGCTCCTACCGCGTCTATTTGTTTGAAATGTTTAAGTTTTTGTTTGATTGTCGTTAACAGCGCCACAACCAGCGTCGCTATCTTTGTGTGATAAAAAATTAAAACAATCGGTTACAGGAAACGCTTAGTTTTATAAAGCATTAATAGCTATCTAACCATCAATTCTATGGAAATCATACGCATAGGCACGCAGCCTTCAGGAAAAGGCCCGGCTGAATATTTTACAGGAACAGTCCGCATCGACCCGCTTTTTAACCCGCCCGAGCCGGCCCGCGTCGCCATGGCGCACGTTACTTTTGAGCCCGGCGCCCGTACGGCCTGGCATACCCACCCCTTTGGCCAAACGCTCATCGTAACTTCCGGCAGCGGCTGGGTGCAGCGCGAAGGCGGACCAAAAGAGGATATTCATCCCGGCGATGTGGTGTACTTTTTACCCGGCGAAAAGCACTGGCATGGCGCCACTACAACCACAGCCATGAGTCACATCGCCATACAGGAAAAATTGAACGGCTCGCCGGTTGAGTGGATGGAGCAAGTAACCGACGAACAGTATAAGTAACGAAGCATATGCCCCACATACACGTAAAAATCGCAGGTAAGTCCGAAGCGGAAAAAATGCAACTGGCCAATGAGATTACCAAAGCCGTGATGCACGCCGTCCAAAGCAAGGAAGCGAACATCACCATCAGCATTGAAGATATCCAAAAGGAAGATTGGGTTGAAAAAGTGTACAAACCTGATATCCTGGGCCATTGGGATCAACTGTACAAAAAACCGGGGTATGATCCATTATCTTAAATGATCAGGCAAAACATAAAATTATGAAACGAACTATAATACTCGTATGCTGCTTATTAACTTTAACCGTGTCAAACATCGTCTCCGCCCAGCAAAAACACCAGGTAGTCCGACTGGCAAAGATCCAGGTTGACCCGGCCCAACTGGAAAGCTATAAAGCTGCCCTAAAAGAGAGTATCGAAGCGTCAGTTCGCCTGGACCCGGGCGTGCTCACCTATTATGCCGTAGCGGATAAAGCTAACCCTTCCCATATCACCATCCTCGAAATTTATGCCGATTCCGCAGCCTATCAATCGCATATCGAAACAGCGCATTTCAAGAAATACAAGAATACGGTTAAGGACATGGTTAAATCGCTCGAGCTGGTGGATGTCGACCTGATCGACGCTGCGACGAAACAGAAGCAGTAAGCTATTTAAAGTTCCATCGTCTCAACGCAATCTAAGTTATCCGCCAGCCAGCGGACGGCAGTCGCAGCTTCTCCCAAACTTTCGGACTTCCGGACTTTCGGACTTTCGGACTCACTCACTTCCCCACCATTTTCTGCATTTGCGCAGGATACCGCTCCCCCTCAATCGTGATCAGCGCCGCGGCACTTTCAATGGCATCAAGGTCTTCCTGAGTTAGCTCAATATTAGCCGCGCCAAGGTTTTCTTCCAGGCGATGGATCTTGGTTGTTCCCGGTATCGGGGCAATCCAGGGTTTTTGAGCCAGCAGCCAGGCAAGCGCTATTTGCGCGGGTGTAGCATCTTTTTGCTGCGCGATATTACCAAGGAGGTCAACCATCGCCTGGTTTGCCTTACGGGCTTCCGGCGAAAAACGCGGGACAATATTGCGGAAGTCGGTACCCTCGAACTTTGTATTTTCATTGATAGCGCCGGTAAGGAAGCCTTTGCCCAGCGGGCTGAAGGGCACAAAACCAATACCTAATTCCTCAAGCAATGGCATGATCTCTTTTTCAGGCTCTCTCCACCATAACGAATATTCGCTTTGCAGCGCTGCGACCGGCTGAACGGCATGAGCGTTACGGATAGATTCTACGCCCGCTTCCGACATGCCGAAATGCTTCACCTTTCCCTCGGCGATCAGGTCTTTAACAGTGCCGGCCACGTCTTCCATCGGCACATTGGGATCCACGCGATGCTGGTAAAACAGGTCAATGCGGTCGGTCCTCAACCGTGTAAGGGCTTCATCAGCTACCACACGGATACGCGCGGGGCTGCTGTCCAGGCCGTTCGCTGTCCTTGCATCTTTAAAACCAAACTTGGTGGCGATCACTACTTCTTCACGAAACGGCGCAAGGGCGTCGCCCAAAAGTTTTTCGTTTTCAAAGGGGCCGTATGCCTCGGCGCTGTCAAAAAAGGTAACGCCGAGTTCGTATGCTCTGCGGATGACTGCGATGGCTGCCTGCTTTTCAGTAGCCGGCCCGTAGCCAAAACTTAGCCCCATGCAGCCCAGGCCTAATGCCGAAACTTCAAGACCGCTGTTTCCTAATTTTCTCTTTTCCATTGTCTGTTGTTATTTATTGGTGGTATAATGATTAACAAGTCATTTGGCATTTGGTTAATCAAAAGCACAAAATTAGGGCCGTCAGCGAGTGGCGGTTAACAATAATCAAACAGAAAAGTAAGAATTTCAAACAAGATTTAACCGCTCCGACTTAGGTACAGTTCCGGTCATTTTTTTGAAATAATTATTGAAATAGGTAGGGTATTCAAATCCCAGCGAATAGGCAATTTCACCTATGCTCCAGTCGGTATGCTGCAAAAGGGCTTTGGCTTCGCTGATCACCCGTTCCGAAATATGTGCCGTGGTGGACTTACCGGTCACTTCCTTGACCGAGCGGTTGAGGTGATTCACATGCACCGAAAGATTTTGTGCATAGTCCTGCGCCGTTTTCAGCCGCAATGGTCTCTCGGTGCTTTCAATGGGGAACTGCCTTTCCAGCAGCTCCAAAAACAAGGAAGCTATGCGAGCCGGGGCATTTTTATGCCTGGAATAATTTTCCAGCGGCTGCATCTTTAAAGCCTGGTGAATGATCAGGTTAATATAATTGCGGATCAGGTCGTTCTTGTAAAGGTAGTCGCTGCTTTGTTCCGCCAGCATTTTGATAAACATGGCTTCGATCTCTTCTTTTTGCGTACCACTCACCGCAAAAACCGGGTTGCCGCCGATCTTGAACAGCGGCGATTCCTGCAGACTTTGCAGGCGTTCCCCGGTAGTTAAAAAGCGTTCGGTAAAAAGACACGAATACCCGGTTTGCTTTTCGGAAAGCAGCTCAAAAGAATACGGGACATGCGGATTGGCAAAAAACAACAAGGTGCCATTCAGTTCAATACTTTTGTCAGCATAATGCACAATACCCCTGCAGGTAAGCAAAGCCACTTTGTAAAAGTCGCGCCGGTTATATTGGGGAATCCTGCTGGCATAATTCTCCAACTCGTAAACATTAAACCCCTTCAGCTTTAGGTCCACCATATCACAGATTGGCGATTCTTCCCTGTTTTCCATAGCCAAAGTTAAGAAATTCAAACAGCAAATCACCAGCTTAAAATCGGAGACTGGTGGGTGTGTCCCCACAACCACTATCCCATATTTTACTGGTGGGTGTGTCCCCACAACCACTATCCCATATTTTATTTGTGTCCCGCAACTCCTCCTTTTTTGTGCAAAGACAAATCATTTATCACAAACCCACCTAAAAAAACGCCTCTCCCCCATATATCAAAGTCTGGAGGGGAAAGGGACAAATGCCTCCCTGTTGTATGGTCAGCCGCTATTTCCGCTATTAATTAAACCATATTTGCATTTCAAGTCTATATCCACATGTTATTCAACCGCATTCGATTTGACGCCCGGCTTGGCATAATATTGACTTTATTAACCATTATTTTGTCATCCCCGGGCTTTTCGCAAAACCAGCAATCCGCCAATACACAAGTTATGCACTGGACAGTTGACGGCGTTGATCGCGAGGCGCTGGTATATGTCCCTGCAACCGCAAAAACACAACCCACCCCGGTGATCTTTATTTTCCATGGCCATGGCGGCAATATGCGGGAGATATTCCGCGGTCGCGGCTTTGATGAATTGTGGCCCGGGGCGATCATCATCAGTCCGCAGGGTTTGAATACACCCGGTCAGTTGGTTGATCCGCAAGGGCTGCTGCCGGGCTGGCAAAAAGCACCGGGCGACCAGGATGACCGTGATATCCATTTCTTCGATGCGATGCTGCAGACCCTCAAACAAGATTACCAGGTAGACAACAAACGCATTTATGCCACAGGCCACTCCAACGGAGGGGGTTTCACTTATCTTCTGTGGGCCATGCGGGGCGATGTATTTGCGGCGGTGGCTCCCTCCGCAGCAATAGCCGCCCGCGAACTTTCGCTCCTTAAACCCAAGCCCGCAATGCATATCATGGGAGAAAACGACCCGCTGGTAAAACCCGCCTGGCAAAGGGCTATGTGCAACCAGATCCTTAGAATAGACAATTGTAGCCCCACCGGAGAATATTATGCCACAGATGCTACCTTTTACAAATCCACTACAGGAACGCCCGTGGTCCTATACGTCCACAAGGGCGGCCATGTTTATCCGCAGGAAGCCAATGCGGTGGTGATCAGTTTTTTTAAAAGCATCACCAAGCCTTAAAACAAAAGAAGTAGCAGGAAATCGCTTTTAAAAATTTTATATTGACCTCTTTATTCAATGCCCCATAGGGGCATAACGTTTGTATTAGCACCTAACCCATCCTGGTCTTATTGCCCCGTTAGGGGCTAAATATCGGTAGCAACCAAAAGAAAAAAGGATTTTTGTGCCGTAGGTACAAAATATATATCCGCCTGCTAATTCCCGCGATACGAGCGTACAATGCCTCGGCCTATGATACGCTAACGGGCCGGGGGACACAAATATTAGCGACTCCAGCCCCGTAGTTGTACTTTTTTGCCGACAACATCGCCCTTTCTCCGATAAATTCAGTTGCTAAAGTTAAAGGCAGGTTCCCTGGTTTAAGGTCTTCTTAATTTATCAATTAAGTGAAATTGCTTTTATATTTGTAGACCAACAGTTATCGATGCCCAAAACAACTAAAACCTATAAGCCTGCGGGCCATAAACCCCCTAAAGATTTGCCGGTAACCTTCGCTAAAAATCCGGATATCAGAACTTTGGCGGGTATTTGGGAAGGCAGGGACATTTCCCTGGTTGAACTACGCAAACAAGCCTGGGGAGACAGGCTATAAGCTCACCTTTTCAACATCCGCTTATTCACAATTCTCATCACCGGTTCCCTATAGTTGCGGCTGATCGGTAACGAATTGCCGCCCACCTTCACCTCGTTACCTTCTATCGCGTCGATCTTTGACGCGTTAACCAGGAACGATTGGTGTATCTTAATAAATTCATCCAACGGCAGCTGCGATTCCAGGCTTTTCAGCGTGAGATAGGCCAATATTTTTTTACCCGTGGTATAAACCGATACATAATTACCGACACTTTCAACATAGAGGATATCGGCAACTTCAATTTTTTCGATCCGTTTATCACTTTTAATAAACAGGTACGAGGGCTGCAGGACGGCGGAAGCCTGGTTTTTCAGTGCGTGATAGTCCTTCGCCTTTTGCACAGCTTTTAAAAAACGATTAAAGGCAAAGGGTTTTAACAGGTAGTCGATAATATCCAGCTCGTAGCCTTCCAGGGCGTACTGCGGAAATGCTGTAGTGAGTATCACGATGGATTCGATATGCATTTTTTGCAAAAACTGCAGGCCCGAAACTTTGGGCATTTCAATGTCGAGGAAAATAATGTCGACATTGGAAGTCTTTAAAAACGCTTCCGCCTTGGTCGCATTCTCAAACTTGCCAGCCAATTCCAAAAAGGGCACATGCTCAACAAACTCATGCAGTATTTTCCGGGCAACGGGCTCGTCATCCACAATAATACAGCTCATTTTCTTCATACGCTCAGCGTTAAATGCACGTGATAAATGTTCTGCTCCTTTTTAATCTCAAGGCTGTAACGATCCTTGTATAAAAGTTCCAGTCTTCTTTCAGCATTGGTCAGGCCAATTCCCCCCGCCACAGATTCCGCCTCGTCATATGTATTATCGCAGGTAAAATCAACTTTGCCGGCATTTTCATTCAATTCGATCGTGATGCTGTTTACGCTGCTATCGCCCCTCGATACGTACTTAAAGGCATTCTCAACAAAAGCCATAAAGATCAGCGGGGCAATTTTAACACCCCCATTCTGAAAGTTCACCTTTAAGCTCACCTGCATGTTCTCGTTACTCCGCGCCTTTTGCAGCGCAACATAATTTTCCAGGTATTTCACCTCCTTGTCCAGCTCTATCATGTCCACATCCCCTTCATACAAATTGTATCGCAGCAGGTCCGAAAACTGCACCATCATGTCTCTTGCAAGGCTGTTGCTCATTTCAATAGAGCCATAGATCGTATTAAGGCCGTTAAAAAGAAAATGCGGGTTGATCTGCGAACGCAGGTATTTTAATTCCGTCTGCAGCTGGTTGATCTGGATGTTTTTAACCTGTTCTTCCCGCTCGGCCCATTTTTGGGTGATATACAGCATGGAAGCAATTACGCTGCAGCAAAGCCCGTATACAAAATTATCCCAGAAGCCGGAACTGGTTTCGATTGGCTTATCGTGAAGAAGGACGCCATGAATAAAGTGGTTATAATGTCCGTTAAGGACTGTATACGCTATAACTACGCCGATGAGGGCCGCTACATACCAGCCGAAAAGCCGCTTCTCGAGCAGGTTTGGTATCACGAAGGCGTTATTGGCCCATATCATGCATCCAAATACACAAAAATGTACGATGATAGTGATCAGGTACGAAAAACACGCCTGCACGGTATTTACCGAGTATGTCGGCTTCTCAATGATCAATGCACCGATATACGCGAGGAAAAAAAGTAAATAATTGGTATACCGCTTAAAAAACATGACTTTCTTCGTGCTTTAATAATATAAATTACAGGGAAATCCCATTTAAAAAACTTTCATCTGCTAACCTGTCAGTCGATAGCCTAAATAGTCAAATACGCCTGAATTTTTCTTAGGTTTTCGATAGCCACGCTTATAGCGATGGGTTTGAAACCCATCGCTATGAAAAACGCCGCCTTTACATTCTAAAAACGATTCTCCACTATAAAGGTATCCTATTCCTTTGATAATCA
Source organism: Bacteroidota bacterium (assembly GCA_013286235.1). Lineage (GTDB taxonomy): Bacteria > Bacteroidota > Bacteroidia > Sphingobacteriales > Sphingobacteriaceae > Mucilaginibacter. The sequence continues at coordinate 7,338 of JABDGE010000122.1, forward strand.
GAAACACCATTTCGCCCGCCAAACCGCTTATCACGGAATTTTGAGCACCTATCCCGTCAAACCTGCATCATCGCATATAAATTTTTCTGAACGGGCTATCCAATATACCTTTATAACATGATAACTGGTGCTATTTTAAATTAGCATCATTTTTCCTGGCTCTTGGCTCTTGGCTCTTGGTTCTTAACTCTTATTAGTAACAAACAACACTGTAAATCATCCAATTATAAGCAAAACAATAAAAACACCACACGATGAAAAAAGTTATACAATTCGGAGAAACCGTTGAAGGATATAATATCCCGGTTTTAAACGAGCGCGAGATCAGGGCAGCGGCCGGCCTCCTGTTTTTGGTGATATTTTCGGCATTTATGCTCATCATGCTCCAGAATGATTTCGTATTCGCCAAATACGCCATTACCTTGTTTCTCACTGATTTTATTGTGCGTGTCTTTGTAAGTCCGCGATTCTCTCCCACGCTGATCATCGGCCGTTTGATCGTCAAGAACCAAACTCCTGAATACGTAGGCGCCAAACAGAAAAAATTTGCCTGGATCATCGGCGTGGCCTTGTCGGGCATTATGTTTATTTTCATGGTACTGGTAAACTCCTACAGCCCTATTACCGGTATCGTATGCTTAATGTGCATGGTCTTTTTATTCTTCGAATCAGCGTTCGGCATTTGCCTGGCCTGTAACCTCTACCGCTTTTTCTTTAGGGAAAAAGCCCAATACTGCCCGGGCGAAGTCTGCGATGTAAAATCAAGACACGAAATTCAAAAAACATCCAAAGCGCAGCTGCTGGTAGTTTTGGGATTTGTCGCCTACGTCGTACTCACAGCAACGTTGTTTAACGACCAGTTTAATAAAAAGCCGTACGACCTGTTCGGAATTTTTCCCCAACAATCTGCTAAAAGATAATTAGCCCGCAATGTATCCCGCTCACGACGATATGATCATGCTTAGCCCTCCCAAAAGTGCATTGGAGAACTATTTCTCCAAATTCCGGCGGAACGTCATCGGGAAGGAGCAAACATTTGAGTCGCCGTTCGGTTTAAAAAAAATAATTTACGCCGACTGGACCGCCAGCGGCCGGGCATACCGGCCCATTGAGGAATGCCTGCAAAACGAGATTATGCCTTTTGTGGCGAATACCCATACCGAGGCCACCATCACCGGCTCCCTGATGTCCAAAGCCTACGAAAAGGCTAAGGATATTGTTAAACACCATGTCAACGCAGGTCAGGATGACGTACTGATCTTTTGCGGCAGCGGGATGACAGGAGCAGTAAACAAGCTGCAAAGGATATTAGGTCTAAAGGCGCCCGGAACTCCCCTCAAACCGGTGGGCACTCCTTTGGAAAACGCGCTGAAGCCCATCGTTTTTGTGACGCACATGGAGCACCACAGCAACCATATCAGCTGGCTGGAAACATCAGCGGATGTGGAGATCATAGGCGCCGATGAGAACGGCAACGTTGACCTTTTATCCTTAACCAGCTTGCTGGAAAAATTCAAACAACGGGAAACTAAAATAGCGGCCGTTACAGCTTGCTCGAATGTCACCGGCATCCAAACGCCCTGCCACGCCATAGCAAAAATGATGCATCAACACGGCGGCTTATGCTTTGTCGACTTTGCCTGCTCTGCCCCCTATGTGGAAATGGATATGCACCCCGAGGAACCAGGAACACATTTGGATGCCATTTATTTTTCGCCCCATAAATTCTTAGGCGGCCCCGGCACGCCGGGCGTTTTGATCTTCAATAAAAAGCTATATAAAAACCAAGCGCCCGATCAGCCCGGCGGCGGTACGGTAGTGTACAGCAACCCCTGGAAGGTTCATGAATATACTGCAAACATCGAACAGCGCGAGGATGGCGGCACTCCCCCATTTTTGCAGGGAATAAAAGCGGCGATGTGCCTGCGCTTGAAAGAAACTATGGGCATTGAAAACATGCGAAGCCGCGAAGCTGAACAACTCGAGCTAATATTTGACCGTTTCTCGCAGATGAGCAATGTGGAAGTGCTGGAGGGCGATATAAAAAACCGGCTGGGCGTGGTGGCATTTATTGTAAAGGGTGCGCACCATAACCTGATCGCCAAAATTTTGAACGACCGTTTTGGCGTTCAAACCAGGGCCGGCTGCTCCTGTGCCGGCACTTACGGACATGCACTGTTGAAGGTTGATGAAACGCGGTCCTATCAAATACTAAACGCCATCCGCGCACGAGACCTGTTAAGCAAACCCGGTTGGGTAAGGTTATCCATACATCCCATCATGACCGATGCCGAAATTGATTTTATAATGGATGCCATTGAATTGACAGCGCTCAATTTCGCCGAATGGGCAACAGATTACACCTACGATTCAGAGGTCAACGAATTTTTCTTTAAAGGGGTTGACGGCGGTGAATGCAGCAAGGTGGAAGAATGGTTTGATGTTGCGGCATGGGGGTAATGATGTCTCGACTATTGTCCCATTGACCACCTGAGAATATGAGGCAGGAATACAGACACAAGTATCTACTCTTCGATTTCTGGCAAACTCGTCGGTCGAATTATTATATAATTGACCTGTTGGCGGAATTAATTTTCCGTTAAGGTCAAATATAGTGTAGTTCTAAAATTTTGCAAGTGTTAAACGGACATCTCCTCTTTACACACTCATCCAATTAATATTTGATTCCATTTTTATGCAAAAGGTTTATGAT
>JABDGE010000122.1:10060-10840 GCA_013286235.1 Bacteroidota bacterium
ACATTCACATGTTCTACTTTGTATTCGTCGGTTCCATTACTGGACCAAATATTTTTTCGTTCGTTTCGAAACTCTCAATAACCTTAAAAGGGAAACTTCTACTATCTGAATCAAAATATCTACCGACAAATACAAAGTAGAACATGTGAATGTTATCGACGTTGCCGGTAATGATCATCTTTTCTCTTCTCAACTTTTGCTGCAACTGCCTTCGCTAAATCGTCTTTGTCAGTCTGAATGTCTTTTAGATAATTTACGAAGATGGTACTAATAAATGCCGCGCAAACTATCCCTCCCCTTACAGTAAATCCGGAAAGCCATTTGCGGCTATTATTATGGACCTTTCCTGTAAATGGAAGGATTAGAACGACGAGGGATAAAAAACCAAGAATTGCGTTGTACAAATAAGGCTTCATATTCGAGAATATCACAAATATAAAATAAAAAAGGTCCATCTAAATAAATAGATAAGACCTTCCGGGTTAGCGGTTCCCGTTGGTTTCGACTCCCAATTGTTAAAAAAAGCCCGATTATAATAACCGGACTTAATCGGCTTTCCAGCTTGCCTAAAATGTCTTAGAATATCTGAGAACTAGTGAATGAATTCATTTGATAAACCGTCAAGTTTTAAAGGAGCAATAATATCGTCGCTTAACGCAATAGTGCCCCTAACCGTTGAGGTATGCCCGTCCAATGAACCATCATAACGGCCCCCGCCTTATTAATCTGTTCACATACAGATGCGAATTTATTGTTAGCCGATTCCTCGAAACCCGATTT
>JABDGE010000123.1 GCA_013286235.1 Bacteroidota bacterium
TGTCGAAAAGAGACAGAATTGGACCGTTTGGATATTTGTTTAGCTGCAAAGTGGCCGGAATTTACCAGCTTATCCTGGATTCTTGGCTCTTGACTCTTGATTCTATCTTGACACAAGTAATTTAACCATTTAAAATAACCATTATGTTTCATCACGTAAAAGACCTACAATTCAACGCCAGGGTTTCGCGCCCTGACCCGCGTTTTGCCAATTTATTATTGGAGCAATTCGGCGGCGAGAACGGCGAATTGGCTGCAGCAATGCAGTATTTTACACAGGCATTCGGTGCAAAGCAGCCGCATCCTGATAAATACGATATGCTGATGGATATCGCGACCGAAGAATTCAGTCACCTCGAGATCGTAGGAGCTACCATCCAGATGTTGCTGAAAGGTGTAAACGGTGAGCTGAAAAACGCTGCCGACAGCAGCGAGATCATGCAGGTGATGGACGGCAAAGCTGTCAAAGAAAACATCATCCACCAGGCGCTCGCCGCTAACCCGCAGTTTTGCATTATAACGGGCGGGGGCGTAACGCCGCGAAACAGCCAGGGTATTCCATGGTGCGCTTCCTATGTAAATTCAAACGGCGACCTGACCGTTGACCTGCGTACAAACCTGGCATCCGAATCGAGGGCCAAGCTGGTTTACGAGCACCTGATGAAGTTTACGGATGATCCGTATATTCATGAGACGCTGTCGTTCCTGATGACGCGGGAAGTTACGCATTATAAAATGTTCGAGGCGGCGCTGGAAAGCATCCAGCCGAACTTTCCCCCGGGCGTTTTGGCGGCCGATCCGCGGTATGTACAAAAGGTCTTCAACATGTCAAAGGGTACCGTTCGTGGCCCATGGAATGAAGGTGAAATACCAGGCATGGGCAAAAACTGGGAATATATTGAAGAACCTGTTGGTTATGTAAACGAAAGCGACGGCCTGTCCATACAGGAAAAAGGCATGGAGAAACCGCTCGCTGATGCTGAAAAGCTGAACAAAAAAATGAGTGAAGAGAAAAGTGAAGAGGTAAAAAGCACAGAGCCGAAAGGAGTTGCCCAATGGTGCGACTACGAGGCGGTAGTGTAATTGATTCATATTGTTAAAAGGGGTGCTTGTTTTTAACAAAGTACCCCTTTTAATAATTCTAAAAAAAAAAGCAGGAGTGGCCTTGCGCTATATCCCGCTTTAAAAGATTAACTATTAACTGACAGTTTTTTAATACTGTTAATTGACTGTAAATATAATAACAATTATCGTTTTAATATAAATTATTAGTTGTTAATTAATGTTAAATTAATTTTTCCAGAATTTCCTTGATGGAAAATGTTGCCCCGCAAACAAATTCATCAGCGGCGCCATAATAAATGGTTAGCTGGTCGCCGTTTAGGATATGCCCGTTGGTAAACACCACATAGCCGAAAAAGCCGCTTAATTCGTAGGGTTCGGCAGGCGCCATGATCGGGTCGACCGTTCGTGCGATAATTTTTGAGGGATTTTCCAGGTCCATTAAAAATGCTCCTAAGCAATATTGGTGTGCTTCGTTAGCGCCATGATAAATTTCCAGCCAGCCCCGTTCGGTTTTGACAGGTGCGCCGCCTGCGCCGACCCTTGCGCTATCCCACATGCCCGGCCTGGTTTTGATCAGGCACTGATGGTTTCCCCATTGCGTGCCATCGCCGGATTCGGCCAGCCAGATATAATTGCCGCCGATCTCTTTACTGCTTGGACGATGCAAACAATAAAGCATGTTGCGAATCTTTTCTTCAAAAATCGCACAATCCTTATTATGGGGCGATAAGATAATCCCTTTGTTTTCGAAATGCCGCCAGTCTCTTGTTGTCCACAGGCCAACACCAACGCCGTTATCAGATACTGCTGTAAACGTCAGGTAATACGTGTCGCCGATTTGAGCTACACGGCAGTCTTCAATACCGAAGCGCTCCAAATAGCCCTGGCCGAATAGGCCCGGATATTCGGTATCTTCACTAAAGTGAATGCCGTCATCGCTGGATAACAGCCGCAAATGGGAAATGGTGGTGAGGTAATCGAGGCCTTTATAATTGATGACCCGCGCATCCGTTGCGATCAGGTCAGGGTCATTCAGCGGAACCTCAATGATCTCGGTGTTCCCTGTCGCGTTCAGCAAGGGGAAATAGATCACACCTTCTTTCTGGCTGATACTTTCCGCCACACGGACCAGGAGCCAGGTTTTATCATGAAATGTGAATACGCCCGGGTTAAGAAGGCTGATCACCTGCAGCCCGGCAGTGCTTGGAGCAATGTCTTTGGGTAGCAATAGAGGATTTTGGGGGAAGCGTTTCGCCAGGTCGTTCATGCCGGATTAACATCCAACTGGCAATCTGGTTTTTTAATTTGTTTCCAAACAAAAAAATCCCGGCGCGGTTAATGGTATTTGAAATTTTAATAACGCTATCCGCAGCGTTCACGGAGTAATAAAAGGATTGTTTAACATTAATTTTTTTACAGATGAATGCATTATCACCCTGGGCAAAGGCGGTCAAAACAATTTTTGACGAACGTGACCTCCCGTCTATTTTTAGCAGTGTTATTTCGGGATTTGAAGTGAGGGTTCATCACCTTAATAACGCATTATGGATAACAATAAAATCTCACAAGGGAACGCGCCTGGTGCTCAGGCCTGCTTACGCCCCGGTGGACCACCTGCATATCGGGCACGTTACTAAACAGGATAAAGGGATGCGCCTGCAGCTAACAGCCGCTATAGGCCATTTTGACGTCAGCCTGCAAATTCATGAAGGCGACGAGCCCATAGTTCATTATACTGCTTCATTTAAAGCATCATCGGATATGCTGGTGCCCTTCTGGCCGCGCGACATGGTAATTACCGGTGCTGATGAAGACGATGTCATGCCAGCAGGAACTGTTCATATCAGCCAGACGGGCGCGCGCTCAGGTTTACAATATTTTACCTTTGACAAGCCGGCCGCGGGCGCGGCATTATATTTTCAAAACCTTACGGCACTGAATGACTATGCACAGCTAACGGAAACCTCGCTGGCTAACGTAGTGGGCGGGGTTTGGCCCGAACTGGGGTTTGCCTTGCCGCCCACACTGAAAGATAAACCTCTTCCCGCAGGCAAAAAAGTTGTTTTGTCCGACGCTTTTATTGCGTTAAGCAACCAGCATCCCAAAAATGAGTTCGAACAGTCAAAACAGTTCTTAAGCTTGCTGGCGGCTATTTACCTTCAGTTGCCCCTGCCGGAAACACGGTACCATCACTGGCCCGAAATTCTTGACAAAGGGCTGCACGACCTGGAATTTAGCCATGGCTGCTGGTCGCATGGAGCGGAACAGGACTATCTGAATGCCTATGTGGCAGACTATAAAACGCCGCCCGAAATTATGGTGCAGCTGGCGGTGCTGCTTCCCCTCACCGATTACCACGATTGGTGCAAAACAGATATGCCGGCCGTCACCAGGATAAAGAATGGCCTCGACGCTTTTTACAATAAAGAATTAGGCACTGTTATGCGGTTTCTTCCCGCCCTTTCGGACAAGCTCGACGGTTCCGAAGAACAATTGAAAGCGAATGTGATGGATTCCTGGTATTTACATCACCCGCTGATGAATCTCGGCAGGATGGCTATGCGCGGGGACAAGCAGGCTAAGAAACTTTTCCTCGCTTCGATCGACTTTGCTACAAAAGTAGCGCGGCATTTCAGCTATGAATGGCCGGTAATGTACGATATGGAAACACTGGAGGTGGTGAAAGCGGAAACCCAGCCAGGTAAAGGCGGGGAAAAAGACGTGGCAGGCTTATATGCGCTGGTAATGCTGCATGCCTGGGAAGTAACCAAAGACAATAAATATTTATCGGAGGCAAAAAAAGCGGCCAGGACCCTGCAGGGCAAGGGGTTTGAGTTATTTTACCAGGCCAACAATACCGCCTTTTCGGCCAATGCCATGTTATGGCTCTATAAAGAAACTAAAGAAAAATTATACCTCGACCTGGCCTATCTCTGCCTTGCGAATATCTTTAAAAACTTCCAGCTGTGGGAATGTGAATATGGATACGCGAAGGATTACCCTACATTTTTCGCGCTGTTCCCGTTAAACGATGCCCCCTATACGGCAGCTTACGAGGAACAGGAAGTGTTCGCCGCCATGCACAACTTTTTGTTGTATGCCGAGGACGAAACAATACTACCCCCGGTTTCCCTGCTGCTGCCGGAGTTTTTGCGTTACATTGTTAACCGCGCGGCGTACTACTATCCGCCGAACCTGCCGCCTGCTATACTGGCTGAAAAGACAATTAAGGGCCAGCTGGATCATAAATTGTGGATTGCTATTGAAGATATCCACGATGGATGGGAAAAATCAGGCGGGGTTGGCCAGGAGGTTTATGGAGCCGGCGTTGCATTTGGAATTGTGCCGAGACATTATTACAGGGTGCCGGGTGAGGATTTTATGATATACTGCGATTACCCAACTGCCGAATTCACACACCGGAAGAGCAGCATCCGCATGAAACTGAAAGGAGATAAAAGGCTCACTTGCTGGATGATGCTGATCAAGGGTAAAAGTCCCTTGCCGGAATGCAAAGTTTGGAAGGATACTATAATTTTAACAGGCAAAAAGGTTGAAGCAGGCAATATGGAGTATGCGGTTCCCGGAAACTCGATACTGATTATCGACTGGCTGTAAATTGGTTAAAAAGCAAGGCAGGATTGGGCTTGCGCTATTCCTGAATCCGATCGTATCGTTTATAAATCATAAAGAAGTTGATTAATGGGATAACTCGAAAATTGTTGTAAAATGAAGGATACTAGTCCTCGATGAAGATAGCTACCTACAATATTAACGGCATCAATGGCCGGTTGCCGAACCTGCTGCGATGGCTGGAGGAATCGCAGCCGGATGTGGTTTGCCTGCAGGAACTGAAAGCAACCGATAGCCTGTTCCCGGAAAAGCCGTTGCTGGATATGGGCTATCATGCAATTTGGCAGGGACAAAAGAGTTGGAACGGTGTAGCCATTCTATCGCGCCATGGCGTGATCAAAGAAACCAGGCGAGGGCTCGGGGGCGATCCGGACGACCTCCATAGCCGTTATATCGAGGCATTTATTAACGGAATAGTGATCGGCTGTTTATACCTGCCGAACGGCAATCCCTGGCCGGGGCCGAAATTCGACTATAAACTGCGATGGATGGCAAGGCTGATGGCTCATGCGGCACGTCTTCAAACTTTTAATTTGCCTGTCGCCTTAGTTGGCGACTTTAACATTATCCCCACTGAAATGGATACCTATAAACCGAAAAAATATATCGATAATGCCCTGTTTCGTATGGAAAGCCGCCGGTTATTTCATGAATTATTGGATCAGGGTTGGGCCGATGCGATACGCCAGCTATATCCGGATGAACGTATTTATACTTTCTGGGATTACCTGCGAAATGCCTATGGCCGGGATGCCGGCCTGAGGCTTGATCATTTTTTGCTGAATGGAGCGCTTAAGCCAATGCTGGTTTCAGGCGCAGTCGATAAACACGTGCGGGGTTGGGGACATTCAAGCGATCATGCGCCGGTTTGGATAACTACCAGGTAATTTTAGTTAGGGCTTCGGTTTAATATGGTTAGCGTTTGCTGATCGTCCTTGCCCTGGAAGTATTTGGCAATGACTTGTTTGAACACGGGATCACTGTCCTTTACTGCGGCGAACAGCGTCATGGAAGACCGTAATTTCAAATCATCGGGGTTACCGAATACCTGGGTCGCATTTGTACCTTCCAGCGCCAACAGTTCCCGGCTGATGTCAATCAACCGTTTACCGAGGATAGGATGCCTAAGGTAAGCTTCGGCTTCCTGCAGGTCCTTTATTCCATAGTGCTGCGCCATGGAGCTAAACCCCAGCCCCTTTACCTGCGGGAAAATATACCACATCCAATGACCCCGCTTACGGCCATCCCTGATTTCCGCCAGGGCAGTTTCGTAATCGCGCTCCTGCGCTTCGATAAACCTTTTTAGCTGTGTTGTAGCGGCCATAATAGGATAAGTAAATTGGCGGGCAATAGTTTCATAAGAATTCAGAAAACCAGCAAGCTACGTTAACTGCCGCGTTCCCCGGCCTTTTTTCAGAAACAAAAGCATCGTTACCGGGTTGTTGGGGGTAAATCAAGCAATTGGAAAATAAGAAACGTATCGCTATTTTGGGGGGCGGCCCGGGCGGCTTGTTTATGTTCAAAAGGCTGGTCAACTCCGGAAGAGAGGACATCCGGATAGCAATATTCGAAAAAAATAAACGATTGGGAGCAGGGATGCCGTATAGTGAGGAAGGCGCGAATGACGAACATATCACCAATGTATCCGGCAATGAAATACCGCAGTTAGTAACCCCGTTGGCAGACTGGATCGGCACGGTATCGAAAGATACACTTAAAAAATTTCATATCGATCCGGACCGGTTCAATGACTATAAGGTGTTACCGCGATTATTGTTCGGCCAATACCTTGCGGATCAGTTTGAGCTATTGCAGCGGCAGGCGACAGAACGCGGTATATCCTTTGAGGTGCATTATGACAGTAGGGTTACCGATATAATCGACTATCCGCACCAGCGACTGGTTTATGTGGAAATAAACGGTGTAAAGAAAATTGAATTCGACCATGTGATCATTTGTACAGGGCACCATTGGCCGGTTAAGCATGAGGGCACGGTCCCAAACTTTTTTGACTCTCCGTACCCGCCCGCAAAACTGGCCCTGCAGCTTGATCACGCAGTTGCGATCAAAGGCTCCTCACTTACAGCAGTTGACGCGGTAAGAACGCTGGCCCGGCACAACGGAATTTTTGATAGAGATAGTAACGGCAAGCTGTTTTATAGCCTTGATACCGGCAGCCCCAACTTTAAAATGATAATGCATACCCGGCACGGAATGCTTCCGGCGGTTAGGTTTCACCTGGCGGACTCACACCTTAGCAATAAATCTCTACTGAGCCGCGAAGAGCTGGCTGAGCACATTGCCGCAAACGACGGCTTTTTATCGCTCGATTTTGTTTTTGAGAACGACTTTAAACTGCCTATAAAAGAAAAAGATCCTGCGTTTTATGAAACAATAAAGGATTTGCGCATGGAGGAGTTTGTTGATGCGATGCTGGAGCTTCGCGAGCAGGTAGATCCATTCCAACTGTTAAAGGCGGAATATGCAGAAGCTGAAAAATCTATCAAACGGAAAGAATCAGTTTACTGGAAGGAGATGCTCGGCGTGCTTAGTTTCGCCCTGAATTATCCGGCGAAATACCTGTCGGCCGAAGACATGCAAAGGCTTCAGAAGTCGCTGACGCCGCTGATCTCGCTGGTGATCGCTTATATGCCCCAAAGCTCGAGCGAGTAATTGATGGCGCTGCACGAGGCCGGCATATTGGCGTTAGTTGGAGTTGGAGAGGACAGTGAGGTGACTGCGGTTACCGAAGGAGGCGCCACTTATAATTATACCGATGAATCCGGCAAGGCATTGTCGGTCTACTTTAATGCCTATGTAAACTGCTCGGGTCAGCCGCATATCGCTTTTGAGGATTTTCCGTTCAAAAGCCTGGTGAGCAAAAATACCATCAGCCCGGCGAGGTTGAAATTTAATAACGCGCAGCAAGCACAACAGGCGATTGCTGAAAGCAAGGACGTGAAGCAGGATGAAAACGGCGGCTGTTACCTTAAGGTTTCGGGCATTGCTGTTAACGACTATTTCCAGGTGGTTGACGAATATGGTGCGTTGAACGACCGGATCTATGTAATGGCGGTGCCTTATATTGGCGGTTACAACCCGGACTATTCCGGTTTAGATTTTAGTGAAGCAGCTTCAGAAGCTGTTATAAAAGCCCTGCTACCAAACGATGAGCCTGTTTAGCTGGTTTAAGCCGCGAAAGCCGGTCGATCGGTTGAAGCATTGGGTAAAGCGGCAACACAAAGGCCAGCGGGTAAAAAAAAGCGGCAAGCCGTACTTCACCCACCTGCTGGCAGTGGCGGAAATGGCCGCACCAGTTACTTACCTCGGCTACGAGATAGGGCTTTGCCACGACCTTTTAGAAGACACGTCAATCACCGCAAACGGGCTGCGGGTTGCGGTGACCAACTTTGGCTATAAGCCGGAACAGGCCGGCTATATCGTTGCTGCCGTAGTTGAGCTGACGGATGTATTTACCAACAATGCGTATCCACTGCTGGACCGGAAAACCCGTAAGGAAATGGAAGCCCGGCGCCTTTGCAGCATAAGCCCGGGCGCCCAGACCGTAAAATATTGTGACCTTATTGATAACATCAAATGGGTTTTACGTTATGACAGGCGGAACGCGGCTGAATATCTAAAAAAGAAGGAGGCCTTGCTCGGTTGCATGGAGGCCGGCGATCAACTGGTGCGCAATAGCGTCCTTGAAATCGTCCATATCGAACTGGAACGAGGTGCAGACTTATAATTTACTTACTTATTTTCTTTTAGGGGAGAATCGGGTTTTTCTTATCCCGGAACCAGTTTTTCGCTAAGACTGAATGACAGCGTATGGTCGTTAAGAAAACAAGTGATTTCGTTTAAACATTTCTGCTGTTTGGCAGTTATTAAAACAGCATTAACACAACACCTATGAAAACGCTATTTAAAGAAAAAAATAATACAACACTCGTTCTCGCCATAGCCGGGGGCACTGTTGCCGCCGGAACTTTAGCTTACCTTTATTTAACAGAAAGCGGTGCATCTGCGAGGGCCGGCATTTTTCACAAAATAAAAAATGAAGCCAAAAATCTGGCAGCCGGCATCATCAGCAATAAAACCGGCATTCACAAACAGGCCGTTAAAAGGGTCGCCGATCATGTGGTTAAGTAAATTCTTCAACACTATGAAAAAACTGATTTTACCTGTTGTTGGTCTTGTTCTTTGTTGCTCACTTTCCGGGTGCGGCTTGATGGAAGATGCATTTAAAGCGGGCGTTATCATTACGTTGATTGTAGCCGCACTTATTGGGCTGCTCATCTGGATACTTCATTTCAGCTGGAAAACCCTTACAAAATACTTTCCGGAGGTTGGTGTTCGTTTTGAAGGCTTTTGGGACGAGTAACCTAACTGTGATTATGGGTTAGTCCGAAAGTCCGGAAGTCCGAAAGTCGAAAGAAGCTGCGACTGAACATGATTGTCGTTATAGAAGTGTGCGGACGATTTTTTTAATATGGGCTCAAACCGTCTTTATTTTGCGTACCTGGCGTAGTTTGGGTTGACACATTCTTATGTCCGGTAATATTGTTCGGGTACTTCCCGAAACGTTGGTGGCCGGAAAGGAGCGCGTTTACTTTGATTTCTTTTAGCGCGCTGGAATTAACGGTCGACGAAATAACCAAATTGATTAAGCACATCAGCCATGTCCGCGATAACCCGGCGGCTGGAAATATTTAGCCTGATGATAGATAGAATTCCGCAACAGGAGATAGGGCCGGATGAGCTGAACGGCTATTTTCTCAGCCACTTAAACCGAATCTACTGTGCAAAGAATCAACTCGTTGACAAATTGCCTGAGTTAACGCGGCAGTCGCATTTTCTTGATCTTAAACAGGCCATTGAGGAAACTATCGACATGGTACAAAATCAGATCAGCCGGATGAAAACAATATTTATCCTGATGGATGCCTGGTATAGCTATGAGGCTTGTACAGGATTGATAGGCCTTCTTGATGAGGCATTTCAATCAATCGGCCCGCAGGCCGGCAAACCTGCTTTGCGCGATCTTTCCATCCTGTTTTATATGCACAACATCGAAAGCATCGAAATGGCGTCTTTTAAAATCCTGATGCTTGTTGCCGATAAAATAGGGAACGCGGAGGTTGTGCAGCTGCTCCGTGAATGTTACTACGAAGCTAAAGAAGACCGGCTCCTTTTCAAAGAAATTACGCAACGCTACCTTTAATGACCTGCACTATTTTAAGTATTTTTTGATCAGCTTTTCAATATCCAGAAGATCAAACGGTTTTTCTATATAAGCATCAGCACAGCTGTCGCGTGCAATTTGGGCGACGTTAATAAGCGCTGAAATCAAGATGACGGGTATATGACGTGTGGCAGGATTGTTTTTAATTTTCCAGCATAAGTCGCCACCCTTAGCGCCACGCAGCCAGTGGTCCATCAATATCAAATCGGGGTTTAATTTCTCAATCTCGGATAAGGACAGTACATCAGGCCTTAAAATCGCGTTCAACTCCAGGTCCTGGATCACATATGCTAATATGTCTGATGTACCCTCGTCATCTTCAATTATAAGGATACTCTTCATTATTATAGGGTTTATCCGGCAAACAAAAGGGCAAATGATAAAATCGGATCGGCAAGGATAGAGCGCCAAATATATTAGAACTTTAAGGAATATTAACTGCTGACAAAAAATATAATTTTTAGATGAGCAGGCAAACCCCGTTCAATTGCAAGTAAACAACAATCCAAACGGCCAACCCTGTCTCTTTTTGGCTATTTGTCCATCTCATCCGTATTTTTCCTTCCCGCACGTGCGGGATTGGCTCTTGATTCTTCTCTCTTCTCTCTTGATTCGTATTAATAACTGATGTTACGCATTAAAATGAGTTAAAACCAATATTGGGTGTTGATAA
>JABDGE010000124.1:0-8546 GCA_013286235.1 Bacteroidota bacterium
CCAGGATCGATGCTGAAAGTATAATCTACTTTTAACTTGTTATCACGGGCCTGTGTTACTTTCCAGGTCGCAAGTGAATAGGGTACCCTAATATAATCGCTTTTCTTTGGCAGGTAGTCCGGAAGGCTTTTGGCCTGAACGTTCAGCACATCAGGTGTTGGGCTGATATTCAATTCTACCACCAGATCACGGTCCTTGATTGGCCAGGGTAAATGCGATTGGGTATAGTAAACTATATTCTGCGGGCTGATGACCTTCAAAATATACGATTTCTTATTTGAATACACCCAACTGCTGTAGTCTCCAATATTTTGGAGGGTACTGATCAGTTGTGCTTTTGTCGCATCCAGCTCGCAGATTACCCGTAACTCCTTGATATTCCCTTTAGCTGCCTTGCGGGTATAAACCTGGATCCCGTTTTGATCTTTTTTTAGCTCCCATGTTCCCTGCGCCATTACCGGAGGCAGGCCGAACAGGAGCAATACAATAAAAACGAGATGAATTTTCATGGGGTATATCGAACAGGAAACGCCGGAACGGAAAGTTAAATTGTAATATCTATCAAACAAATTCGCACTGCTTTAGTGAGACCCTAAGTAACCTAAAATTTTCGCAAGTGTTGATAAAACAATTAAAATTTTTAATTCAGCCTTACTGATCAACCCAATCTTAAGCCGCGCTCCGATAAACAACCTTTTTAACCCCGACTTTGTTTTGCCTTTGTAGTGTTCGACATGAGCTTTGCCGAACATTGATGGACTATCTTAGCGTAGACGCCCATTTCGGCGCCGCCGGCAATCCACATTCGGCAGCTGTGTCAAGCAGACTTTTCGCCCAGCGAAAACCAGTTGCCCGAATCGTCCTTAAACAACGCTTCGAATCCGTAAAACTCTCTTGTAGGCGCTTTGGTAAATTCAACGCCTTTGGCCTTCAACTCTTCATAGGTCACTAAGAGATTATCGCATTCAAACACGCCAAAACCAAATGTGCCTTTGCTTACGAGGCTGCGCATTTGTTGTGCTGAATCTTTGTTGAACATCATTCCCTCGTCAATTGACATCAGGGCAATCTCCAGGGCGGGTTGTTCGGGCGGGCACACTGTGAGCCAGCGCATGCCGGGCCCCATAGGTGCATCAGTATGTACGTTAAAGCCGAGTTTGTTAACGTAAAACTCATAAGCGCTGTCCTGATCAAGTACAAATACGCTAACGTGGTTCATTTTGGTGATCATTGTCTTTCCAGTTATTTTTAAAACAAAGATGAACAGATCCGGGTGTGGAAACTTCTTCGAAATTGCTTTTTTTCGCTTTTGGCGAACGATGGACGATGGGGGTATAGAAAACCGATACTATCCTATTGTCCGACTTTGCGCCAGCCGTTTTTTTCGGCAAAACAGTTAGGGATGAACTTTAGTGGTTCACGCGCGATGGATGCGCTTCGTTCCCCATGGGTAATCCGGAATGCAGAGGGCGTTTGGCCGGTCACGCGTTTAAAGAGCCCGGTAAATGAGCTCACACTCTCAAAACCAACGGCGTAACAAGCGAGCGCTGCGGGCATGCCGGTTTTTAAAAGCAATTTTGCCTTTTCAATCCGGACAAACGAAAGATACTGATGTGGTGTTTTGTTATAGCAATTGGTGAATATCCTGATGAAGTGAAATTTAGAAAAAAAAGCTTCATCAGAAATGTTGTCTAGGTCGATCTTTTCGCCAAAATGTTCATCGATGAACAATTTGGCGGATACGATCCGGCGATAAACATAAGCCCTGGGATATTCGCCGTTATCGTTCATTTCACTCAAATTTCTTGTCATCGCTTAACCCCTTCCAGTTATCTGACCGGAACGAGTTTACAGGAAATCCCTCTGCATTGAAAAGATTGGCGTCAAGGGGTGCGTCGGTCCAGGCGTAGCGTACAGCAACCGGCTGCGGTACCTTGCTGCACCAAACTTTTACTTTGTTGCCGTCGACGATCTGGGCCTGGGCATAGTAGAATTTATGATCGGCGCCGGCCAGCTCAAATCCCTTAATATATCCATATTTGTCTTTCGCCATCAGGCCATTATCGGCGTAATTGAAAGAAACCACAGCATAACCGCCTGAAAAGTCCGCCGACTTATATTCCGGGCTTTCTGTAAATCCAGGCTGATGATAAACCATCGTCAGTGCCTTATCCGCGAGACGAAGGCCAACGTCGGCTTTATCCCGTGGGTGAATGTTATAAGCATCACCAATGTCGGTCGTAACCGCCATACCGGTATTGGGCATCTTCAGGGTCATTGTTTGAGCTTCCCTTAATTCCGCCCAGTTGCTGCCGGCGTTACTGTCCTGAAAACCTCCATATGAGGAGAGCTGTACAAAAAGAAAAGGGAAATCCTGGTTCCACCTGCTGCGCCAGTCCGTGATCAGCAGCGGGAAAGAAACGCGGTATTGAGAGGCCGTGGTAGTATTTGATTCTCCCTGGTACCAAATTACACCGGCCATCGCATAAGGTATTAACGGGGCGATCATGGCGTTATATAACAGGTAGCCTGTATTGTTCGGTAAGAAATCGATATGATACGGCCTGGCAAAGTCGGGCATAGCGCGCCAGTTGTTGTCGGCGAGGTTGATACTGGTATCGGCAAAACGAATATACAGGTCATTGCCTGCCCCGGTGATGCCGGTGCCAAACCACGCTGGATTTTTCTGCGCGGATAGCAAATCGATCAGCAAGTTGTTGTCTCCGGCCTTCCAGGTACCTACGGGCAATTTAAGTTGTTCATTAGCGGCAAAAGCGCCATTTTTTACCAGTTTTCCATTAATGTATATTGAAAGGTCAGCATCGGTTAATCCCAAACTGAACACTGAGCTTTTTTGCGCTTCTACACTGTCCAGGTTCACGGTTCGCTGCATAAAGCCGCCGCCGCGGTACGAATAGAATCCCATCCATTCCCATGATCCCGGGGCATTCCCTTTTGGCCATGTGCTAAAAAAAGACGCCGGCTCTGCGGCGAGTTGGTTGGCCGTATAGTTTGTTACCGGGTTCTTTCCGTAGGCATAATCTTTTAAATGCTTGTCTACGCGGGCAGTCAAACCATCCCAGGTACCCGGCAGTGCTGCGGTAGCGGCTCCCAGTTCAGGCGACTTCAACAAGGCATCTTTACTGATCCAGTCTTCCACCATTGTTCCACCCCAATTGCTATAGATCAATCCAACGGCGACGTGGAGTTTTTCGGCGAGTTGCTTTGCAAAAAAATAACCAACGGCGGTAAAATCCCCGACGGTGTTGGTGTCGGCTTTGATCCATTGACCGCCGGACAAATCTTTTTCGGGCTCAAGACTAATTTTGTCGGGCACATGAAACTGCCGGATGGGTTCATGAGGCGAATTTTTTTGTTCAAATTTATATCCCAAAGCGTTTTTCAACTGAAACTCCATATTCGATTGGCCCGAGCATATCCATACTTCCCCCAGCATCACATCACTGATTGTTAATTTGTCCTTGCCCGAATAAATTTCCATAGTGAACGGGCCGCCTTCGGTCATCGGCTGCAGCATAATCTTCCAGTAACCCTGGTCATCGGCCTTTGTGGTGACATCCTGGCCGTCAAATACGATAGTAACTCTTTTGTTCTTTTCAGTCCATCCCCATACCGGAACTACCTGGTTACGTTGAAGCACCATATGGTCGCCAAATATTTTTGCTGTCGTCAGCTGGGCCCGGCTCGTCAAAAATGTGGTCGCGAGGACGATAATAAGTATATAAAATTTCATAAAAATTAAATTTCAACGTATTAAACCAACCATCAATATCACGTCAAATCAAATCGGGAGACGGGACTCCCGCAAATTTTTATTACAGTGCGTCGCTGTGCTGGTTTATCTGAGCCAAATTAGGTATTTTAGGTTGAAAATTTGATTTCTGCAACAAAATGTAACAGCGATATTTGTCAGGAAGCACAAGGGCCCTTGTTATTATCGTGTGTTATAATGCTGTGGTGGGAATTTAGGTTATATTTGTGGAAAGACCTTTTTCGGCCTATGAACATTTTTTTTGCATTTTGCGTTAAATTTAATAAGGTTGACATCTGCAGAAGCTTAGCGTAATCAGTATTTGCTGTTAAAAGGCCATGCAAAAAGAGGCTTAAAAGCGCTATTGGTAAATATTAGGAGTAAAAAAATAGCATATCTGAATGAAAAAGGGTTTACTGTTATTCTTTTTATCGATTTTGACGTTACATGCCTTTAGTCAGTGTCCCACCGTATCGATAACGCAATCGGCCCCAAGTATTTGTTCTGGTTACAGCGTAACACTCACGGCAAACACATCGGGCGGGACGGGGCCTTTTTCCTATACATGGAGCACAGGCCAGACTACCCAATCCATTAGCGTTAATAAGGGCGGTTCATATAGCGTTACGGTGAGTTCGCCAAGTTGCTCCCAGGCAAAAGGAAACGCAACAGTGACTGTTACAACAACTCCCGTTGCACCTACCGCGCCTGGTGTAATGGTTTGTTCGGGGAGTCCTGCTACATTAACAGCAACTGCACCGGGGGGAACTTATCAATGGTATAGTGCGGTCACAGGAGGCACTTTTTTGGCAAGCGGCGCCACTTATGTGACAGCCCCAATCAATTCTAACACTTCCTTTTATGTGGAAACAACTATTAATGGATGTACCAGCGCGCGGACCCAGGTGCAGGTTACCCTACCCGCGAGGCCGAATGCTAACGGGGTAACCACCTGTTCAGGGAATGTGGCTACACTAACCGCAACAGGTGGCGATAACTATACCTGGTACGACGCATCAGGAAATGTGCTGGCCACGGGCGAAACCTATACAACGCCGCCCCTAACTTCAAATACAACCTATTTCGTATCATCTCTTTCCGCCAATGGCTGCACGAGTCCTAAAACCGGTGTCATTGTTACGGTAACATCGCAGCCGGGTGCGCCGAATGCCCCGGGTGTTACGGTCTGTTATGGAAATTCTGCCAATCTTCACGCAAACGGAACTTCCGGTACATTTAACTGGTACAGTGCACCTTCGGGGGGAACACCATTGATTTCAAGCCCCGATTATACCACGCCGCCGCTTACCGCCAACGCCACGTATTATGTTGCGAATGAAATAAACGGGTGCGAAGGCGGGCGAACTGCTGTTCCCGTCACTGTGAATCCGTTGCCTGCCGCGCCGACTGCTCAAAACGACACCACCTGTTATCAAAGCAGTATAACACTTACTGCCAGCGGTTCAGGTGGTGGCGCCCACTACCAATGGTATAACGCTCCCGGCGGCACGCTCCTCGATACAGGCGCAACATATAAAACGCCTGTTTTAAGTTATTCTACAACCTATTATTTACAGGCGAATAATGGGGGCTGTTCAGGTGCATTTACACCCATAAATGTATTTGTAAAGCAACAACTTCCGGCGCCCTCTGCTCAGGGGCCTATTATCTGCGACGGAACAACCGCAACCCTTACCGCCAGTTCACAAGGTGGGGGCACCTATCAGTGGTATACTGCGCAAACTGGTGGCACACTGCTGGCAACTGATTCTACCTTTACTACACCTGCACTAAGCGCTAACACTACCTATTATGTTCAGAATATACAAGCCGGTTGCGTAAGTCCGAGGGCGGCTATAACTGTAACTGTGCTTGCCCGCGTACCACCGCCGAGTGCTTCGAATCAGACGATTTGCGCCGGCGACTCAGCTTTATTGTCGGCCTCCGGATCCAGCGGGGGGTACGCATGGTACGACCAACCAACCGGGGGCAATTTGCTTTCAACTAACCAAGTGTATGTAACACCGTCATTAATGGCAACCACAACCTACTATGTGGAGGCCGAAGAAAACAATTGTCCCAGTGCGCGGACCGGCGTGATCGTATCAGTAAATCCAACACCGGTTGTCGTTGCAAAAAATGACACAATTTGTCCCCAATCCGCAGCCACACTCACAGCAACAGCTAACTCGGGCACAATTACCTGGTATAATGCTGCCACAGGTGGCAATTTGCTGAAAACCGGACCCACCTATACTACACCTGTGCTTAACCAAAATACCACATACTATGTTGAAAGCACATCCGGCCCGTGCTCAACCGGTCGTATGCCAGTTTCGGTCTTCGTCAATCCGGAATATAATCCGCAGTTTCAATATGCGTTTGGTGGGTATTGTGCCGATGCGCAAAATCCAACGCCGAAGATCAATAATCCCAATGGTGGCGTTTTTAGTTCCAAGCCGGCTGGTCTGGTGTTTGTGAGTACAACAACCGGCGAAATAAATATTAGCGCATCCAGCAAAGGTTCCTATACGGTATATTTTGCCGGAAACGGACCATGCGCAGGTACTGACAGTACCACTATTTTAATAGAAACAGGTACCTTCACTACTTCATTTAGCTACAAAAGCCCATTTTGCCAGTTACAGCGTAACCCTGTGGCAAGCACATCGGGGAATTACAGTGCTTCGCCGGCAGGACTTGTGTTCGTAAATACTATAACAGGAGAAATTGATTTGGCGAATAGCACCCCCGGTAAATATACTATAACTGATAGTTCCACTACTACAGCTAGTTGCACCGTAGTGCCATCAAGTGTTCAAGTAACCATCTATCCTGCAGTTTTTGTAAGCGCAGGGCCGGATCAAAGGGTGCCGATAGGTTCCCCGGTGCAGCTGGCAGGCTCGATCAGCGGAGGGGTAACAACAGGAACATGGTCGGGAGGATCAGGTACTTTTTCAGACCCTACTTCGCCAACAGCTGTTTATACGCCCAGCCCCGGAGAAACGTCAGCTAAGCTCACCCTGATCTCCACAATTCCACCGGGGACCTGCGGACCGGAAGCCGCCTCAGTTACGATTACATTCACATACGTTCCCCCGGCGCCAACAGCTCAAAACGCCACAATCTGCGCCGGAAGCAGCGTCACGTTGTCTGCAACCGCTCCCGGTGGCACTTACCAGTGGTATGATGCGGCAACCGGCGGTAATCTGCTGTCGACTGGGGCGAACTTTACTACCCCTGCGATAAATGCCAGCACCACCTTTTACGTGCAAACCACCATTAATGGAGTAACAAGCAACCGGACGGCTGTAACGGTTTCAATAAATGTGATCCCGGCAGCGCCGACCTCTCCGTCTACGCAAGTTTGCAGCGGTAACACAACCATACTTGTGGCAACCGGATCGACCGGAGCTTATCAATGGTTTGATGCAGCCAACGGCGGTAATCTTTTATCCAATGACAGTACATACACCACGCCGCCAATAACCGGAAATACCGCTTTTTATGTACAAACAATTGTCAATGGCTGTGTAAGCGCGCGCACCGAAGTAAATGTTACAACGACGCCTATTCCGGGGATAACCAGCGCTCCCAATGGCGAAATTTGCAGCGGGGAGCCCTTAAGCTATAACATAACGGCAAGCCAGCCAAATGTAACATTCCTATGGAGTCGTCAGGAAGTAGCGGGCATAAGTAACCCCTCTGTAGCCAATCAAACGTCGGCTGTTATTACCGACACATTAATAAACATCACCAGTTCGATTATTAACGTAATTTACGAAATCACCCCTTTTAACGGAACCTGCGCCGGTCAGCCTTTTAGCTATGCCGTAGCAGTGTACCCGGTCCCTTCAATAACCAGCGCGACAACGGATACCATTTGCAGCGCGACGGATAACAACTATACCGTAACTTTCAGCCTGCCCGTCAACAACTTTACGTGGAGCCGGGCGGCGGTGCCGGGAATCAGTAACCAGGCTGTATCGGGCCAGGCTGCTACTACCATAAGAGAGGCGCTTTTTAACACTACCAATACAGCTGTGGTCGTACCATACGTATTTACTTATGGTACCGCGACCTGCCAGGGTCCTTCTTTTATCTTCAATGTAACCGTAAACCCGCAGGCAATAATCATTAGCGGGGCTAAAGGTATCGCTTGTTACGGTGAGCCCCAGGATTACGGAATTTCAGCTAATGTTACAGGGGCTACTTTTAGCTGGAGCCGCCAGGCCGTCAACGGGATTTCTAATCCGCCACAACTAAATCAAACGTCCTCTATTATTACTGAAACACTGTATAATACCACCGCCGCTCCTGTTGGTGTTACCTACGTCATCACACCGCTGGCAAATGGCTGCCCCGGCACGCCGTTTAATTACACAGTGACGGTATATCCGAAGCTTGCTGCGCCGGTCGCAAACAGCAATTCACCTGTTTGCATAGGCGATACCATCAATCTAAGCACTGCACCGGTTGCCAGTTCGACATATTTGTGGACCGGGCCAAACGGCTTTACATCTACACTTCAAAACCCGCAAATACCAAATGCAAGCCCCGCTAACGACGGCCTTTATAGCCTCACATTCAATACTAAGGGTTGTAACAGCGCAACGGTCACTGTGCCTGTTAATGTGGATGCGCTGCCGCTTGCAAATGCCGGCCCGAATTTACAGGAATGTACCGCTACCATAGACATCCCGTTAATGGGCACTGTGACCGGCGGGACAACTACCGGTATCTGGTCGACATCCGGCACGGGCACTTTTGAACC
>JABDGE010000124.1:8599-10331 GCA_013286235.1 Bacteroidota bacterium
AACGATTTAACCGCTCGTTATGTACCATCCACAGCCGATAAGAACTCCGGTTTAGTTACACTTACGCTAACTTCCACCAGCCAGGATAATTGCAACGTATCTACGTCTTCCCTTACAATTACCTTTACAAAACTTCCCGCAGTTACGGCCGGGCCTGACCAGTTGATTTGTATACAGTCCCCGGCGGCCAAGCTCAATGGCTCGGTATCCATTTCGGGAGGCGGCACATGGAGCTCCGAAGGTACCGGAACGTTCAGTCCATCGACAAGCGATCTTGATGCAACCTATACCGCCAGCCCTGCGGATGTTGCAAATGGTAAGGTAGTGTTAAAACTCACCGCTAACGACCCGGGTGTTTGTTTCAAGCCGGTCGACAGCCTGGCGGTGTTTTTTATTCCCCCGGCAGCTGTCTTTGGCGGCGGCACCAAGTTTGTGTTAAAAGGCAGCACAGTCACGCTCAATCCGACCGTTAGCGAAAGCAATGTGCATTACTTATGGTCACCTGATGTGGAGATCAATAATGATACACTCAAAGATCCAACAATAACCGGTGACGTAAATAATATGGTGTATACCCTCACGGTCACTGACAGCAGGGGATGCGTAAGCTCGGATACGGTTTTGATAAAAGTTACGCCGCTTATTAAGCTGACCAATACCTTTACACCCAACGGTGATGGCATCAACGACTATTGGGAGATCGATGGGCTGATCGCCTATGTGAATGCAACAGTGGATATTTTCGACCGTTATGGGCAACAGGTATTCCACTCAATTGGGTACCCAAAGCCCTGGGACGGAACTTACAATGGAAAACAAGTTCCGGCCGGCGTGTATTATTACATCATTAATACACATTTCAATGGCGAGGTATTATCCGGCTACGTCACGGTGTTGAGGTAGATGCCTAAAGACACCTCAGCCAAGCTTCGGTAAATTGAGTGCGGGTGGATACCTGATCGTTAATTCCCGAGGTTTTTCCAACCAACGACCATATATCCTCCGGGCTGTGCCCATGTTGACGTAAATAATTAATAGAAGTAGCGCCGGCTGATTTTGAAAGCTTATCGCCTGATTCGGATAGTACCAGCGGATGATGGAAGAAACGAATTTCTCTGAATCCTGCCCGCTTTATTGCAAACGAGAGTTCTGTTTGTGCGAGCGTTGAAGGCCAAAGATCATCACCCCGAACTGCAAGGTCAACCGCATAAAAAAGGTCGTCTATAAGAGAAGTGAGCTGGTATGATGGAAACCCATCTTTCTTTTTGACAATAAAATCTTTCATTTCCGGGGGAAGAACGGCCTGTAAAATCAAGCCATCGCAGGTTTTAACGGACAGCGTACGGTCGTGGCTTGTTTTGAGCCGCCAACTTGCGTTTTCAGCGTCCAAAGGGATTTGCAGCGACATGCAGGAACAGGTACCCACGGAAGCGATCTTTTTGCGCGAACACAGACAGGAATAAACTTGATCTTCATCTGCCAGTTGCTGAAGTATAGCTGAATAAAGACCCATCCGGTGCTTTTGGGAATAGTTTTTTTCAAACTCCTCCGGACTTTTTGGCCCTTCATCCCAGGGAATATCCAAAAAATTCAGCGTATCGAAAATATCCCGGATATAAACTTCGTTAGCCCTGGCCTGGTCCAGGTCGTCTATCCTTAACAACACTTTCGCGCCCGTTTTTTGGGCAAGAGCGGTTGTAATGGCAAACGATAATATATTACCCAAGTGCAA
>JABDGE010000125.1:0-2928 GCA_013286235.1 Bacteroidota bacterium
TTAAATTGAAGGCAACGGATAAACTACCGGAACGGAATGGTTCTTTTTCTCTCGTATTTGTTCGTCGCTCAACTAAATGGAAGCTTTTGCATGATCATTCGGGGTAAACTCTATCTAAAACTTTTATGGGATCCGCATACTCCACCCTGGTGCTGTTCTGACATCAAGCCGTAAGCGCAAACGCGACTGCCCCTCCCGTCGTGGCGCCACCCTCAGCTATTATCCTCCATAATACTAAAATCAATATGCGGGCTCGGCGCCCCCTTTCCGGTTTCGAGGTACCTTTTCAGGCTTACAAGGTAATAAGCCCAACCCTTGTTCATCAGGTCAAAGGTTTCGTCGGCCGCGACAAAACCGGTATGGCTGAAATCCACCAGGGTACAGCTGCCTTCCGGCCGAAGTTCAAAACGGATGACGGTGCCATCCTGCTCTGGCCGGAACGACGAAGTTACGGCCCAGCAAACCAATACGGGTTGCTGTAGGCTGACGATGCGGACAATCGTCTCGACCGTGTGGTCATAATGAAAACGAAAAATACCGGTACCGCCAACCTGCTCGTCCAGGTCGGCATTGTCCGTCCACCAGTTGCGGATGCCTTCGGCGGTGGTTAACGCGGTGTATGTTTTTTGTTGATCCGCCAGGATTTTAACCTGGTGCCTGATATCAGCCATGCGTGGTTTTTTGTGAATTTACCTTTATTTTATAATAAGCGAATAAGGTCGCAATTCCAGCCAACAGGCTGATCAGCGACGCAAACGGGAAGAAATAAATATATTCGCAAAAGGCCATGATGAGCAGGAAGACACCAAAAGTTATGATAATGCTTTTATTGAGAGCCGATGCCAGCAGCCATAACTGTAGGCTGATGAGCAGCAGTACGAAGATCATGATGATGCCGTAGCCGTTATAAAACTGTGCCAGCGTAGTCGTCCGTCCCATAAAGTCGAAATGTTCGGTCTCCATGCCTTTGATCACCAAACCGACCCTCGCATTAGGCGGCTCCGAGGAGGTAAGCGCGCCGATTGTATGCCCGATGGTATGCAGCAACATCAAAATTGCCGCGATACGAAGCAATAACTTAGGACTCATCGGCCACTCCTTTATACAGTTCCATGATCATGCCCCAGCCGTCGTCCATGGCTTCCACATTTTTGGCGCCGCCGGCCAGTTTTTGCAAGTCGCGGTGTTCAAGTGTAACACGGGTGGTTCCGGGGCCATCCGGGATAAAATTCACCTCAACTTCGGTCACCAGTTCCGGGTCGCATTTAAAATTCCCGTCGATCTGCCAGATCAGCACCACTTGCCCAAAAGGGTCCCAGGTTGATATGTAGCCAACGTTTACCTCAGATCCGTCTTCGTGCCGCGAATACCAGCGGCCGCCGGGCTTTTGTTCAAGTACCGATTCCACCATCGGGGTGTTGCCCACATGGTGCGTCCTTGGCCACCAGGCATCCATTTTTTGCGTAAATACATTAAACGCTGTCTGTTGAGAGGCTTTCACCAGCACCTCTTTTTTAATTGTTGTGAGGGTCATTGTTTCCATTCTATTTTTGGTTTTCGATTTCTGTTTTTTCGGCCAGTGTTTTGAAGTTATGGAGCGCCTCGTCCCAGAAACGGTCGAGGTAGGCGCGGACGACCTGCAGGCCTTCGGGGTCGATGCTGTAAATGCTTCGGGTGCCCTGTTGTTCCATCGAGATCAGCTTTGCCTCGCGCAGCACTTTCAGGTGCTGGGAAACCGCGGGCCTGGTTACCGAAAGCCCCTCGGCGATATGCACCACCGATAAAGGCCCTTTTTCCAGCTTCTCAAAGATGGCCCGCCGCGTGGGGTCGCCCAGGGCATTCAAGGCAAGGTCATATTGTTTTGCTGCAATCATTTGGCTTCTAATAGTTAGTTATCACTAACCGTTAGTGCAAACTTACCAATATAATTTTGATTTGCAAATTTTTTTAAAAGACAGACCCTTCCACGTAAGTAAACGCTGAAAATGGCAGCGGTTATTCTCCCTTCAACCTCAGCCCTTTCAAAAAGCTATTCCGGTAATAACTCCCGATAGGGATCTCCTGTTGGCCGATAAGCAAGCGGTTACCTTCAATACTGCTGATCTTGTTTTTATTGACGAGGTATGAACGGTGTACGCGAAGACAGTGTTTGGGCGGCAGCATGGCTTCGAAGGCTGAAAAAGAGAGGTAGGGCATTAAAACGCCATTGGTGTTGACGATTTTGGTGTAATTGCCTTGTGCTTCGGCGTAGAGCCAGTCGTGCAGGTCGAGGCGAATGATCTTGTTTTCAATGCGGATAAAAATGGCGTCTTCTTTTAACCGGACGACAGCGCGTGTTTGCTTTGCCAACGCTTTATCCACGGCTACTATTAACCGTTCGAATGAAAAAGGCTTCAGAAGGTAGTCGCAGGCGGCAAGGTCGAAGGCATTGGCTGCGTATTCTTTATAGGCGGTTGTAAAGATCACTTGCGGCGCGTCCTTCAACGTGCCAAGGAAAGCCAGGCCGTCTATTACGGGCATGTTGACATCGAGGAACAGCACATCGATCTTTTCTTTGAGCAGGATCTTACGGGCATCGAGCGCGTTGCCGCACTCCCCTACTACCTCCAGTTCCGGCAGTTCGGCGCAATACCGGCGCAATATATCGCGGGCAATGGGTTCGTCATCGACAATAAGGCATTTCATCTTCATGCGTTCACATCGTTTTTAGTTCAAGCTCTACAACATATTTTCCATTACTGACAAAAGTTTTGAGCCGGTAGTCTTTACCATACAATAGTTCCAGCCGCTTTTCCGCATTTGCCAGTCCAAGGCCCGAGTGACCATTTACCAGTCCGTTCTGTTGGGTGTCGGCGTTGCATGAGTTGCTGACGCTGAACAGGATGTCGCCTGCATGCAGTTGCAGGCTGATATCGATCATCACCTTTT
>JABDGE010000125.1:2938-7013 GCA_013286235.1 Bacteroidota bacterium
GACCGAAAAGGTGATGATCGATATCAGCCTGCAACTGCATGCAGGCGACATCCTGTTCAGCGTATTTTTTGAATGTTTAAAGGTATTCTCAATAAAAACGATCAGCATCATCGGAGCAATACGTACGGAAGCATGGGGTTCTTCAATATGATCGATGAGGATGAGCCGGTCGCTCATACGCATTTTTTCGAATTCGATATAATTCCGGATATAGGCCAGCTCGTCCTTTAGCGACACGAAGGGCTGGCTGGTTTCGTACAGAGAATAACGCAGCAGATCCGACAGTTTGAGCAGCAGTTTGGGGATGCGCTGATGATCGGCGATGGCAATCCCATACATATTGTTAAGCGTATTGAACAAAAAATGCGGACTGAGCTGCGAATGCAGTTGGTGCAATTCATTTTCCTTCTGCACCGTTTGCGCCCGGGCATCGTTCAGCTGCTTTTGCGTGTAATTGCGAATGAACTTGATCAAAAAACCGGCAAGCAGCCCGAGTATAAAAACGGGGCTGTAAGCTACAGTAAGCTCCACGAAACCGAGGTTCGGCAGGTTGAGACTATACCGCACCAGGAAATACCAAAGCACCAGGATGAGAGCAAGGCAAGGGATAAAATAAAGTAAATACCAAACCCGCCTGCTTTGCGAAAACCACCGGTTGCACAATGCCCTGCCGGTATAGATACAGCCCAGCAAAACGGGGAAGCTGAGCACCGTGATCCATGCGCCTGTTTCGAGCGGAAAGCCCCGGTAGTAATAGTAGCCCAGGACCAGTGTTACCAACAGCCCTGCGCTCAATAAAAAATGCAACCCGGTTTTTCCCATTGCTGATAAAGGTCACAAATTCCCGGCAAATAGAAAATAAAACGGACGGAATAGCCGCCAGACATGACGAACGCGCCGCCATGCATGACAAGTGATTGGTCATGGAATGCCCATTGTCTAACCCGGTTTAGCCCCTGTCTGCCCCAAATTATTGGCACCCTTCCTGATCGCAGGCATATTTGAGCCTATTAAATGCCCGAAAATGAAAATCTTCTGTGGTTTTATGTTATTCATCATGCTGGCGAATAGGACTTCGGCACAAGTTCAAAAAGGAAAGATCAGCGGCAATATCACCGAGGCAAACGGGACGGCCGTTCCCGGTGTCACTGTGGCTTTGCAGGAATTGAAGGACACCACCGTAAAGCTATACACCGCAAGCAGCAGCAGTGGAAAATTTTCGTTTACAAATGTCAACCCGGGCCGCTATTTACTGGCCTGTTCCGCCATCGGCTACCGGCCTTACAAAAGCCTGCAGCTAACGATCGATACCACCCGCATTGTTA
The DNA here is from genome assembly GCA_013286235.1 of Bacteroidota bacterium. GTDB lineage: Bacteria > Bacteroidota > Bacteroidia > Sphingobacteriales > Sphingobacteriaceae > Mucilaginibacter. Next base: position 4,264 of record JABDGE010000125.1, read on the forward strand.
TCATCCTCCCGGTTATTGTTTTGCAAGTTGCGGGCAAATCGCTTAAAGAAGTGGTGATTACCGCTTCAAAACCGCTGGTTGAACATAGCATCGACCGCACGACAGTTAATGTAGACGCCATGATTTCGGCTGCGGACAGTAACGCCCTGGAAGTATTGGGAAAAAGCCCCGGTGTTTATGTGTACCCAAACGGAAACATCAGCCTGAACGGGCAAGGCGGCGTATTGGTATTAATCGACGACAAGCCGACGTACCTGTCAGCACAGGATCTTGCAGCCTACCTGCGCTCTCTGCCGGGCGGGTTGCTCGACAAGATCGAGCTGATGACCAACCCGCCGGCCAGATACGATGCGGCGGGAAGCGCCATTATTAACATCAAACTTAAAAAGAACAGGGCGGCAGGGCTCAACGGTAACGTTAGCGCAGGATTTAATGCCGGTGAATATATACGCTCAAATGACGCGCTGAATATGAATTACCGTAGCGGCAAGTTCAATGCGTTTGCCAATATTTCCTGGTCCCGCGATGCGAATTTTACACAAAACAACAGCAACAGGACTTTTTTTCAGCCTGATGGGACCATCGCATCTAACTTGCTGGTGGATAGCCGTTATTCGTACCTATCCAATGGGTTGAACATGCGCGCAGGGCTGGATTATTTTGCCACACCAAATACCACCATAGGCCTGGTGCTTTTAGGGGGTTTAAGGCCCACATCCGGCAGGACTGTATTCAACAGCATGCAGCAATATCCTGCAACAGGGGCAGACACCGCCACGAGTGGCTATACCAACAGCGGACCACACTGGTACAATGGCGGCATTAGCCTCAATTTTCAGCACCAGCTCGACGAAAACGGGCAATCCCTCAGCGCCGACCTGGACCATATCCAATATCATACCAGCGACGATGAACTGACCATCAATACAGATGAAACAGGAACGAGCCAGATGCAATACCAATTGCCGTCGACTATCCAGATCTATTCCGTAAAGTCGGACTATACGCTGCCGCTTGGGACAGGCGCGCAGTTTGAAGCCGGCCTGAAATCAAGCTGGGTGACTACCGGCAATAATGACCAATGGTTTAATAACGAAGACGGTGCGTTTGTACCTGATTATACCCTAAGCGACCATTTTGTTTACCAGGAAAATATCAATGCCGCCTATATGAGCGCGCAAAAGCAATGGAAACGCTGGGGGATAAAGGGTGGCCTGCGGCTGGAAAACACGCGAGACGACGGCCACCAGCTTAGCAACCCGGCTATACCTGATTCTACGTTCACAAAAAACTACTACAGCCTGTTCCCGAGCTTTTACCTTTCCTATAAGCTTGACACCGCCGGAAACAGCACCCTCGGTTTCATGTACAGCCGCAGGCTGCACCGTCCCAATTACCAGCAGCTTAATCCTTATCTTGCTTATCAAAATCAATATACCCGCACCGCCGGCAACCCTTATTTAAACCCGAATTTTTACGAAATATACCAGCTGAGCTATGCGTACAAGCAGTTTTTTGATATATCATTTGCTTACATCAACAGCAATAACGATATCTATCGCATAACCGGTTTAGCAGGCGATATTTTTATTACCCGGCCCGAAAACTTCGCGACAAACAACTCTTTTAACCTGCATGCGGATGTCAATGTAACGCCTGTAAACGGATGGGATATCAATGCCAGCGGACTATTCTTTCATCTCCTGAATAAAGGTGAAGGTTACGGCACTTTTATTAATGATGCGGTTACTACCGGTGAGGTGGAACTTTTCAACGAATTTCACCTGGATAAGAACTGGAGCGCCGAGGTTAACGGCAGTTATCATGGGCCCTTTCATGGCGGGCAAACGATTGCTGGGGCTTCCTGGGGCTATGGCCTCGCGCTGCAACGAAAGCTATTTAACGGCAACGGCTCGATCCGTTTACGCGCCGACAACCTGTTCCGCAACTTAATATTTAACAGCAGATCCATTGGGATAGCCAACGTTTCCAACTTTGCAACACAACAAAGCGACACTTCGCTGGCGGGTGTGAGCTTTCAATACAGCTTTGGCAAATCGGCTAACATCCGTAAGCGCAACCACGATATTGGCGCAGAGGACGAGCAGGACCGGACTAAATGATAAAATAAATGTTTGCGGACGTTGATCCAATGTTGACCCTATCAAAAAAGCCAAACTAACCACTCAATCCATCGCCTTCATGATCAGGGTAAAGTCGACGTTGAGCTGGTCTTTCGTTTGTATCATTCCGCCCAATTTTCTTGGGGGCACAAGGTTAAAGTCAGAGAAATTGATCTCCCTGGTTCCCAATAGATGGATACTTTTTTGATCGTTCTGTGTAATTTGATAATTTACTTCAAAACGTTTGCTCACGCCGGCGAGCTCAATTTCAACCTGACCGGTTATAGCTTCGGGCCTTGCCGTTAAAATTGGCATTTGGTTTAAGGACAAGAACTTGATGCGGAGCAGCGGGAACTGTTTTTCGTCCAATGTCTTTTGCAATTGTTTCGTCATGCCTGAATTATGGCAATCAAAGGCACTGATGCTAAGCCCGATGCTGCCTGAAAGGTCAACTCCGTGACCGATTTTGCCGGTGCTTAATGAAAGCGTATCGACCTTGTCGTAATTTGGAATTACACATGAAAATTTATTCACATTTGTAGTTCCGTTAACGCTCAGGCTACTGCTTTTGCTGATCACCCATCTTTGAACTTTATTACCGCCATCCGATCTGTGTGGTACTACAAA
>JABDGE010000125.1:7023-10299 GCA_013286235.1 Bacteroidota bacterium
GCCTTGCCCGTTCAGGCTGATGTTTCCGTTTGGGTACACATAAACACCGGGGCTGGAAAAGAACAGCAGACTTATCCATAAAACATTCTTGCTTTTCATCAGGGATTAACTTTGGCAAAAACAACCCCTGCAATGATGGCTTGGATAGTTCCATACAAAAGCCAGGATAGTACGGTTGCGACGGTGATATCCAGGGAACTAAAGGAAATCCACATCACCGGAACCAATGCAATGACGGCATAAACCAATCCGAACTCCAGCCCCCTCGTCATAAAGCCGCCTTTGAACAATGGTTTAAACCTGTCCCAAAACCAGGATAAGGCAAAACTGATGATAAAGGCATGCATATAGAAAAGGATATCCCTGCTGCCGTCGGAGTTAAACAGGGGGTTGTTATATGCCACAAACAGGGCGGGAAAAAACCTGACAGCAAGGAATAGCCCGCCGTAACTCAATATAAACAGTATGCAGCCGGCTATTAACCCTGTGGTCAGTATTTTTTTCATTGGGTGTACCAATTAATTATTTAAAACCCGATGGCAGCTTCCAATACAACCCCGTGAAAATTTCCGCCGTTTAAGATATTATTAGCGGGATATCCCTCGTAGTTCTGATTTACATATTCAGCCTTGGCCATGATGTTTTTGGTGATAAACCAGCCTGCCGATGCGGCTTCGCGGTTAACCGTAATATTAGAAGTGTAGCCCTGCAATAAGGCGGTTACGGTGTTGTAACGATAGCCGATCCAGAAATTCTGTTTATCCTCGGGGAAACGATAAATTAAGTCAGCAGCATATTGAATTGCCTGGCGGTTTGTGAACTCGGTTATTGCCCGGCCATGCGCGTCTTCGGCTGTTCCAAAAAATTCAAGCCCTTTGTATTTCAAAAACAGGTTGCCCATATAGGTATGCACTTCCTCGCTGAACCCCGGGTTCAGCCTTCCTGAAAAGGCACTGTAGTCATTTTCATCACTTATCGTTGTGCCTTTTGCAATGGCTGCGTTCTCCATCACATCAAAATAATGGGAGCCGGTACGGTCACCGCCAAAAAGCGTATTGCTGTTATCGCTGTTGACCGAATAAAACGACCCGGTCAGCCTGAAGCGGAAGTCGGGGGTCAGCTGCTTATCAAAACCAATTTTTCCGTGCAGCGCAATGTTGTAGCTATTGGGCTGTCCCGTTGCCGAATCGATCTTTGTAGCGGAAATGACAGTTGGGTCTAGTTCCCCATTAGATAGCCCGCCCATTATGAACAACCCGGATTTGCTGTGGTAATAAACTTCGGCGCCAATTTCGGTAGCGAATTCGTCCATAATATAGTTTTCAATAAAGGGATTATACATGGTATTGCCACCATCCGATCTCCGGTAATGTTGATCGCCATAATCGATGTCATTCTGGCCTATTTTGATCGTCACGCTTTTCATGATTTGATCGACCAGGTCACTATGCAGGAATAGCAGTTTATCAAATTGAATATACCCGCCCTTTACCCAGGTATCCTCATGGTGCCGGGTGGCAAGATAAATGGTCAGGTTCATGCGGATGCCATCAGCTAACTGGGCATCAATACTCAGGTTGGCCATCGGCAGGTCGAATCCGTTTGTCAGCTTTTCCAGGCTGGTAACGTTACCTGTATAACCTGTTTCTGTCACGGGCGTGGCCGTGTTAAAATTCCGTAAACCCTGGAACTCCATTTCAAAGTTGCCGCCAACCTTTACTTTAAACCCCTTAAATGGTGTGGTATCCGCTTTCGAGGTTTCGAAAACATTCACACCGAGCTGATCGTTCGGGCGAAAAAATTGCATGGATTCCTGTGCATTTGCGGCCGTTGCGATCACGCAAAGCAGCAGTATCAGTTTGATTTTCATAATTTAGCTAATTGAGCAGTTGTTTTTTTATAGATCATGGTAAATGCGAGCGTAACCGCATCGCCCGTTTTCATTGCGCCCAGCATAAATGTTGGCGGTTTCACGGCGTAGTCGGTCATGTTCAACTGGTATGTGCCGGTGCAAGTAATTGCGCCATCGGCGCTTACCACGCACAAAACATCCATTGTTACCGGTTTGGTAACCCCTGCTACGGTAAGATTACCATTCGTTTTTAACAGGTATTTAGTCGCGCTTTGAGGCGACACGGTGGCTGATGTGAGCTTATAAACAATGTTTTTAAACTGCGTGGCTTTTAGCGCTTTGTAAGCGTTTTTATCCAGGCCGCTTTCACCACTGCTCAGATTGGCATCGGCTAACACGAACGTGAGGGATTTAAGTGAGGTAAGGCCGGTTTCACTGCCCGGCTTAAACACGAACGATGCCTGGCCCGTAAAAACGGTGGCAGTCATATCCCATTTATGTAAAGTGGACGTGCCGGATAACTTCATGACGATATCTTTCGAGTCAGTCAGTTTGTACACCGATTGCGCTTTTAGCTGATAAAAGCTAAGGGTTAAGAGCGCGATGAGCACTCCCATTTTTTTGATGTTATTTTTCATAGGATTGGTTTTTATTGGGGTTTAATTTTCAAGTAATACTTTAAGTGCTTTTTCCCGTGCAGCATGCTCAAACGTGTCATAGGCCGCTATCATGTCGTCCAGTTTGAAACGATGGGTGATCAATTTCTTCGGTTCTATTTTCTTAGATTGAACCGTTTTGAACAACATTGGCGTGGTAACGGTGTCTACCAGGCGGGTTGTGATGGATATGTTCCGGTCCCAAAGCTTTTCGAGGTGAAGCTCCACGCTTTTACCGTGCACACCGATATTGGCAATATGGCCGCCTGCTGAAATAATTTCTTCACACAATTCAAACGTCGGGGGTATGCCTACGGCTTCAATCGCGGTGTCGACGCCCTTATTATTGGTAAGCGTCATTACTTTTTCAATGGCATTTTCTTTGGCGCTGTTAATGGTATATGTTGCCCCAAAGGTTTTGGCAACTGCCAGGCGGTTATCATCCTGGTCAATTACAATGATCTCTGCAGGCGTATAAAATTGGGAAGTTAATAAGGCAGCCATTCCAACTGGACCGGCCCCTACTATGGCAATGGTATCACCGGGTTTCACCTGCCCGTTTAAAACACCACATTCAAAACCGGTGGGTAAAATATCACTCAGCATCACCAGTGCCTCTTCATCGGCGCCGGCCGGGATGGGATAAAGACTGTTATCCGCATAGGGTATGCGTACATATTCAGCCTGGCATCCGTCTATCATATAGCCCAAAATCCAGCCGCCTTTTTCGCAATGCGAATACATGCCTTTTTTACAATAGTCGCATTT
>JABDGE010000126.1:0-9988 GCA_013286235.1 Bacteroidota bacterium
CACCTGCTACCCCACAAACTTATTCGGTAACAATTACCGATGCTAACGGTTGTACAACAACGGGGCAAATTAGTATTGATTTTGGGCCTCCTGTATATGTTACAGTTACTGGACAGGCCTCCGTTTGTCGGTATGTACCGGTTACTCTTTGTGGTAAGGTAACTGGAGGTACCGGAGGTACATATGCGTATACCTGGCAACCCGGAAATTATACAACTCCTTGCATTACGGTAACACCTTCTGTAACTACAACCTACACGGTAACTGTAGTTGATAACTGCGGCGCCTCTGCAACTGCCAGTGGAACGGTTCAAATAAATCCGTTGCCTTTTGTTGATTTTGCTGCTGATATTTATCAGGGCTGTAAACCGCTTTGCATCCAGTTCTATAATAATTCATCTGTGAGTGGCCAGTCATCCTATTCATGGTCATTTGGAAATGGCGACACTGCTTTAAAAACCAATCACCCTATATACTGTTATAAAGACAGCGGTTATTATACAGTCACTCTTACCGTTACTTCTGACAGCGGTTGCAGCGCCACGCGGAGAAAAATAAACCTGATACATGTGTTTGGCCTTCCGGACGGCGCTTTTGCTATTAATCCACAACCAACGGATATTTTATCCCCTACTATCCACTTTACCGACCAAACAACGGATCCGCTTGTAAACAGAGGACTAGCCTACTGGACCTGGATATATGGCGATAACTTGGATTCAGTGGGTACCACCCAAAATACCATGCACACATATCAGGATACAGGAACCTATTGCGTAAGGCTGGCTGTAATGGATCGCAGGGGATGTACCGATACCGTAACCAACTGCTTAATTATCGACCCTATATTTACTCTGTATATTCCCAATGCATTTACGCCCAATGGCGATGGAATGGATGATATATTTACCGCCAAGGGAGTGTATGTAAAAGATTTTGAAATGTACATTTTCGACCGTTGGGGTGAACAGCTGTTCCATAGTAATGATATAAACAAAGGATGGGATGGAACAGTGCATGGAGGTACTACCGTTTCACAAGAAGATGTTTATGTATATAGAATACTGGCTACCGATTGGCGAAAGCATCAACATGTATATATAGGAAGAGTAACTCTTTTAAAGTAAGCAAATTGGTAATACTATAAAATTTAAAGTCCGCTAAAAGCGGACTTTTTTTATCGAACTAATCCTGTTTGCAAGCTTGTAATAATACCTTAGATAACTGCTCACATTGAACTCTGAGTTCAGGCACAGAAATAGTTTCCCATAGCACCCCTTTCAGGTTAGTGCCCAACGTGAAAAGATTAGGATGTTTTTCACCTTCGGGAGTAAGAATATTATAGGATGAAGGATCTGCATTAATACCAAGTTCAAGAAGGTCAGGCGAAATGATTGCTTTTTCGGCAAGCTTCAGCAATAGCTGATTTAAGTTTCTGTAAATACTTGTTTCAGGCCCTGTACAATTTATCACTCTTTGTACCGGAAGTGTTTCGGTACACCATTTTTTTGTATTATGGAATGTTACCATAACTTCATTTCCTTTCTCGGTAATGTTTATCAGTTTTCCTTTATAAGTTTCTAATTTTCCTTGTACTCTGAGTTTTTCAACAATATCATAAATAAAAACAGGCAGGCGATGACGGGCTACTCCCCACATGTGCCTGAACCTTGAAAGAAATTTTTTCTTTTCTTCCGGGGTAAATGATTGCCATATCCTTTGGCTGTATGGTCGCAGAGAATCAATTACAGGGCCAGCGCTTATACCAAGTTTCCGTAGCTTTTTTATATGTTTGTTAATTAAACTAACTAGTTTGGTAAGCTCAAAATTACCCGGAAGCTCTTCCACTAAGTCGTTGTAGGTAATTCCAAAGTGTCGGTGGGGAAGTATTATAGACCCATTTGTAGAAACGGAATATATTTTATGCTGAAATTTTTGCTCAAGTAAACCAATAACGGTATCTACCATAGTGAGCCCATTGCCAATAATTAATACATCGCCATCAGGTTTTAAATGGCTTACAGAATTAATATTCCAGGGGTTTTGAAAATAAGTAGGACTTGAGTAATATGCCATGTTGGCAATAGGCGGGTTGCGTGGCAGGGAATTGCCAGTTGCTAATACTACATAGTCGGCAATAAAAGGTAAATCTTTTTTTAGAAATATTTTTGCTTTATTATGCTCCAACAGTTCTATATCATTTGCATAATCATCAAGAATAGTTAATTCTACAGTGCCGTTTTTTGCTGCGAGGATAGTTTCCCAAATGTTTCCCAAATATTCACCATAAATGTTTCTGGGTATAAAAGTTTCTGCCAATAATTTTTTTTCATAATTGGTATATTCTTTTTTTATGCGGAGCCAATTGGTAAAATGCTCCATATCGTCCGGAAAAGCGCTCATGTTGCCGGAAGCTACATTTAACAAGTGTTTGGAGGAATAGGCGTTGTATGCAACTCCACGTATAAAAGGAGTTCCTGAATGGATAAGTGTTATTTTTAAAGGGTATTTAGCGTCCCTTATTAAATGGACAGCAGTCATCATACCACAAAATCCACCTCCGATAATTACGATATGTTTAGTGCTGGTCATATTCCTTATCCGTCACCAATGGCCAATTATTCAATATTCATTTATCGCCCCATTTCGAATGCGGCCTTTAAATAAATAAGCGCGTCGCTTGGAACATTATTATCAACCGGTCCGCGCTTTTTGCCAAGTCTTACTACTACCATGTTTTTGTCACGAATTACGAATATATATTGCCCAAGTATTCCACGGCAATAGGGTATATCGTGTCCATCGCAATTTAAGATCCACCAGTTGTATCCATAGTGTTCCGATAGGGCCGGTTTCATGGAGGCCAATACATAATCCTGAGGCAATAATTGCTTGCCGCCCCATTTTCCAGAGTCAAGGTATAGTTGTCCTAGCCTTGCAAAATCGCGGGCATTGGAATTAAAGCAACAGTAAGCTTTTTCCATTCCACCCTTTTGGTCAATACTCCAAAAAGCAGGATATTCAGCCCCTAAAGGTTGCCATAGTTTTTCGGAAGCATAGTCGCTCAGTGTTTTACCAGTTGCAACAGTTACAATATATCCCAACAGTGTTGAGTTGCCACTTTGGTAAATAAACTCTTTGCCGGGTTCAGTTACTACTTTATATTTTAAGGTATTGGCAACAATATTATCACCATAATAGGCTTGGGCAGGGTAATCAAAAGGATTGGTATAGCTTTCTACATAGCTCATGCCGGAGCTCATAGTCAGTAAATCTTTAATAGTTAGCAAACTATCCATGCCATTTTTGAATGAAGGAATGAAATCATATACATGCTCATCAATGCTTTTTATTTTACCCTCCTGTATGGCAAGGCCTGTAAGTATACTAACTATACTTTTAGCCATGGAAAAGGAATTGGTATGAGATGTATCGGAATAACCATCCCAGTACTGTTCGTAGTATAAGGAATCGTTTTTAATAATAATAAAGGCCTCTGTTTGATAATTTGCTATCTGCTCAACATATTCCTTTGGAATGGATGCTTTATTATAATTTTTTGATATAGCCCAAGGCTTTGCTGTACCTGTTTTAACTACTCTGTCCGGAAAAATTCCGTATTCATCAATACTTGGCCCTGATCTGCCCTTAAGGTAGGTGTTGGCAATGGCTTTATAAATATAAAACCTACCCGGAATTATAATAATCAAATTAATGGCTATTAACAGGGTTAGTAATATATAGCCAAGCCATTTTAAAAATTTCATATTCGGTTATTAAAACTCAAAGGTACAAATTACCGGATATTTAATAAAAAACCACCTATCCATCCGCAAAATGCTGAATGAATAGGTGGTTAACTGATTGCTACTGTGTTTACCTTCTGCCGCCACCACCACTGCTATGAGCAGCTCCTCCGCCTCCGCCGAAACTCCTTGCAGGTGCCGGTGCCGATTGTTGTGGCGCAGGGTGATATGTTGGTTGCGCTTGTTGCCAACTGCCACTATGATAAGATTGGGCCCTTTGTATAGTGTTATAGTTATAGGTTGGCTGAGGCGCGCTTCTTGGTTGAATTCTTTGCGATTGAGATTCTTGTGGTGTCGCTGTTTGAGGTTGTATTCTTTGTGGGTTTACAACCGGTTGTCTTGTAAAGGGAACTCTTATATCGGAAGCTTGTTTTTCTTCCGGAAGTTTAGCTTGTTCCGGATGGTTATTCAACGCAGGATACTTATCCGGGCTTTTTGCAAACTCTTCGTCTCGGGCTTTTGTATTAATGGTACCATCTTTATTTGTTGCTTTTTCATTCAGTGCTCCATACTGCCTCAATGTAGCCACTCTTTCAGCGTCGTTCTTAATAAAACCGGCGGGTAAATATTTTCGGTTAGCCTGTACCCAATTATGCACTACTTGCCTGCTCAGGGTATTTGACCTATATCTATGTGGTCCATAATAATGATGAATGTAAGCAGAACCTAAATGCGGATATCTGTGCCAGTGGTTAGGATAATAGAAATACCAGTTGGTAAAATAAAAAGAAGGAAAGCCAAATACCACCATGTTACCATAAGGTCCGTAATAAAAGCCCCAGTCATACCAATAAGGATAGGGATACCAATAGGAGTATGGATACCATGTTGGATATCCAAACCAGTAGGAGTAGGGGTAAACAGAAGTATTTGTTACCTGACTGGAATCCATAGGTGCATCTACATCACTTTGATTATAGCCGTTATCGGTTGCATATTCATTAGCGGCAGATTTAAGTTCGCTTTGAGCGCCCGAATCTTGTTGAAGGCTTTGTTTCCAGTCGGCTAGTTGTGCGGCATTTATAGTGGCTTCCGCAGTGGCCGTTGAATCGCTTTTATGCATTACCCATTGAGGATCTCGTTTATAGTGGTCGCCAACACGTACAGAAAGGCTTAAGTGGTCATTTAATAAGCTCATCACTTCCGGCAACTGAAGCAGGTCGGTAAATGTTTTTTGCACATCGGTAGGATAAGAAGAAATAATACTGCTGAATTGTTGGTTGGTTTGATTTTGAAGGTCATCTACTTTTTTGAGCAAGTCATATTCATCTCTACCATATTTTAAGGCGGCAGCATGTATTTCAGCCGGGTAATCGGTAAGGATGGTTTCAATATCTTCCTTTGATTTTTTTCCACCGGCTACCAATCTCGAAATAAGGTTTGGATATCGGCTCAGGTTCCATACATCTTCCTGTTTGGTTTTTGAATAGATGCTCACCAAATCAGCAAATGCTGCACTTGAGTTTTTTTGCAGGCTTGCTACGTTAACAATAATAGCAGGGTATTCACATGCTGTAAATATTTCCACACGGACAGAATCGGGGTAGAGCGCCAAGGCATTTATAGCGGCGGAATCTTCTTTTGTCCAGGGTGTATGAGTGCTAACCTGTTGGGCTTTTACTCCTGTAAGTGTCAGGCCCACTAAAGCGATTGAATAAATAAGGGGTTTCATAAATACTTATTTTGGGGTTTCTTTAGGTTATTAGACGATAATAGTAAAATATATCCTTTGTTAAATAATGTTACCTGAATAACAAAAATACTTGTGCAAGGTAATTAATCCATGAGGTTCCTCACTTACATAAATGCTACTTCTCATGCATGTAAAATAAAAAAGTCCTGTAAGACAGGACTTTCTATAGAAATTAGTTTACTTTAAATACTATTGATTCCCTTCGCCACCTTTATGCCCGCCCATGTGCGCTGCTTCCGCTTTTTGATATTGGGCATATTGGTCAGCGGTAAGTATGGTTTTATACTTTGCATCTCTCGCTTCTCTTAAGGATTGTATTTGGCTATGTATTGCTGATTTGTCCCCATTATTATTACTGCGGGCAGCTACTACGCCTTTGGCATAATCTTGATTAGCGGCCAAAATTTGGCTTTCCTGATCTGATGTAATGCCGGTAACATTTTGTTTTACCTGTGCGGTCTGCCTTTGAGCCATTTGATCAGGATCTGGAGCTCCATGAACGCCTTGAACCGGAGCTGGAGGTGCCGCAGCAGGGGCTTGAGCTGAAATATGGGCTGTCACAAAAGCCATTCCTGCTACTAATGCTAATGATTTGAAGATTTTCATAGTAATACGTTTTGTTGGTTGTTTTTTAATTAGACTTTATTTCACCTAATAACTTGCGTTATTATGACAAAAATAGTAAAAAAAGCAAATGAAAGATTATCCCTTATTCAAAATTCAACATTTCATATTCAACATTTTTACAGCCCTTTCGGGTAGCATAAAAAGTGTTTGTGCGTAATCTTGTCTAATTCCTCTGCGCCCGGATAGTCAGATGCTTTGGTGATATCACTAATCTTTCCATCCGGATAAAGTATGTTAATATGGCCTCCTGTGGCAGTTATTTTATCATGCTTATAAATGGCATTTTCCACTTCTCCCGAAAAAACGAAATAAGAAACATTCTTATCGGTAAGCCCATATTTGCTTTTGGCGCTTTTAGCAAGCTGTTTTATTTTATTCGGATTGAATGGCTCTTTTTGAAGAAGGGTTACATAAAGCCTGCGGTTTATAAGCCAATCGCTAAGAGTAGATAAAACATAATCGGGGTGGTTAATCCAGACTTTTATACAACTCATAATATCATGGTCATCAAGCATGGCAAAGGTATTAACCAAGTCAGTGTTTTTTTCAAAATCTTTCTTATTGAAGTTATTGTATATGAACATCCTTAATGCAGGCGTGCAGAATAGTTCATCTCCATTGGCTGCTACTTCTTTTGCCCTGTCGAAAATATTTACTACTAATTCCATAGCTGAAAGCACTGTTTTGTGCAGGTAAACCTGCCAATACATAATGCGCCTTGCAATAATGAATTTTTCAATAGAATAGATACCTTTAGCTTCCACCACTAAGTTGCCTCCCGCCACATTCAGCATATTTATAATACGGTCGTAGCCTACAACCCCTTCCGATACTCCGGTAAAAAAGGTATCGCGGGTCAGATAATCTAGCCTGTCCACATCCAACTGGCTTGATACTAATTGATGCAGGAACTTTTTATGATACTTATTCCGAAAAATCTTCATGGCAAGCGATAACTCACCATTAAATTCTTTATTGAGTTTTTCCATGAAGATAGATGACATATCTTCATGCGAAATATGGTGGACTATGCTATGCTCTAAATTATGCGATAATGGTCCGTGGCCAATATCATGTAATAGTATGGCAAGTTTAGCGCTTTCTTCTTCTTTTTCAGTTATTTCAACATCTTTGGAACGTAGCGTTTCAATGGCTTTATGCATCAGGTGCATAGCGCCCAGCGTGTGGTGAAAGCGTGTATGAATAGCGCCCGGATAAACCAAATGGGTTACTCCCAATTGTTCAATCCTGCGCAGTCTTTGAAACCAGGGATGCTCAATAAGTCTGAATATAATACCGTCGGGAATGGTTATAAAACCATAGATGGGGTCATTAACTATTTTCTTTTTGAACATACCTCAACTCTTGGTAGGCTGTTTTAAAATTCCTGCTTTAATGGCATATTCATGGCTATAGTCATATAAAGTGCCGGCAAGCGCTTCATCGCCTGTGGCTTTTTTCAGGGTATCGCTTTGGTTCAATAGCATTTGGTGCATAAACTGGCGCATTTCGTCTACATTCATATCCTTTGTCCAGAGGTTTAAATGTAAAGATGATTGCGCTTTTTCATCCCAAAGGGCAAGGAAGAAGGATTTACAATCTCCGCTCTCGTTATTTTCCGATGAGGTCCAGTTCATTTTAACAGGCAGATTGTTTTCATTTAGTTCAACGGTAATGTGTATTTCCGATTTTTTGTTCATAAATTTGAAATTGTTAGTTTTGTGTTCAAAAGTAAAGTAAAGACTAATTACTCTACCAATTATCTTTGGAAAACTATTTAAAGGCGAAGGTATGACAAAAACGCTCAGGCAATTTGATGCGGCTGTTCAATCGGCAAAGGATATATTCATGAAGAAGATGTATGACTATGGTACTGCCTGGCGAATACTCAGGACTTCCTCTATTACAGATCAGGTATTTATAAAGGCGCAACGAATAAGGAGCATTGAGGAAAAAGGAACCCAGAAAGTGGGGGACGATATTACCGGAGATTTTATAGGGATATTCAACTATGCGGTAATAGCGCTTATACAATTGCATATGAAGGATGACACCCGTACCGAGATACCCGGTGATGAGGTGGAAAAGCTTTTCGATTTGCAGGCAAATGAAGCACGCCAGTTGATGCAGGATAAAAACCACGATTATGGGGAAGCCTGGCGGGAAATGCGTATTTCATCGCTCACCGACCTTATACTGATGAAGCTAATGCGCATAAAACAGATTGAAGAACATAAAGGGCAAACGCTTATCTCGGAAGGTATTGATGCCAATTATTACGACGTGATGAATTATGCTATATTTGCCTTAATACGTTTAACTGAAAAGGTACAGCATGAAGAAGGTCGTTAAGTTTTCACAAATACTGGTAGGCTTACTTTTTATTTTTTCAGGATTCGTGAAGGCGGATGACCCCGCAGGATTCACCATTAAGCTACAGGAGTATTTTGCTACTGATGCATTAAACATGCTTTGGTTAGATAAGTTCAGTTTCGTCATAGCGTTTACCATCTCTATTGTTGAAATGACGCTCGGGTTTATGATTCTGTTGGGTGCAAGAAAGAAGCTCACGCTTACTCTCCTTGTCCTTATGGAAGTGTTTTTTACCTTCCTGACATGGTATACCGCCCATTACAATAAAGTACTTGAATGCGGTTGTTTCGGTGATGCCATACCCATGACTTCCTGGCAATCATTCTGGAAAAATATTGTATTGCTGGTGTTTGTATTCATTCTCGTAATAGGAAACAAACACATTACTTCTCTCTTTAAAGGGGCATTTCAAAACGTATTAGTAATTCTCTTTTTGGCAGGCTCCACTTATTTCTCTTACTACTGCTACAATTATTTACCCATGTTGGATTTCCGCCCTTATAAAATAGGCACTGATATTAAGAAGGCCATGCAGGGAACCCCCGATATAAATAAGTTTTATTATACTTTGAAAAACAAGAAGAGCGGAGTGACCAAAGAGTTTGACAAATTTCCCGATAATTATCAAAATGACTGGACTTATATAGGAAGCAGAACTGAGACTGTTTCAAAAGGGATAGAACCAAAAATTAAAGATTTCAGCATTTCAACTTTGACAGACAGGGATGTAACAGATAGCTTACTTAGCATTCCCGGAAGCCAGTTTTTGCTTGCATACTACAATATTGAAGAGACAAGCATAGATAAAGAAACAGTGAAAAAAATAAATGCCCTTGCAGCTAACTGTATTAAAAACCATGTCGGGTTTATTTGCCTTACTAACTCAGGTGCCGATCAAATTGCTTTGTACCAACAACAATATCATCCTCCATATTCATTTTACGAAACCGATGGAACCGTCCTGCAAACAATGATACGCTCTGACCCCGGACTTGTTTTAATTAAAAATGGAGTAGTGCAGGCTATGTGGCATTATCATTCCATACCATCATACGCTGAAGTAGCGGCAAATTATATCCACTAAGCGTGCTGGGTTTTATTATCAAACGAGTATTGCATGGGTTTTTAGTATTGTTTGGTGTACTTGTATTGGTATTTTTATTGTTCAACGTATTGCCCGGCGACCCTGCCCGGTTAATGATGGGACAGCGGGTAAATCAAAAATCATTGGATATTATTCATAAAGATATGGGTTTGGATGAGCCTGTATATAGCCGCTTTCTCCTATATGTGAATGATCTTTCGCCCATATCTGTTTATAATGAAAGTATTACTACCAGCCATATTTATTTAGATCCCGAAAAATATAATCATACGTTGAAGCTATTTCGTTTTACACAAAGCCGAACGCTTGTAGTTAAGTTTCCATACTTAAGGCGTTCATACCAGTCCAGGAAAAAAGTAAGCGATATTATATCATCTGCTCTGC
>JABDGE010000126.1:9998-10114 GCA_013286235.1 Bacteroidota bacterium
GGCATTTACCGCCATTATTATTGCTTCCATACTGGGTATTATGATGGGAATAATTGCCGCTTTATTTAAAGATTCCGTTTACGACAAAATTTCCATAGTCCTTTCTGTTCTTGGAC
>JABDGE010000127.1 GCA_013286235.1 Bacteroidota bacterium
GGGTCATCGTCCAGCTGTTTTTTATGTTAAAAGGCTATTCAAAGCGCCCGGAGGCTCATTATTGTAATTTTTCTCCGTTTTGCTAATCTGTGAAAGATGTAGCTTATTTAAAAAGTTATGTAAGATTTCACAAGGAAATGAAACTCACATTTATAGTAATTAAATTTTTTCTTTAATGCCGAATTGAATAATTACGGCTAAGTATCTTCTTTTGCTCCTCCACCTACTCCATATACCGTCCCGGCAGTATCGTTTCGTTTTTTATGGTTTAAGGAGTTGCAGGTGCTGGTAATCAGTCTCTATAAATGGCTTGCTTTTCTCCACCGAAGCGATGGGAATATCTAAATACATCCCGGATTCGAGCCAGTCAATTTTTGTGACATGGTTTACAGGGATCAATAATTTTACCCCGCCGAACCAATTGTGGGTGTCGACCACGATGAATTTAATGTGCCAGTTTTTATCTTCAATTATAAAATCGTTCACATGCCCAATACCTCCGTCGGTAGCGTGGATGTGGTAGCCGGTTACTCTGTCGGTGCTGCGCAAATGAAGATCGTCGTTTGCCTGTTCATCGTTCAGGTCAGACTCACGCGTTACCTGCCGGTCAATTACAGGAAAAGGCGTCTTAACATGTAAACCATTGGTATAAAACCCGCTGCCCCAATAATTTAACCATTCGTAGTGGCCATATAATTCAGTTTCCTGCTGACGCGATACCGGTTTGTCGGTGTCAATCTCCGGACTATCGACTACTTGTTCTTTGGTGAGACTAACGGGGAATAAGCCGTTTTGCCAGGCGCCTTTTATCAAGGCGGAAGGTGGCATCAGAACTTTACGGCCCGAAAGCCAACGTCCCGTTTTTACGATCAGGTAACGTATTTCCCAGGTATTATCCTCAAAGAAAAACTCTTCCACTTCACCAATCACGCCGTCTTTCGCGCCTATACTGTAGCCAATTAAGCTATTAACGTTGTGTTCCATATTAATCCGTGTCCTCCTAAACTGCAATAAAATTCGTGTTTAAAACTTCAACGGCGTATGATACACGCTGCATAAAAAAGTGACCTTTATCATATTATTCAGCCTCTTTTATTGTCTCAGTTCCTTTGTTGGCTTTATCCTGGCCAATACCCATGGTAAGAGCGGTCAAGCCAGCCATACCTCCTAACTGCATGGTATCAACGGCCGAACTCGGTACAATTACGATAGTGGAGTTTTGCTTCAAACCTTCGTACAGCATGTTCATCGCCCGTAAATGCAGGGCGACCGGGTTGTTGGCGTAGGTTAAAGCCGCTTCACCAAATTTCTCAGCCACCTGCCTTTCCGAGTCGCCAAGGATCACACGGGCCTGCCGCTCTCTTTCGGCCTGGGCCTGCATCGACATAGCGTTTTCGAGGGATGCCGGAATCAATACATCCTTAACTTCGACCGAATTGACATTTATACCCCAGGGTTCTGTGCGTTCATCTATAATTTTTTGCAGTACACTGCTGATCTTATCTCTTCCCTCCAGCATATCCGAAAGCATGGTTTTGCCGATCACATCCCGCAATGCGGTTTGTGAGGCCCAACTGATCGCGCTGATATAGTCGGCTACTTCCAATGCCGCCTTTTGCGGATCCAGTACTTTCCAAAACAATACGGCATCAACGTCAACGGGCACTGTGTCTTTGGTCAATGTTTTTTCCGCTTTAAAAGAGGTGGTGATGACACGGGTGTCAATCCAATAGGGGATGGTATCGATGATCGGGATGATGAAAAACAGCCCGGGTCCCCGTAAGGATTGAAATTTGCCCAGCCGGAGAACGACGGCCTTATCCCAGGGGTCGGCTATTTTAACCGATGATGAAATGAAAATGGCAACGATAAACGAAGCTGCCGCAAAAACGATGCTTCCTGCTGGGTTGGCCGTGTCATGCATGGAATAACTAATCGCCAGACCGGTGCCGAATATGATGAAAAACAGTACTGCGGATAAAAGACTTTTGCTTTGCATAAATACGAACCCCCGATTTTTTAATATTTTTCAACCGTCTGTTACGGTTTCAGGGATGGTACTAAGTTAGCTGGAGGTATTCCGCGAAATGTTATACAACTTTGGGTTTTAGTTGCATAATTCACACATTTTTGCGGTAAAAGAATTCTGTTGGAACGAACGAATGAGTTGGACCGATTAGGTAGGGTCTAATAGTCGAATCGCTGGTTATTTGTGTGTATCATGCATTGTGATAGTCAATAACTCATCTGCCGGCGATAATTAGCCCGCTTTAATCTTTAAACGCTATGGCTAATTCGTTTTTCACCATAAACACACCGGGTGCATTCCATGCTATCCGTTCAGCTTCATCCCTTTGATAGTAGGAGTTTACAGTACCTTTCAGTGTAACGTTATTCCCAAAAACATTCACACTGATATCCTGGTCGTTCGTGGACCAGTTGCGCGCTAAGGCGCGTTCAATGTCCGCTTGTTCCACTTCATCAGCGCTTCCAGGTTTCACTTTGATGCCATTGGTCAAAACTTTTATGCCTTCGAGGTTACCCACCGATTTTTTCGCGGCCTCGCTTTCGTAGTTCCACTCCACGTTACCCGATAGTGTAACCCAGCCGTCTTCAACATTTACCTTTATTTTTTGGTAAGGCACCTGCCAGTCAGCCTTTAAAGCAGCAAGTACTTCTGCGGCTATTTCGCCATCAGTCTTGTTATCGGTACTCATGATCCTCACTTCAATTTCTTCCAGCACAGCCTTTACACCCGCTACGTTTTTAGCAGCATCGTCCGCTTTTGATTTTTTCAGGTAACTGTTGACTATACCTGTGAGGGTAACAATTCCTTCCTTAGCCGTAACACCTATATCGGCGATGTTTAACAGCGGCTCCCATTTAATGGCATCCTGGACATCTTTCTGCAATTGCTGGTCTGTTTTCATTTGTTGGTAATGTGTTGACCTTACAAAATTGATCATCGATGGATCGGAAAATGTTATTTAATTCTTTGAATAAGTTACATCATTCACACATGACCTGGTTTGATAAAACGACGCCATCTTCCCGGATGGAAGAGAGCTTTTACATCAAAGCGTTGGGGCAAATAATTTTGCGTCAATTCCTATTTGCCGTTCCCAATCAGCTGTATCCCAATAAGTCCGTTGTTCCGCTATTAATCCCTGAGGGTTAACACGGAAGAAGGCGCCAACGGGCAGTTTGTACGATCTGTTAGTGGGCGCGATCGCTCCCGATGGCAATTGCATGGGGCCAGTGAATGTCGCGGTCTCGATAACTTCACACGCTACCGTGTTGCCGTCTGCCATAATGCTGACAAGCTCTTCCTTCAAATCCGGGAGGGATTTATCAAATAGCTTAAATCCCATAGCTATCATATCCTTGCCGACCGGACGGCCCTGGCTAAGCGAACTGCGGGAGATAAAATCCGGGGCAAGCAAGGCGAGCAAATCCTCCAGGTTGTGTTCGGTCCAGGCGCGCCAGTAGTTTATCACTGTTTCTTTAGGCGTCATGTTCAACAAGTTTGTCGGCCGGTTTAAATTGTTTCATTAAGCCCGCCATATCAAGATATTCGCGGAGGTGAGAAATCTTCCCTTCTTCATTTATTTGGTATATAAAGCTTACGCCTACTGCGTAGTGCTGTCCAACAAGCGTACTCGGGTCACCGGGAAACTGCCAGCCGGTGGTTTTGGAAAACTCTACCGCTTCTTTGGTAATTACGCCCCGGTTGATATATTCAAAAGCGCCCCATTCCGGAGTAGCCTTATCAAACAATATTTCAGGTGTTTTGTCTGATGCAAGCTTCCCCTGTGTGCAGAGCTGTACCACTTCTTTTTTGCCTTTATATATTTTGTTCATGTCCGGCATCAGTATCCATTCGCAATCGTCAGCAATGGTATCAGCCATAGTTTTAAAATCATTGTGAAAACCAGATTCAAACAGTTTGCGAAAAACGGTCATTAGTTCCGGTGTTTTTGTTTCAGTTGTCATACTGTTTTTAATTTTAGTTTCTATTAATTGAAGAAATGATTAAGAATAAAGGTGATGGGACTTACCCGGTTCCAGCAGCGTCAACAAATCAAAATATTCCCTGACCTCAATTAATTTACCATCCTTAATTTCGCACATCAGCATAATTGGCAGCTCGAATTTTGTACCCGGGAGTGGCTTTTGTGCTGATGTTGATGGCCAATTTTCGGTTACTATCCCGGTGTGCACATATTCCCAGCAGAGTTTCGTTCCCTCCTCATTACTGAACACGTTTATAGGTTTGATTCCCAATTCTCCGTTATGTTTTCGCGCAGCAACAGAGCGATTTGCAAGTTCAACCATTTTATCAATTCCCCTGAATGTTTCTCCGGTTGCCATTACTTTCCACACTCCGTCCGGCGCAAGAAGTTTTTTCCAATTTTCAATGTCGTCAGACATAAATGCAGCCGTAAATGCTTTCACAAGATCAGCGGTGTCCATTGTTTCAGATGTCATTTTGATTTTTTTAAATCGTTAATGAATTTTACAGCGAACAAATAGTTTAAAGAGAGGCAAACCTCAGGGCAAATTTGGAGGCAGCTTCCAAAAACTGATTGAATATTAGTTTTATTCCTAATTGAATCAATAAACCTTTCGTAAAGGTGGCGGCTTTAACTTTGATAGGTGTTACGCAATTCCGTTTATTAGTTACACGATTCACACTTTAACCGCCTGAAACGAAATGAACCAATATGAGTCCTTAAAAAACCGGATTTGCGATTAGCGCAACTTTATTATTTAAAAACGATAAAAAAGACAAGGACACTAAAGAATTAAATAGCATTCTTACTTAGTTTATTGTAATGTACTAATTCGTTCGTTTATGGATATCTTCAACCATTTCACCCACATTTTGCCAGGACTGTATTTCTTTTGTGGTAAAACGAATTTTAAAATGTTTTTCAATTGCCACTACCAATTGGATATGGTTTAAGGAGTCCCAGTCTTCAACTTCTTCCGCAGTAGTTTCAAAATTTAATACTAGTTGGGGTTGATCTAAAATGTCCCGAAAAACCTCCGTTACTTCTGAAAGTATTTGTTCCTTTTCCATGCTTATTTTTTATCAATAAAAGCCTTTGCATTGGGCTGATAGTTATCTATTTCTAATTCCCAGGTGTTGTCATCAGCCTTGCTAAACCCTAATTTTTCATAATGATCTTTAACCAGTCCATTTTTTTTTGTTGGGATATATTCGCCAACTAATTTTTTATATCCCCTGGCTTTGGCCAGGTCTATAATAGATAGCAGGGTAAATAATTCCATTCCCCGTTTTAATACCCTGCAGCTCATAATCCAACTGTCAATAAACAGTGTTTCTTCCGGCTGGATTTCCAGTATTACAAAAGCAATAAGCCCATGGTCGCCAAACTTATCAGCGAGATTAAAACTTAAAGTGAGGTGCTGATCAGCATATGCAATCGATTGAATATCATCGTCGGTATACCTGACCCTTCTAAGGTTAAACTGATTTGACCTTTGCGATAATTGAGCAATCCGGGGAATAGTAAAGTTATCAAAGGGCTTTACAATGGCGGTCATCTCCAGGCTCTGCAAAAAAGTGGCTTCGTCGCTAAAAGATTGTTGTAAGCTATTACGCTGCGCTTCTTCCTGGTATTGCCTGGTTCTGATCTCGTCCTCGTCTGTATAGGAGGCGGTTTCAAACAGGTTTAACGAGCGCAAATACAGTAAGTATTCGGCTGGATCTTCGGGCAAGTCGGGAACAGTAATTTCCGGAATGCCGGACTTAACCATCTCCCGCTCAAAAGGGTTGTCATCCAAAAACACCATCGTATCAAAACCAATTTGAAGAATGTTTTGGATATGCCTGATATTATCGACCTTATTTTCCCAGTTAGCCATAAAGACTGCGATATCGTCCATTCGCAATTTCATGTCGGGGTGGATTTCAAAAAGGCTCTTTGGCAATCGACTCTGTATTCTTACTGCAAACAGCCACAATAATCCCTCTTTTCTTCAATTCCTTTATCCAAAGTTGCAGTTCGGTAAATGCTTTGCCAATCCCAAGATCTCCGATTTGAATACCCTCCATTCCATCGTCGCCAATGATGCCGCCCCAGGTGGTATTATCTAAATCAAGAATGACACATTTTTTAAAACTGCCGCTGATCGCTGAAATAATATCATGCACGCTCTTGGCCAACAAGGGAAGTAAGTCGAAGCTATATACCGTATCGCCGTTGATATATAGTTTGGGATCGAAACTTTTTTCGAGACCAAGGTTATTGACAAGGCCGTCTAATTGAAGAAGAAACAGGTTCCTGTTGCTTTGCGCCAACTCCATCAAACCCAGGTTTAATTTTTTTACCTGGAAAGGGAATGATAAGTTAGTTTTAGCTGCATAATTACCAAATACGCCATCGTTGTGTTCCGGAAACAAATTGACAATCACTTTGCAATTAAGCTCTTTTGTTAATGACCAGTAAAGATTTAATGAATATTGTACTTGTTCGGCGGCAAAAGAACTTCGGCCTGCTGTTTGCGTTGAATAAAATTGCTTGACCAGTTTTTGGGTACTGCGCAAGATCAAGACAAAGTCCGGCTTAAATTCATATAAGTCCGACCCCGTATCATATATCTGAACGTCGATCTGGTCGTAATCGGCTTCAAAAATATCGTAATCAATACCATAGTCTATGCCAGTGCCTTTAATCGCCTTCACTACAAATTGAGTTGCATTATCGGCTAAAACAGCCAGCTTGATCCTTTTAAAACCATCTGCCGGCTTTTTAATATTCTTCAATAACGCACTAAATCCCTTCACATCTGCCTGCATGGTTGTAAGTCGCCAATTTAATTAGGCTTGTGCACATTGAGTTTTTTTACAGGCTAAAGCTAAGGTTTCAATTTTGGAAGTGCAAATGATTTGCAGATACCCGTGAACAATCATCGTGAAATAGCACGTTTTTTAATGTCTTGAATTATTCGGTGTATCAAAAGTAAAAAAGCCACCTATGTTAATTTGAAATTTATTGTTGTGCTATTGCTCACACCCAGACTTGGGGTTGCAAATTCAAATATTCCGATTCTGTTTACTGAACCTGGCGGCGCTGTGTTAAACGGAAGAGGAACTGGCAGGGTTTGCCTTGTTTGATTCATCATTATGCCTGACCCAGAAATACAGCGTACAGGCGATGATGAGATAAAGCAGCAGGTTGAATATGGTATGGTGATCGATAATGTGGTGTTCTTTTTTATTCCAGAAAATAGCGAGCAATACAAACCGCAAAACGTTCAGGGCTTCAATCCCAATAACCCCGGCCAGTAAAAACCAAGCCTTTGATTTCCTTTTTGCGGGGAAAGCTATCACAAATGCAGCAAAAAAGCTGATGACGCCTAAGCCGAGGCATGAATACACTATTCGCAGCATGCCGTGCCCGGCTAACAGCAAATCGTAATCATCGGTAATGGCAGTAAATCCCATCAGGTTTAACAGGCCGGCGCCGCTTTTCAGTAAAACGATCCGTAACCCGCTGATATAGTTCAAGTGATTTGCTAAAAAGGGAATGTAGTGGATGCCGGGTGTGGTGACGCCAAAGTAATAGATATTAAAATAATAAAATAGCAGGAATAGCAGGACGAATTTTATCAAAAATGTGAGTGGGTGTGCCGGTTTGGTTGTTTTAATTGTACCCTTTTGCGCCTTCAGGATTTCATCAATTTTGATATCCACCACAAGCCTGAACCAAAAGGCCTGCATGAAATGAAAGATCACCCCGGTGCGGCTATCTAAAATACCCAGTTGAAAAAACATCCGGTAAATAAAATACAGGGCCGGCCGCACGTAACGGGGTAGTTTCCACCAAAGCTGCTTGAACCATGCCGTACGCTCATCGGGCGAACCCCAAAAATGGGGCTTCAAGGTCTGGGACCTGATCTGCATCAGCCGTTCCACCTCCTCGTGTGCCACCAAGTCGCTGTAGCGGTTATGTTTTGCTATCCAAAAACTGATGCTGTTTTCCTTTAGATTTTCCTCTAATAGATATCCCTTTTTCCAGATAACCGTTTTTCCAGGAATGATAAATCTGTGATCCATATTCTCGTTAAGGTCGGAATAACCTACCCCGAACCTGAACATTTTTAACAAATAAAAAGGGGAGTAGCCGCCATGTTTGATCCAGGCGCCCTTAAAAAAGTTCTTCCGGTTAAAGTAGATGCCGTTTACATCGGCATAGTCCTGATCCTTAAATTCTTCCAAAAGGGTTTTTAATTCCGGTGTGACGATCTGGTCGGCGTCAAGACAAATTACCCAGGGAGTGCTGATCTCGAAATTCTTCAGTGCGAAGTCCCATTGGGTTGGGTGGTTTTCGAAAGGATGCTGTAAAACTTTTGCGCCTGCTGTTTCGGCAATCGCGACGGTACCGTCGGTACTACCTGAATCCAAAATATAAATCGAAGCGTCTAAATCGCCTATGGATTCAAGAAGCCTGGGAAGAAGGATTTCTTCGTTGAACGTGATGATGATAAATGAAAACTCTTTGTTCAAGCTATTTTCGCCTTGATGATCATTGATTTCCAAAAGTAGGGGATTCGACCGCAACCCGTAAACGAAACAACCTTAAACCCTGCGTCAGTTAAAGCCCTGGTCAACGTATTTCTCGACCAAAGCTTTATATGTCCGCCCAGCCATAGCGGATCAATATGGCTGTCCCACTTATTAAAAACACTTAGAAAAAGGTTTTTCAAATAGCCGTGGTAAGGCGTAGTGATAATCAACTCTCCACCCTGTTTGAGCTGCAGTCTGCAAAACTCTATAAAAGCTGCAGGGTTATATAGATGTTCGATAACTTCGGTTGATATGACGGTGTCAAACGGAATATCTTTTAATTGCTCCGGCAAGGCATCGGACGAAAGGTCCTGTACAAAAAAACGGCCGGGGTTCCGTTGTTTCGCAATTGCTATGCCTTTTTCAGATGCATCGGTTCCCCAGGCATTGTAGCCTTCTCCGATCAGCACATTCACCAGATAGCCGTTGCCGCAGCCAAGGTCGAGGATAAACCGGTTTCTTGTTTTGTCAAGGAGTGCGGTTATAGCATCAAGCTGGTAACCCATGTTGTGGGTTGCCGCGTCGCTGTGAAAGCCATAATCTGCGTAATCTGCCATTTTAATTAAACCTTTTTATCAATTCCGGGTGATGGTGATAAAGGACGGTATATTGAAGCCATCAATATTCACCCAGTCTTCGAAAGTTATACGGTATCCACGAATTTTCTTTCGACCCTGTTGAAAATGATTGTTCCTGCCAGCAATATAAACAGCGTCACCAGCATACTGTATCCCAATAACTCAAAGCTAAAACTTCCCTTACCCAGGAAACCGTACCTAAACGTTTCTATCACCGCCGTGATAGGATTATATCGTATTAATCCGCTATATGCAGGGTATTTTTTTATTACTTCTGATAGCGGATAGATTACTGGGGTACCATACATGATCAATGGTACACCGAAGGATACTACAAAGGAAAGGTCACGGTATTTGGTGGTAATGGCAGATATCATCATGCCTAAACCTAAACCCTGGGCAGCAATCATCAAAACCAATAAAGGGAATAATAATGCGTATTGATTGACATGGATATTATAACCTTTGGCGCGGAAAATGATAAACAGCAAAACGAACAATAAGAGCTGTACCATGAATTTTACCAGGTTCGATAAAACAATGCTCAAAGGCATGATCAAACGCGGAAAATAAACCTTACCAAGCA
Source organism: Bacteroidota bacterium (assembly GCA_013286235.1). GTDB lineage: Bacteria > Bacteroidota > Bacteroidia > Sphingobacteriales > Sphingobacteriaceae > Mucilaginibacter. The sequence continues at coordinate 9,761 of JABDGE010000127.1, forward strand.
TGGCGGCATTGTCTCTGAAAACTGTTGATGTTTTTGTCAGGCAATCTGAAAAATAATTCCATATAACAGTGCCGGCCAGGTAAAATAAGGGCGCTGGTATCTCGTCGGTCTTTATGCCAGCTATGTTCGCAAAAACGAAAGTGTAGGTATAGACGGTCACAATAGGTTGGATAAAGAACCATAAGGGCCCAAGAATAGTCTGTTTGTAGAATGCAACAAAGTCGCGGCGCACCAGCAAAAATAACAGGTCGCGATAATGCCAAACATCCCTCAACTTTAAGTCAAAAAGACTGCTTTTCGCACCAATTTCA
>JABDGE010000128.1 GCA_013286235.1 Bacteroidota bacterium
CCCAAACGCCGGCGTTCGTCAAGGTCGGGATTAAAGTGAGCAGCGAAGACCATATGCCTGTTGCATTTTTGCCGGGTGAATCAAAAATGCCCGTGATTAAGTTGGGCGGATCCTATAAGATGCCGGTATTGAAAACGGGTGGAGATACCGTACCCGATCTGAAAAACAAAACCCCTTAATTAAGTAATTCTTCCTGCTCGGCCAGGCTCATATTAATTTCGAGCGGGTCATTTTCCAAGGCGGCTGCGGCCTTCAGCGTATTACGTTGTTCAATCACCTTTTCAAAAGCATTTTCGTAGTTGGGGTGGTTGGTTTTCATCACGCGGTCCCAAAAATTAAAGTAGATGCTGAAATTGTACTTTGCATAGCGGTGGTGCATGTTATGATGGGTAGGAGTATTGTGCCACTTGAATATTTTGTGCTGCGTGAACCCGCTGGGGAAAAACTCAAAGCCCGTGTGCCCGAGAACATTCATCCCCAACGTATATGCCGAAAAAATGGTTATCGCCGAGGCATGGTACGGAATGGTGAATACGATGATCGGAATGATGCTTACATCGAGCAGGGCCTCAACCGGATGCAGGGCATATGCTGAAAAGGGAGTTGGGTTGAGCGATAAATGGTGCGTTTTGTGCACATACTTGAATATCTTTTTCCAATGGAGCAAACGGTGCGTCCAGTAGTAATACGTATCGTGCAGTGCAATCATCAGGAATATGCTGAAAACATAATATATGTAGCCGTATTTATTCAGCGGGCGATAAACAAGCGTTATATTATGATTACTTGCCCACCAAACCGGTAATATTACCAGCCCGAATATAATTACGGTTGTAACGGAGTACGTGATCTCACGGATGATGTGTTTGTTTTCGGGAAAACGCTGCTGAATTTTTAAGTATCAGTATTTGCGTTTTTTCCAGGCGTAAAAAAAAAGGAAAACCGAACCTGCAAAAGCTATGTATTCCAGGCTAAGGGTAAATGATACGCCTAAAGCATCAAACAAAGTTTTTATGGGCGCCCAGAGATGCATAGGGTAAAGATAGGTATTTAACGCGGAAAGTGTGAGTGGTGAGTTGTGAATAGTGAGTTGAGAGGGGTGAGTGGCAGTGGCAGTAGCAGTGGCAGTTCCGCCGTCGCTGCCTCCTTCGCTTTAGCTACGGCGGCTAAGAAAGGCTATTGGCGGACGAGGGGCAGTAGCAGTAGCAGTGGCAGTTATGAGTAAGAGGTAAAAGTCAAGAACCAAGAGCTTAGCAGAGTGGCAGTAGCAGTAGCAGTTCCGCTGTCACTGCCTCCTTCGCTTTAGCTACGGCGGCTAAGAAAGGCTATTGGCGGACGAGGGGCTGTGGCAGTTATGATCAGGAGGTAAGGGTCAAGAGCCAGGAATCAAGAACCAAGAACCTTTAACGGTTTAACTCAATAGCTGTTTCCGCTTCCATTTCGTCGTCGCCGGCTTTGGCGGTGGCGGCCTCGATGGTTTCCAGTATTTTTGAGCTTCGCTGTGCGATCACTTCCTCGTATATTTCTTCGTAGCGGGGGTGGTTGGTGTTGAGGAGCCTGTCCCAAATATTGAAATATAAGCCGTAATTGCACTTTACAAAGCGGTGGTGCATATTGTGGTTGGTTGCCGTATTGTGCCATTTAAATATTTTGTGGCTGGCAAAACCTTTTGGGAAAAATTCGTATCCCATATGCCCCATTACATTCATCACTAAGGTGTAGCCCGAAAAAATCCAAATGGCCGAAACGTGGTAGGGCACCGTGAAAATCAGCACCGGGATGATGCCGATCTCAACTACGGCTTCGACGGGATGAAAGGCGTAGGACGAAAACGGTGTGGGATTGAGCGAGAGGTGATGGACTAAATGCACATGTTTGAAAAGCGGTTTCCAATGCAGCATGCGGTGTGTCCAGTAAAAATAGGCATCGTGAATAAAGATCATCAGGATGACGCTGAAGACATAATATCCCCAACCATATTTATCGATAGGATAATAGATCAGGGTCCACCGTTCTTTGGTGGCCCAGGCTACGAACGCCAATACAATGCCGAAGATGAAAACAGTGTAAAATGAATACCTTATTTCCCTGAGAATGTACTCTTTGCCGGGGAAACGCTGCTGAATTTTGAGGTGCCAGTATTTTCTTTTTTTCCAAACGTAAAAGAAAAGGAAGATAGCGCCCGCAAATAAAAAGAACCTTATGCTTAGGAGAAGGGATTCCTCCAGCGTATCAGTTATTGTTTTATAGGAAGAGAATGTGTGCATATCCCGGTGCAAAGGTAGCAAAAACTGTTTAATTACGAGTTAATGTCGTTTCATTTCCAGTGTATTATAGACCGCGACGTCCCCTGAAAGGCTGCGCTCTTTGCCTTTTTCCCGTTGATCGGCCAAGGCCTCAAAGCCGTCTTCGTAGAGCGGGTGATTGGTTTTCATCCACCGGTCCCAATAGTTGAAATACAGGCCGTAGTTGCATTTTATTAGTCGATGGTGCATGTTATGGTGTGTGGAGGTGTTGTGCCACTTAAACAGCTTATGGCGGGCGAAGCCTTTTGGAAAGAGCTCGAAGCCAAGATGCCCCAGCACATTCAGGAGCAGGCTGTAGATCGAAAAGATGGTGATGGCCAAAGTGTGATGGGGAATGGTAAAAGCGATGAGCGGAATGATGCCGACCTCGACAACCGCCTCCAGCGGGTGGAAGGCATAGGCGGCAAAAGGCGTAGGATTTACTGACAGGTGATGCGTTTTGTGCACCGTTTTAAAAAGCGGTTTCCAGTGCAGCAAACGGTGCGTCCAGTAAAAATAGGCATCGTGAAGCACGATCATCAGTAAAATGCTGAAAAAGAAGTAACCGTAACCGTATTTGGCAATAGGGCTATAAACCTGCGTAAGCCCGTTTTTGCCTGCCCAGATAGTAAGCACGATTACTATCCCAAAAATGACCATCGTAATAAACGAGTATTTTATCTCGTGGAAGATGTTTTTTTTACCGGGGTAACGTTGCTGTATTTTGGCATGCCAGAACTTTTTGTTCTTCCAGACATAGAATATAAAATAGAAAAGGCCGGTAAATAGTAAATACCGGTACACCAGGTTAAACATTACCCTGAACGATTCCAGCTTTCCAGGCAGAGGTGCGAGCATATTTAGTAAACCTATCACCGTCTCAAAAATTTTCATTTTTTGAATAATAGTTTCTTATTGTATTAATGTACCATTTTACCACTTCAAAAAACGCATCCATAACCGATGTTGTTTTTAACCGTTCAATTTTAATGGCCGGTCTTTTATCGATTGTGCCCAAATTGATGCCTACTGCATTGTTTAACTTTAGTAGCAACTCTGAACGTAATGCCTCGTCATTGAAGGGTTTTTTGCTTTTTATGTGTTGAAATTGTATTTCTATTGCCCCATAGCTATACACTATAAACAACTGTATGAATATTCCTTTAATTGTCATATAGGGTTTGAATGATCCTGTTCTATTGCCAAAGCCCCAATCGAGATCGTCAAATAGTTCAAGGCTTTTGGCATATATTGACTCATATAGAGCGTAATTTGTAGGATCTCTCAATTTTATTTCTTCAAAAAATCGTTCTTCGCTCCATTGTGAACCTCCAGTTTTTCTAATGTCTTTTTGATTTTTTGCATTTATTGTCGCCCCTATTACTCTTGGAACCAAGGTTTTTAAATCCCTGCCGATGAATTGTTTTATTTCAACTCCTAATATTTCACATGGCGACATTTGACCGTTTAGAAATTCTATAACCCGTTGCATTTCCTTTGGTATAGCATCGGCTATCAAGAGAAGCCTGATTTTGCCAGCTTTCAAATTAGTTTGAACGGTGTCCCAGAATTTATCGGCATAAAAACTTTCTTGCAGAAAATCGTTTAATGTGCTTTCCGGATTTTTCCCGGAGATTTCGCATGCTCTTTCAAATCTTAATTGAATTTCTTCTATTGACCAGTAACTGACTGCATTTGCTGCATAATCTAATATTTGGCCGATAACTTCTCGTCTTATCCTGGTATCCGAACTTCGTTTTACTTCAACGAGCGTTGGAACAGCATCCTGATCAATAAATAAATGATCTAAACTCCACCTGCCCCCGCTCTCGTGGGCATCTGAAACACCCATTTCCCTGGTAATTAGCAACCATCTCCTTGGATTTTCTTTATCGATTTGGTCGCCAGAGATTAAAGACGGGTAATCAGCCAATAATTTTTGAAAGTCATATTCCGTTAGATAATGCGACTCATTCATTTCTACGAGCTCGCCAATATTGTTCAGTAAAAAAATTGTTTCCGCCATATCAAAAATCCTTATTCAACAATTTTTCCAATTCGGCGAAACTGATATTCATTTTTACCCGGCCCTGTTTCGCGTAGGAGATTTCGCCTGTTTCTTCGGAAACGATAATGGCGGTGGCATCATTGGCTTCGGTAACACCTATCCCCGCACGATGCCGGAGGCCGAACTGGGCGGGCAGGTCGGTTTTTTCGGTGAGCGGTAAAATGCAGCTTGCCGATTTGATCTTGTTTTCGGATATCACCACTGCCCCATCATGCAGTGGGCTGGTTTTTTGAAAGATACTTTCGAGCAGGCGCTTGGATATGCGGCCATCGATCACCTCGCAGCTGTTCTGGTAAAACTGTTCGTCGTAATATTTTGCAAAAACGATGAGTGCGCCGGTGCGCGTTTGTTTCAGGATCTTGCAGGCATCAATGATGGGTTTTATCCTGGCGTAATTATTTTTCTCGACATCGGTTTTGCCGAAAAAATAACGCCACCAGGCCCTGTTACGCTGGAGGGATGCATTTTTACCCAGCATTAACAAAAACCGTCGCACTTCCTGCTGAAAAACGACAATGAGCGCAATGATACCGACATCGACAAATTTGCCGAGGATGGCCGTGAGCAACTGCATGTGCAGCGCCTTTACGATGTAGTATAGCGCGAAAATAAGTGCAAGACCGATGAAGATATTTGCGGCAATGGTGCCCCGTATCAAATTATAAACCTGGTAAATGAGTAAGGCGACGAGAACAACATCGAGCAGGTCGAAAAAGGTAAATTTGAACAGGCTGAAATCGAAAAATTGCATTTACTAAGGTAAGAAAGAAATTGGTAGTAGAGGTTAGTCCGAAAGTCCGAAAGTCCGGAAGACGCTGCGATTGATGTTTCTGCAACAGTAACTTAGGTTATAGAAGAAGTTGGAGGGAGTACGAAAGTCCGAAAGTCCGGAAGAATGTACGTTCGTGGCTGGAGATTAGAGGTTAGTTTGAGATGCCCGCCCTCGCTTAAGCTACGGCGGACGAGGTGAGATTTTTTGGGAAATGGCTGAACCGAAGATCAGTCTGCAGGATAAATGTTTTAATTTTGAGGCACATTTGATATTTAACCATGAAAATCGATTTTATCGATCATATAGTGATCATCGTAAAAAACATACCGGCAACTGAAAAATTCTACAGCAGTTTTTTGGGCAAGCCGGCATACCTTGACGAGCGTATGGCAATTTATGAAACCGGGGAAACAAAACTCTTTTTTGTTTTGCCAAAGGGAGATTATGAAACAAGGGATAAGGACAAAGGGGGCCTTAACCATGTTGCGTTTGGAGTGCATACCCCGGAGGAACTAAAGTCGTTTGAAACAATGCTAAACGCCGCCGCAATAAAACACAGTGGAATAAAGATAGATAAACATGGCGGCAAGGATTATATTTGGTTTGACGACCCGGATGGCGGCAGGGTGGAGATCTATTGCCGGCCGCTGTAAAGAAGAGTCGCTTTAAAAAACCTCGTTTGTGAGGACACGGACCAAGTGGAATAAGGGCATTGGGCTTGTCAGTACGCAAATCGACAGAATGACGAAATTCGGGACATGGTCTGTGGGGACACAGACCATCAGGGGATTTGGGATTGGGTTTGCCAGTATACCAAAGGGTGCAATTCAAATTGTCGCTAAGCGGCTAAGTTTATATACGGGGGTTTCTCGGCAGCTAATTTGATATTTCTAATCACTTTACACCATTGATTGCTGCCGTTGGTTACCCTAAGGTTCAATACGTTTTGTGCTCCCTTGTAACTCCAACGTTGTCCTGCTTGCTTCAAGCGTTTTTGTATAATCGCTTTGTGAGCCGATTCAATTGCTCCCGACCCAATTATTCCACAACCAATTTTCCTGTATCGCTTGTAGTCCATTCGTAAAAAGTTGTCCCGGTAGTAGTTTAGCAAGTTCTCCTGATTCTCTTTTGCTTGTTTGGTTGAGCATTTTATGGCTATAATTGCCTGAATTACTTCTGCTGTTTTGCTTTCTAAAAGATTGTTTTTCTGTTCCTGCGCCCAGTTCTTTCCTGCTTCTGCATCTTTAAATGCCAATCCGACAAATTCATGCAAATGTTCACTGGCATGATAATAGTCCAGTACATGAACGGCATTGGGGTACATGTCTTTACACCAGTTGTGTATCCACACAGCACCGTCATTGATTAGTACCAGCCGGTCTTTTAACTGAGTACCCCCGTAAGCATCCAGCAATTCATCCATGCCCCGGCTAAAAGGATTCTTGTCACCCAAATACGCCATATATTGCGATTCCATGATCATGCCCCGTTCTTGTTCTGTGCCGACAACGCAAGCTGATGATTTAAACACCCGCCCCAATTTTACTTCTTTCCAGCCTTCCCTGGTCTGGATCATGCTGCCATCTATTTCTGCATAAACCACTTCTTGCCGCTGTACCGGGGTAAGGCTTCGCTCCACCTGCTCGTCTATGCCCAACTCGGCACCATAGGCATTGGTTACCCTGAACACTTGGGCCGAACTTATCTCCTGTCCCATTAATACGTTTATTAATTGATTGCAACTGCCATAATTGTCGTACTGTCCAGCATATACCATCTTCTCTTGCATCAGGGGGCTTATCTGAAAACCCTTAGCCCCGTGACTGTAAGGGTGGACTTTGTTGACGCTTATTTGCCCGTAGCAACAGCGAGTTTTTTTTTACGCCTGTCCTCGCTTACAGTATTTATGTTCCTCTCAAAAACCTCCCGACCCAAGTCTTCCCATATTTTTATGAATTCCTTCTCATAGTCATAAAAATCCCGCCCATCGTTTAACGCATGAAGCTGGTCGTAGCGCTTGCCCGCCGCTTCCATCAATTCTTCTCTGGTCATTGCTTTTACTTTTTATGGTCAACATTTGTGATTTGCTTTCCATAAAGTTATAAATTCATCGCCACAATTTGAATTGCACCCATACCAATTCCGGGGAATGACGAGATACAGGACACGGTCTGTGGGGATACAGACCATTAGGGGATTTGGGATTGGGTTTGCCAGTATACCAATTCCGGGGAATGACGAGATACAGGACACGGTCTGTGGGGATACAGACCATTAGGGGATTTGGGATTGGGTTTGCCAGTATACCAATCCCAGGGAATGACGAGATATGGGACACGGTCTGTGGGGACACAGACCGTTAGAATGGGTTTTTTATTTCACTTATCCCAGCTTCGCCGATATCAGATTCAAAAACTCGGTGCGGGTTTTTTCCTTTAAAAATTCACCTGTAAAAGCTGAGGTTGTGGTAACGGAGTTTTGTTTTTGTACACCACGCATGCTCATGCATAGATGCCGGCATTCGATCACGATGCCTACGCCAAGCGGCTGCAAGGCATCCTGGATGCAATCCCTTATTTCGTTGGTTAGCCGCTCCTGCACCTGCAGGCGGCGCGCGTAAACATCAACCACGCGGGGTATTTTGCTCAAGCCGACCACATGGCCGTTAGGGATATATGCCACGTGCGCCTTGCCAAAAAATGGCAGCATGTGGTGTTCGCACATGGAATAAACTTCGATATCCTTAACGATCACCATCTGGCTGTAGTCTTCCTTAAACATCGCGGAATTCAGGATATCCTTGGCGTCAAGGTCGTAACCCTGTGTAAGATAGAGCAAGGCTTTGGCGATCCGTTCAGGTGTTTTTACGAGGCCTTCGCGGGTGGGTACTTCGCCAATTTGTTTCAGGATATCTTTGTAGTGCGCTGAAAGGTTTTGGATCAGGTCGGGGTTATACCTGTCTATTTTTTCATAACCGTCAATTTCTTCATTGCGGTCGTGCAGCAGATCGTCTTTAATCATTCTTTTCGGTTAATCGCCAAAATACTCTGCAGAATTATTTTCCGTTTCGTACAATTTTACCGAATGAAGGAACACGCCCTCGTGTGCCTCGATCGGTTGTTTCAGCTGGTTAAAAATCTCAATGCAAAGTAACTCGGTCGACGCTCATTTTCCTGTCATAAAAGGAACATCTTTATTAATGTTTTTATGATCGAGCTTTTCGATAACACGGTCGTTAATGATCACCTTTAAGTCTTTGAGGTCGATCAGGTAGCCGGTGGCATGGGTGACCTCGCCCTTAACAGTTACAAACAGGTTATAATTATGGCCGTGCCAGTTCGGGTTGGCGCATTTCCCAAAAACCTCGGCATTTTTTTCTTCGGTCCATTCTTCGCGGTACATCCGGTGAGCCGCATTAAAATGCTCTTTCCGTGTAATATAAATCATCATAACAAATAATGGTGCAAATATACAAAACAAAAACAGGCGGTATGTTTTATCTTAGTCCTCAAAATATGGCGTATGAGAATCCTGCTTGTTGCTGCCACCGAACCCGAGTTGGGGCCTTTAATATCCGACTATGGTTTTTCGGCGTTTGAATCGCCGGATAATAACGGCCTTAAAATACTCAAATCGACCGGCAGGTTTCCCTCGGTTGAAATTTTAATAACCGGGGTCGGCATGGTGGCAACGGCCTTTGCTTTAGGCAGGCACCCGGTGGGTAACAGCTATGATCTGGTACTTAATTTGGGTGTAGCGGGGAGTTTTGATTCATCGATTCCTTTGGGAGAAATAATTGAGGTGCAGGAAGATACCGTGGCCGAATTAGGCGCCGAAGACGGTGAAGACTTTCTGACCATTGATCAGCTTGGTTTTGGAGAGGCTAAATTTTACCCATCCACCGGGCTCTCCAATCTTTATAATTTGTTTAACAATTTTCACCTGCTAAAGGCAAATGCTATTACTGTTAATACCGTTCACGGTGACGAAACATCCATAGCGGCGACGGCCAAACGGTTAAATCCACAAATCGAAAGTATGGAGGGGGCGGCATTTTTTTATGCCTGCAAGCAACTTAACCTGCCGTGCATTCAGATCAGGGCTGTGTCAAATTATGTAGAAAGACGGAACCGCGATAACTGGCAGATAGGGCTTGCCATTAAGAATCTGAATAACTTTGCAGCGGAGTTTTTGAAGCTGTATGCGTGAAAACTGCTGTTTCGAATAAGAGCTATTCACGAGAATCAAGAGTCAAGAACCAAGAACCAAGAAAAAATGTCAGCAGGAATAAACGATATGTTTCTTGACCCTAATATTTTAACTCTCGATTCGCATTATTAATGCAAATTATATTTTTTAAATGAAACTAACACTTGGTTTTTCGCCCTGCCCTAACGATACCTTTATTTTTGACGCGCTGATCCATCATAAGATCGACACGGAAGGCCTGGATTTCGAGGTGTTTTATGACGATGTGGAAACGCTGAACCAAAAGGCGATGCGCGGTGAACTGGACATCACCAAGTTGAGCTACCACGCCTTTGCCTACGTGACCGATAAGTATGTTTTGCTTGATGCGGGTAGTGCTTTGGGTTTTGGCGTCGGTCCGTTGTTAATTTCGGATGGGCGAGGGCTACGCCGTCTCGGAATTTCGATTTCGGATTTAGAAAAAGGGATAATCGACCACCCTGTGTACGGTTTGCGAAAGCCCAAAATCGGAATCCCCGGGAAGTATACCACCGCCAACTTTTTGATGGGGCTGGCATTTCCGAACGCTACCGATAAAGTGGAACTCGTGTTCTCGGACATTGAAGATGCTGTTTTGGACGGAAGGGTAGATATAGGCTTGATCATTCATGAAAACCGGTTTACCTACCAGGATAAAGGCCTTAAAAAGATCATCGACCTTGGCGATTATTGGGAAAAGCAAACCGGCTGTGCC
>JABDGE010000129.1:0-7556 GCA_013286235.1 Bacteroidota bacterium
GCTCGTTCTTAAAATGCAAGGTTCTACAGCTCGGTTACAATTTAGATCCGGGTATTTTAAAAACTATCGGCATCACTAAGTTGCATCTTTATGTGCAGGGAACCAATTTGTTTACTATTACCAAATATACCGGCCCGGACCCCGAATTGCTGCCATCTGTTAGTAACAATGGGAGCGGTTCAAACGCAAGCGCGGCAACAGGTATCGACTTTGGTTCATATCCTACAAATCAAAAAGTATATTCTCTGGGCATAAACGCAACATTGTAAGAATAAGAAATTTTAAAAAAAATTAATATATTATGAAAAAGTTAAAAACAGAAATCATCGTTTTGTGTTTATTAACTCTTTTTACACTGGCATATTCGTGTAAAAAGGTTTTGAACCAACCGGTCACCGGAGTACTTACAGGCGCTGTGCTTGCCAATAAAGCGGGCGTCGACGGCCTGTTAATCGGCGCCTATCACATTGTGCAAGGCGCCTATTCAGGCGAGCCTAATACCTCATGGGGCTCGGCCATCAGCAACTGGCAATATGGCGGAATTGGCGCGGACGACGCCTACAAAGGCTCAACTACCTCCGACCAGGCGCCATACCTGCCGCAAATTGAACAGCATGCAGGCATTAGTTATTTCAATCAATATCTTGAAGCGAAATGGCAGTGTAACTATAACGGCGTTCAAAGGGCTAATAGCGTAATACAGGAAGTTGCCCTGGTTACAGACGGCAGTGAGTCTACAGCTACTCCTACAAGTACAGGGAGCGAGGCAATTGCTGAAGCCCGTTTTTTACGCGGCCTGTTCAATATGGAACTTGCAAAAGTTTTTAGAAACGTGCCCTATGTTGATCAAACGGTTACTTATTCGGCAGGTAACTTCGATGTGCCTAACCCCGGCCCGATATGGACTCAAATTGAAGCGGATTTTTCCGCGGCTATGGCTTCGTTGCCTATTACCCAGCCTGAGGTAGGCCGTGCCAACAAATACGCTGCCGAAGCATTTTTAGGAAAAGCATATTTGTATGATCATAAATATCCTCAGGCCCTGGCGGCGTTCACCGATTGTATTACTAACGGAAAAACATCAAGCGGCGCTTCTTATGCGCTGGAACCTTTTGAGAATAATTTTAAAGCGGTAGACAGAAATGGCCCTGAAGCGGTTTTTCAAGCTCAATTTACTGTGAACGATGGATCGCTGGGCGCTAATGATGATAATGGGGATGATTTAAACTTCCCGGGCGGCGGCACCTATACCAGCTGCTGCGGTTTTGATATACCCTCGTACAACCTCGCCAATGCGTATAAGGTTAATGCAAATGGTTTGCCGATGCTGGGCACCACCACGGAGAGTGTAACAGATATTACAAGCGCCAGCGGCGCTACCACCACGGTAACGGCCGCTATCCCCAATTACTCTTTAACCAACCTGCCTAATGATCATGGTGTTGCATCAAGTGCAGCGTTTACACCTACTTCTGACCCTGTAGACCCACGCCTTGACTGGACCATGGGCCGTCGTGGTATTCCGTACCTGGACTGGGGACTATGTGGCGGCGAGCCATGGACTCGTGGCGACCTTGCTCCCTACACGCCTAAAAAGAATGTGTTTTATGAAGCTGACGTGGCCTCAACCACGGATAATGCGGGTAACTGGGCAACTAACCAGGGCTCTGCAGATAATTATAACGTTATGCGTTTTGCCGATGTAATTTTAATGCGTGCCGAATGCTACGTTATGACCAACCAGTTGGACCTTGCGCAAGCTGACGTAAATACCATCAGGGCTCGGGCAGCACTGCCATCCAATTGGGTTTATAATTATACCGACAACTCTAACCCGCAGGGCGGTTACTCCACCACTCCTGCCGCAAATTATGTTTGCGCTCAGTATGGTGTCGCCGCAGGTACAAGCTTTTCAGGCAATGGCCAGTCCTGGGCGCTTCAGGCTGTTATGATGGAAAGACAATTGGAGTTTGGAATGGAAGGACAGCGTTTCTTTGATTTGCAGCGCCAGGATGCGGCAACCGGTAGTGGTGGTCCAACTTTTGCACCTTTTGGCGCAGGTTACATGGCAAGCACATTGAATGCATATTATGCAGCCGATAACCGTATTTATAACCCGGTGCTTAGTTTAGCTAAATTCACCCAGAGTAGAGATGAGCTTTGGGTTATACCGGAACTGGAGATACAAAATGAAGGCGGGAAATTGAAACAAAATCCAGGCTATTAATTTTTCTTTAACGCTATTAAAGAGGAGGGGATATCTGTCCCCCCTCTTTTTTTTATTTTAGACGCCTTTAGAACTTTCCTTTGTCACTTCCTTGCGCCACCGCTAAAGAGCGGCACGCGGTTGGAGGGGACATGATCCTTGTCGGTTAAAGGCCTGCTTGACGGCAGGCAGTTACGGCAAGCAAACAACACGAGGTTTGGAGTTCCGTTACCTGAAATGTCATTACACCACAGGCCTCGCAGATTGGAAGCGTTGATCATATCCTATGGGTTGTTTGTTTTGCAGGCCTTGTTATATTCCAACCCGGGCCCGAAAAAGTCAGGAAAATTCTCATAAAGGCAAATAAATTGTGAAATTTTATATGAAATTAAAACTAATTATGCTAACCGGGCGCCAGGTCCGAAGGACTCCTATGGAGATATTAGAGCCAGGAACCAGGAAAAAAAGAGAAAATTAGCCGATCAAATAAAATACTTTTGCGTGTTCGTTGAATTTATCTGCTTTTATTTGCGTTTTCTTGATTGTTGGCTCTTTCCCGCACGTGCGGGATTGATTCCTGGCTCTTGGTTCTTGACTCTTGGTTCGCATTAATTCGTTAAACTGTTAATATTTACTATGAATCTAAAAAAAACACACTTATTCACGCTTTATATTTTTTTATCAATAGGGTTATTATCAGGTAGTTTGCTGATTGACGGGTGTAACAATGATAAAAGTAATTCAACCTATGTGTTAACGGGGAATATCGTGGCCGATGGTAAAAATCTTGTTCAGATTAATTGTCAAAGATGCCATGCGTTGGTTCCTGTGAACGACCTTAATAAAAATGTGTGGAAGTACCATACCCTGCCTTCGATGTGCAAATATTTTAAGGTAAGTTCATACCTGGGCGGCTACTACAAAAACGAGAAAGATACCGGGGGGTTATCATTAGCCGCGTGGCAGAGCATTGTAGCCTATTATGAGAAGATGGCTCCTGATACCATCCTTTCTCCGGCAAAGCCCAGCCCGCTGATCAACGACTGGGCGGGTTTTAAGCTTAAAACACCACCGCCTGTTCAGGGAAAATGTTTTACAACAATGGCTACGGTTGATACGGGCACAGATAATATATACACTTCAGACAGATTGTCGAATGTTCTGACGGAATGGGACAAAAACTTCAACATGCGCAAGGTGGCAACATTACCCTCCACCGCCGTCGATGCTGTTTTTAAAAAGAACGCCAGCGGCGCCAGCGAAGCGATACTTACGTGTATAGGAGTGCTGGAACGATACGACTTTCCAAACGGCAGGGTGTTAGAGGTTAGTTTGGATGCTAAGAAAGATACAGCGAGGCCGGTACTTATTGCAACAGATATTGACAGGCCTGTACAAACAATTGAAGGTGATTTTAACCATGACGGGCTAACTGATATGGTAGTTTTGGGGCAGGGGGGCTTAAAGGGCGGAATTTACCTTTATACACAGGCCGCTAATCACACGTATACCCAAACCACCATTTCTGAAAAACCAGGAGCTGTTCAGGCTATCGCAGGCGATTTTAATAATGACGGCTGGACCGACCTGATGGTACTGTTTGGCAGCGTGGATGAGGGATTATGGTTGTTCGAAAATGACCATAAAGGTGGCTTTACAGCCAGGAACCTGTTGAGATTTCCCCCGGTTTATGGATCATCCAGTTTTCAGCTTGCGGATATCGATCATGACGGCAAACCCGATCTCATTTATACCTGTGGCTACAATTATCATGATTCGAGGATTTTAAAACCATATCATGGCTTATATATTTTTAAGAACACCGGTAACTGGAATTTTAAACAGCAGTGGTTTTACCCGATAGACGGATGCACAAAAGCAATTGCTGCCGACTTTGAGGGCAACGGACGGCTTGATATAGCTACAACAGCTTTTTTTGCCGATATGAAAAATGATCCTGCCGAAAGCTTTATTTATTTTGAACAAATCAGTCCGTTTAACTTTAAAGCCCACGCTATCCCAATAAGCAAATACGGTCGTTGGATGACGATGCAGGTAGCTGACTACAATCACGATGGAAAACCTGATATTATACTGGGCAATTATTCAACCGGGTACGAGTTTCAGCATGGTTTTACACCTTTTTGGGCTAAAAATATTCCGTTTATTGTATTGGAGAATAATTTCAAAAAATAGGACTTAAAGACACTAATTAACTCGAATTTCACGAATTTTAATAGTAACCCCCTTCGTGGAATTCGACTAAATCCGTATACGTTAGTGTTCCTTTAAATTTTAACTGCAACCATTCGTGAAATTCGACTAAATTCGTGCCCATTAGTGTTCCTTTAATCTTTGATTTAAATGGCCCCATTGAATCTATTGTCGTCTAAATATATTTTTTTAAATACCCTGGTTGCTGTAATTACTTTCACAGTATGTTTAAACAGCTGTAATGATCATACTGCACCACCCACACTCTGGGAACAGGTGGCCAACGGGGAGGTGCTGGCACACAAATACTGCACAACCTGTCACGAGTTTCCCGCGCCTGCCTTGCTCGACCGGCATACCTGGGTATCCGGGGTATTGCCGGTAATGGGACAAAATTTGGGTGTTAATATGTATATCGGGCGATACTATGCAGATCAGCGGTCGGCTATAAATGTCAGCGACTGGCAGGATATCGTCACCTATTATGATCGCTCAGCCCCGGGTAAGCTGCTTATTCCTGAGCCTAAAGTGCAGCCGCTTAATGACTGGGCAATATTTAGCCTGGAGCGGCCGAAGGCTGCAAATCAGAAAATGCCTGCAATGACGACCATGCTCAGCTTTGATACGCTAAGTCATAAACTTTATTCGGGCGATGCTGCAAATAACCTGCTGGAATGGGACGCTCACCTAAATTCAAAAGTTATTCATCAATTTGAATCTCCGGTAACAGGGGCAAGTTTTAACAGGAACCCTGACGGATCACGCACCGCCATCGTCACCTGTATCGGATGCCTGCCTCCAAAAAATCTGTACAACGGAAAGGTTTATAGGCTTGATATGGGTAAGGCCAATCCAAACGGCGCCGTAACAGAAATTACATCAGGTCTTCCCCGGCCGGTTGCTACGGTTTCGGGAGATTTTAATAAGGATGGTCTTACAGATTATATCACGTGCGGATTCGGACACGACCACGGTGGATTATATTATTTGCAGCAGCAGCCCGACCACTCCTTTAAACAAATCATTATCAGTAACATAGCCGGCGGCGAACAGTTGTTGGTTGGCGATTTTAATAACGATGGCTGGCCGGATATTATCTGTTTATTTGCACAGGCGGACGAAGGTATAAGGATGTTTTTGAATGATAAAAAAGGAGGGTTTATTACAAAAACATTACTCCGCTTTCCACCGGTGTATGGGTCAAGTAGTTTTCAGCTGGTTGATTTTAATCATGATGGCAGGCCTGATATTTTATATACCTGCGGCGACAATAGCGACTACTCCAAGGTTTTGAAGCCTTATCATGGTGTATACATCTTCACAAATGACGGCAACTGGAATTTCAAGCAGACCTATTTTTATCATATTAATGGCTGCACAAAGGCAGTTGCCGAAGATTTTGAACACAATGGGCGCCTCGATATAGCGGCAATAGCATTTTTCCCCGATTTTAAATCTCATCCCGGGGAAGGTTTTACTTACCTCGAGCAAAATAATTCTAACCAGTTTGTAGCCTATCAGCTACCCCTCAATACGTATGGCCGGTGGCTAACCATGGCAGTGGGGGATTTTGACCATGACGGATTTGACGATATTTTACTGGGAAATTTTTCAGTCGGATCATGGGGGGGGACCCACCAAAAGGGCGTGGTTCCCGACTGGGACACGAACGAACCACTTATTTTGTTAAGGAACAATGCAGGCAAAAAGCCCGCATTGGCAGCTAAACCTTCATTTTGATCATGGCCAGGTTTTGTTTCTTTTTTGCGCTCCTTTGCGCAATTGAAGAATTTGTGAAAAAACTATGGCCTTCAAAAAAAGCAATTTGCTTCCTGTTCCAATCGTCGTAGTTCTGAACTTTGCCCTCTGAAAGAAATTCTTCGTATAGGCGGTCGCTTATTGCAAAAAAATCGTCGCGGCCAAGGTAATCCAAATCGGCGTCACAAATAATTTCCTCAAGCCAGTTTTTGGGCGATTGGGGCAATTTGGTCGCCATGATCATTCCTTTGATTTTTTTAAGGTCATCAATTGCATAATTAAAGCCGGGTAGACACTGATTTGCGATGAGGCATGATTTTTCTTCATGGTCGTTCGACCCCCCCTCTGTAAATCCCGAATCGTGAAACAGCGTCGCGGTAAGCAGCAATTTCATGTCGTACTGTCTAATTCCTTCGCTGGCCCCGATATTTTTTGCGGCATTACAAACATCGATGGTATGGTCAAAACAATGGTATGTAAACTCGGGACGCAATTCATTTTTTAATTTCCCAAGAATGTATCTCTTTGCCCGTTCAAACTGCATATTACTTAATTGGTTCCCGGCAAATTTCAGCTTTTATACTAATATAAATCCAAATAGTTTGTCAACAATTAAACAGACCGAAAGTAATGAGTGTCCACCCACTCGCCACCCACCATTCCTTGCCTCACCATTTACCGCTCACCATTCACCACAAAAAAGTATAATAAAATGATAAATTAGTACAATTTGCGCTTAGCTTTAGTTTTTAGATTTACAACCGTGAATTGTGTAATTGTGACACTATGACTCCCCTGTCAATTACGCCGTCGCAAGAATATTTCTTGCTGTTAAATACATAAGCTGATGAAAAGAATTCTTTTGCCGGTCGTTTCGGTTTTGCTCGCAAACCTGTTAACGCTAAACATACTTTTTGCACAAAACGTAAAGCAGGTAAAGCTCAGTAATTTTGATCTGCAGTCGTCTGCGCAGGTTACCGCCACCGGCGGGGAATTATCCGAGCCAGGTTATCATTCCCCCATTTACTGGTTCCCCGTTAAAGTGCCGACTACGGTGCTCGGCGGCCTGGTGGCCAATCATATTTATCCTGATCCGTACCAGGGCCTTAACAACATGCTTATTCCGGATGCTTCGGACCAGTTTAATAAAGAATATAACCTCGAACAGTATAGTTTTTTACCAAACGACCCCAACCCCTGGAAAAAGCCCTATTGGTACCGTACCACCTTTCAAGTGCCCGCCGGTGATAAAGGCAGGCATTTTCAGCTGATCTTTAAGGGAATAAATTACCGGGCGGCGGTTTGGGTAAATGGCAAACAAATAACCGATTCGACCCAAATGGCGGGCATGTTTGCCGATTACAATTTAGACGTGACA
>JABDGE010000129.1:7566-9990 GCA_013286235.1 Bacteroidota bacterium
CCAGGTGGTGAAAACGGGCTTGCCGTGGAGATATATCCACTTGATTACCCGGGCTATCCTTCGAAAGAGCAGCTGCAGGCTTTAGGGCCATTTTACGATAATGGCGGCCCGACTGGCGACATTGGTAAGAATGTGACCATGCTTTGTTCAGTAGGTTGGGACTGGATCCCCCCGGTTCGAGACCGCAACATGGGTATCTGGCAGCCGGTTTACCTGCGCACTACCGGGGCGATAACCATCGGGCATCCCAAATTGGTAACCAATCTCCCAAAGCTGCCTGATACCAGTATGGCGGCATTATCATTGAATCTTACCTTAGCTAATCACAGTGACGAAGTTCAAAATGGAAAACTTATCGTCAGTATAAAGCCCGAGAACTTTACAGGGCTTCCTGTTCAGTTTACACATTCAGTCAGCATAAAAGGCAATTCAGCTTCGGTGATCGATTTGACGGCCGGCCAGGTAAATCAGTTGCTGATCCGGCAGCCGCATTTGTGGTGGCCAAATGGGTACGGGAGGGCTAACCTGTACCGTATCCGACTACAGTTCATGAACGGAACAAAGGTGGATGATGATACGTCCTTCGTTTTCGGTATCCGCACGGTAAGCTCACAAGGTACTTTGGTTAACGGATTCGTGCGCCGCGATTTTTATGTAAATGGGGAAAAAGTGCATTTGAATGGCGGCGCTTGGGTTCCGGATATGATGGTGAACAGGGATTCGGCACGGTATGATTATGAAATGCACCTGTGCCGGAACGCCAACGTGAACCTTGTCCGGATATGGGGTGGGGGGGGTTACCCCGCCTGACGCCTTCTGGAATGCGGCCGATAAATACGGCGAAATGGTATGGTCCGACTTTTGGATCACCGGCGATACCCAGGGTGAATTTAAAGGTTCGCCTGACTGGCCACTCGAAAGCAGCGTGTTTATTAAAAATATAGTAAGCACCATTTATCGTATCCGCAACCATCCCAGCCTGTTGGTATGGACCGGTGGCAACGAGGGGCATGCACGCAAAGAGCTGTACGACGCGATGCGGAACAACGTGATTTCGCTTGATGGCACACGTCCGTTTATTCCCTGTTCATCAGGCTTCGCCAAATTGCCTGCCGGTTGGGCCGCCTCTTACCCGGATAATATGGCGTCAGGGGTTTACAGCAGCGGCCCTTATCAGTGGGAAGATCCAAAAGTTTATTACAAAAAGGTTGACAATGGCGGTGATTGGGTGTTTAAAGACGAAACAGGCATCCCATCCCAGCCGCCTTATAACACCCTTGTTAAGACAATTCCCGATTTGGTTTGGGATACGAAATTACCCTTTCCCTTAAACAACAGCTGGGGTTATCACGATGCTTGTACCGGGGCGGCAAGGTATGATCTTTATATTGATGAAATGGTAAAGCGTTATGGCCAGCCGTCTACCATAAAGGAGTTTTCGGATAAAATGCAGCTGATGAATTGGGTAGGTTACCAGGGAATATTTGAATCGGCCGGGCATAAGCTAAACGAAACCGGCGGCGTTATGCTGTGGAAATTGAATGCAGCCTTGCCGAGCGTAGTTTGGCAAATTTACGACTGGTACCTGGAGCCGAATGCTGGCTACTACGCCCTGCAAAACGCTGTTGAACCGCTGCACATTCAATTTAACCAGGATGATTCAACGGTGGCTATCGTTAACCGTATGCACCACGCAACCGGCTTATTGACAGCCACCGCCGCTATTTATAATACCGACAGTAAATTACTAAAGTCCTTTAAGGTTGCTCACCTCGGTTTAGGCGAAGCCGGGAACCAGGAGGCCATACAGCTTAAGGACTTCCTGTCATCCGCGCAGGGGATCAGTTTTGTAGTTCTCAATCTTTCAGATGCATCAGGCAAGCCGATTTCGCACAATGTTTACTGGTTAGCCCCGGGCAACAATTTTTCTGGCTTTAACGGTCTTGCAAGAACGCAGGTCCAGGTGAAATTGATCAAATCGGAAAAAGGCTTAAGTGAAGACAAATGGACATTACAGTTTACGAATAACACCGATAAACTGGCGTTTTTTATTCGGCCGGCTTTGATGACCGCTGGTGCCGAAGTGATGCCAGGCTATTGGACCAGCAACTATTTTACCCTGGCGCCCGGCGAGTCGGCAACCCTATCAGTGAGCGCACCAACGGCAAAGTTGGGCAACCAAAAGCCATATGTTGAAGTTGAGGGCTGGAATTTGGATAAACAGGAGGTTGCATTATCTGCCAAATAAAGCGGAAATTTGGCTGAAGCCCTTTTTTATTGATTGCTGATTTCGACGGCAATGAATGAAGCAGGCGATGGATTGAATGCTATAGGATTTTATGGCTTAGATGAGGTTAAAGCTAAAAGCTGAAAGACTAAAGCGGGAAGTTTATAGTTCACCATCAGACTTACAAAGTTTTTAAA
>JABDGE010000130.1 GCA_013286235.1 Bacteroidota bacterium
CTGTCCATCTATTTTAGGCGCAACGTTCTTCATCAGGCTCATGAACGAAATGTCATAATGCGGCAATAGCCTGAAATAATAATAACTGTCGCCCAGCGCCTTAGGCAGCTGCTGTAGTGTTTGAGCGCTGTGTCCAATGGCTTTTAAGAAATTAAGCGCTTTGCTTTTATCGGAGGGCAACAGCAACTTCAGGAATAATTTGTTCAAAGGCGGTTTACTGATCAACCTGAGCAATAAAGGCGGACGGCCCCGCATAACATTGCCCGGATTGCCAAGCAAGGTTAAACTGCGAACGCTTGCCGGCGAATCCATCGCCAGCCATAAACTCCAGTGCGCACCCATGGAATGGGCCACCACATCCACGTTTTTAAGTTTGAATGCCGCCAATACAGTCTCAAGTGTTTTTACCGCGAACTGCCGGATATCAACGGTGTTATGGTCTATCCCCTCGCTCAACCCGCCGCCGGGTCGATTGATCGCAATAATGCGCCTGTCTTTTAATTCGGCCAGCAAGGAGGCAAGCGGGAAAACATCGCCGGTATTGCCCGGTACAATTACCAGGGGTTCCCCGCTGCCCATCACCGACACACGCACCCGGATACCCTGCTCCGGCAAAAGCACATAATGAGCCGTTGCCTGCAAATGATAAAAATCGAAAAGCTCCTTTTCGGCCCCGCGGGCCGCCATTACCTTTGGGTCGTCTTCGCTTAGCGTTAGTGGTGTGTTCGTCATTGTTCGTTTTTTCCGGTTCAATGTACTTAGGCAAAATTGAGAGGATAAGCGGTATTACCTTTGTCGTTTGGCGCCAATATTTGGTCAATATATCAAAAAACTGCAGGGTAAGAAAACCGCCGCGCGGGTCTCGCCTCCACAACGCCCTCGCCGCTTGTGAGAATTTTTTTAAAATTGTTTTGACGATATAAATATTTCAATATATTTGCATTACCTATTAGATCGATAGGTGTTGTATACAGTGAATAGCAGCGCGCACAATGAACCCGCATCTGCTTTGCGCTTCCGGTTATCTGTAATGCGCTGTTGCTGATCGTTCCCCTCCGATCGTTATGCCGCCATCAAATTTATTTTAGTTCTTATTTCAATCATATGCTCTTTTTAGTTAAAGATCAAAAATTTGAACCAAGCCTGTAGCTACAATTAAATAAAAAACATATCAATGATCGCTAAACTTAGTTCTACCGAAATTATTCATTTTTTATTGATCCTGCTCATCGTGCTGGTCCCGGCCAGGTTATTGGGCGAGCTATGCCGCCGTTACAAACTGCCGGCTATCATAGGAGAAATATTTGCCGGTATTATTATAGGGCCCACATTGGTTGGTGCATTCTTCCCGGAACTATTTAAAAACCTGTTCCTTGCAGCGCCGAAAGCCACCGGAGCGTTTGACGGGATAGCCAATATAGGCATTATCTTGTTGATGTTTATTGCGGGTTTCGAAGTGGACCTGAAACAAATCAGGCGAAACGGTAAGCAGGCTATTTCCATTAGTTTAACCGGCATTATCTTTCCGTTCCTGATCGGCTTTTTATCGGTGTGGTTTCTTTACAAAAGTCATTTCGCTAATGGTTTCAACAACCAACTGGTTACATCGTTATTTTTCGGGACAGCGCTTTCCATCACCGCGCTTTCGGTTATCACCAAAATATTGCTGGACCTGGATATGCTGAAAACGCGGATCGGCAACATCGTACTGACCGCTGCCATGGTGGATGACTTTTTGGGCTGGATCCTGTTTTCCATCATTATCCAGATGATGAATGCCGGTAAGGAGCAGGTTTCGTTTTGGGCCGTGATCAATGTGGTTCTTTTTGCGGTGTTTATGGTTACGGGCGGCCGCTGGATCGTACATCGCTTGCTTGCATTTGCCGGCAGAAGCGGCAGGATCAGCCATGTGTTTACCGTGGCCATTGTTCTTTGCTTTATAGGCGCGGCAACAACTGAAGCTTTGGGCGTGCGTGCCGTATTCGGAGCCTTTTTAGTGGGTGTCGCAGTGGGTGACTCGGCTTATTTTACCGATATGCATAAACAGGTGCTGCACCAGTTTACCATTAACGTGCTGGCGCCGCTTTTCTTTGCATCAGTAGGTTTACGCCTCAATTACATAGCCAACTTCAACGTTGAAATTGTACTGCTCATCCTGATAATTGCCTCATTGGCCAAATTGATCGGCGCCCGGATTGGAAGCGCCTTAAGCGGCATGAACAGGAACGAATCCATTGCGGTCGCCTTCGGCATGAATGCCCGCGGCTCACAGGAGATCGTCCTCGGGCTTTTAGCTTTGCAGGCCAAAATTATTAGCGGGCCGGTTTTCGAAGGTTTGGTAGTGATGACGGTGGTCACGATGGTTATTTCAGGGCCGATCATGAAATATTACTTTTTAAAGGATCAGCAGTTGCAATTGGCTGATACCCCGGCGCCCCCGGTACCGGCATAAAGCCGGAGGAATGTTTGTTGCGTGGGAACAGCCTGGTCACCGAGGGTAGGCATTATGCCGATTACGTCGAAGTTTCGAACTACAAAATTGGCGATTTAACCAGCAACGGCCTGTTTGAAAAATAAAACTTTACAAAGGCATATTTTTGCTTTTCGGTCATTTTACCCGTGTGTTTGATTTCAATTTTGATGTTGGCGAAACGGAGGTCTTTGCGGAGAGTATTGAACAATTCAACTTTAGCTTCGGTCGGCCCAAAAAGGAGAACACTATCGTAATTCCGGATGATGTCGCCTAAATTGCGGTAGTATCCCGCTTCTTCGTACTGCTCTTTTTTATGCATCAGGTTTTCGCTCCGGGCAATCGTTTGTTCTTTTTCCTGGTGCGTGAATTTTGATTCAACGATTTTTTGGTTTGGATAGGATCAGTTTTAAATTATTCCGCTTGATCCTTTTTTTTGTTTTGATTGGGAAAAGCCGTAAAAAAGTAAAGCCCCTGATGGGCAGGGGCCTTTACTAACCAATTATAAACCTAAATTATGAGAAGACTACTTAATATTATTTCGGTGTAAAGGTAACACTATCTTTCAACGTTTGTAAGGTTTTTTTGTAATTCTTTTGTAAAAAACCTCTTTACCTCGATTTGTTTAACAAAAATACAAACATTTTATTGTTAATATAACAATTTTTAAAAAAAATTCTCAAAGGCTGATTTGAACAAATGTTAATAATAAAAAACGAAGTCATTTTTCAAAAATTTCAGCCTTTTTCAATTTATTACTAAAAATCGCAACAAAAATCACTCCAAAATTCCATGCAAACTCGATTTAGTGGTTATTTTTTCAGCTATAAATGCGTTTAAGCGAGATTAAATTGAAAAACTAACCGTTTTTATCCGCTTAGATTAAAAATTTGCGATAGTTTCGGAGAAAATGCGCGACTTTAGCCAAAACCTACCTCCGGTTTTTTCGGAAACGTTCCCGGATGGGAAAATTTATCCCGGGTATGCCCGGTAAAAAATTGCTTTTTTCAAACAACTATTCAAAAATGCTTTGACATTTTTGCAAAAACTTTGCAGAAAAACGAATGACAGCCGCCGCCGGTAAAAAACATCCCGAACTTACCCCTGTAACGCTATGGGTGATGACCATTGCCACCGGCCTCATTGTAGCCAACCTGTATTATAACCAGCCATTGCTGGATGAAATGGCCCGCACTTTTCATGCAAGCAAGGCAAAAGTGGGGCAGGTATCTTATTTTACGCAGCTGGGGTATGCGGCGGGCATGTTTTTCCTGGCGCCTCTGGCCGATATGATGAAACGGAAGCGTTTGATGATGATCATATTCGGGTTTATTGTACTATCGCTGCTGGTTACGGCCTTGTCGGCGTCTATTAACCTGCTGGTTTGTTTCAGTTTTATTTTGGGTGCGGCATCCCTCATTCCCCAGATACTGGTGCCTATGGCAGCGCATTTGGCCAAACCGGAAGCACGCGGCAGCGTGATCGGCATCATCATGACCGGCCTGCTTATCGGTATCTTATTGTCGCGGACGTTTAGCGGTGTAGTCGGTCAGTATTTCGGCTGGCGCGCGGTGTATTATGCCGCCGCGGGTATAATGGTATTAACTTGGTTAATGTTGTGGCGCTTCCTGCCTGAGGTTAAACCCGATTACAAGGGCACCTATGGAAGCCTCATGACATCGCTGATGCATTTAATAAAAACAGAGCCCAAGTTAAGGGTAGCCGCCCTTCGGGGAGCTTTATGTTTTGCCTGTTTTAGCGCGTTTTGGTCGACCATAGCCTTTTTATTGCATGATAATTTGCATAAAGGGAGCGGCTACGCCGGTTTCCTGGGGATATTCGGCGCTTTCGGTGCATTGGCGGCTGGCCTGATGGGCTGGCTGAGCGACCGTATGAATGCCTATAAGTTGTCGGGCATCACCATCGTACTCATCATCATATCCTTCGTCATTTTTTATTATTCCGCCTGCAGCTATGTCGGGCTCATTATAGGGGTAATCGTGATGGATATGGGCGTACAGGCAACGCATATCTCCAACCAGTCTATCATATTCGCTTTAAAACCCGAAGCCCGCAACCGCATCAACACCATTTATATGGTGAGCTATTTCCTCGGCGGCACCGCGGGAACTTTCATCGCCACCTTGCTTTGGAAAAATTTCCAATGGACGGGCGTATGTGCAGTTGGAGTTGGGCTGTCGCTGCTTACCCTCGTCATCCATTTTTTAAATCACCCCAAAACTGCAACGGCTAAAATGACGTAAATGCGACCAATTGTACTGAAAAATATACACCGGCGACAATAGGAATGAGTACGTTTTTAAAGTTGAACCATGCAAGAACTGATCGCCAGGTGCTTTAATTGCCGTTGATTCTCACGCACATAGTGCTTTTTGCTTTCCGCTTTTTGCTTTCCGCTCTTTCTGGCATCAAATTGGCCTATACTGATTCAAATGCACAAACCGATGCCGGCAGAAAAGAAAAGTGAAAAGAGGCACGAAGAAAAAGAATGGGAAAATCCGGTAGACCCTGCCAGTACATCGGACGACAGGGACAAAGAACAGTTGTTAAGGCAATACAAGGAAGCAAAGCGAAGGAAAGATAACCTAACAACTGAAGAGGGCCAAAACGAGCAACCAACTAAAAACTATTAACTATAAACTATTTCAACCATGAAAGTCATTAAAAATACCACAGCAACCAGGTTATTGAACCGTTTTGACAATGAGTTAAAAAATATCCTGTTAAGCGATTTGCGGGCATTCACCAGGGAAAACAGCTTTTTATTGAGCAAGCAACAGGCAATCCGGCGTTCTACTTTATCGGTAGCCTGACCATCATATATCTACTTCACTATCTATCTATAAAAAACATCATCTCCTATGAAAACGATAGGGCCCTGCAATTGCAGAGCCCTATTTTTTTGTTGTCCGGGATGACTATCGAACAATAGTCTCCTACTGTAACTTTACAAGCGCCGCCTTGATCCTCGGCACAAGTTGCTCAATATCCCGCAATGTGCTGGCTCCAACCGAGGCCCGGAACCAGTTCACATCCTCGCCGGTGCCGAAAGCGGAGAAGGGCACAAACGCCACGCCCGCTTCTTTGATGAGATAGAAATTAATGTCGGTAGCTGTTTTGAGCACTTTACCTTCGGGAGTGGTTTTGCCGCTGTAATCTACTTTTACGGTGAGGTAGATGGCGCCCATCGGCTCGATCGCATCGACGCTAAATCCTTCGGCTTTTAGCTGTTGGAAGCCATTGTAAAGGCTGGTAAGGCTTTCCCTCAGTCTTTTTTTGATATCGGCGAGGTAGGCGTTTACAGCATCGTTTTGGGTAAGGAATGCAGCCATGGCCACCTGTTCGGCCTTGGGGGCCCAGGCGCCCATGTGACCTACGATGGCTTTCATGTGGTTAATTACATGCGCCGGCCCGAAACCCCAACCCACACGAACACCGGTGGAGGCAAAGCACTTGGAGGCGCCGTCGACAAATATGGTTACATCCTTCAGTTCGGCGCGTAGGCTTACCGGGTTGAAGTGTTCATGATGGCCGAAGATGAGCTGCGAATAGATCTGATCGTAAAGTATATAAAGCGGCTTTTCGCCGGGCTGGCGGGTTTTATTTTCTTCTATCACCAGGTCGCATATTTCCTCCAGGTCCTTTTTGCTGAACATGGTGCCGGTAGGGTTTAGCGGCGAGCAAAGGGCAAGCAATGCCGCGCCTTTAATATGCGGCTCAATATCGCCAGCCGTGGGCATAAAATTATGCTCAGGGCCTGTAGGTATTTCCACGCCCTTCGCGCGGGTGAGGTCGCAGTAATGGTTGTTGTTCCACGACGGGGTGGGGAAAAGCACCTTATCACCAGGATCGA
The DNA here is from genome assembly GCA_013286235.1 of Bacteroidota bacterium. Classification (GTDB taxonomy): domain Bacteria; phylum Bacteroidota; class Bacteroidia; order Sphingobacteriales; family Sphingobacteriaceae; genus Mucilaginibacter. The sequence continues at coordinate 6,345 of JABDGE010000130.1, forward strand.
CAATCGCCATGTAAATCGAATAGATGAGCGGCCGCGAGCCCCCTGAAATGAGGATCTGGTTGGCGGCGTAATCCAGGTTGAACCTGCTTTTTATAAAGGCGGAAACGCTTTGGCGCAGGTCGAGCATACCGTCGGCTGGTGGGTAGTTGGTATGGTGGTGGTCATAAGCTTCAACTATGCCTTGCTGCAAGCCCGCCGGAATGGGATAAATATTGGAATCAAAATCCCCGATGGTAAGGTTTGCAATGTTTTGGCCCAGCCGTTTCAGTTCGTTGATTTCGCCCGCAATTTTGATAATCTCGCTGCCGTGGAGATTTTGGGCCAGTATGGATACGCTCATTTTTGTTGGTGTGCAAATAGGATTGCGCAAAGGTGCGGATTTTTGGTGAAAGGGAGAAGGGTAAGATTGAATGCGGAATGTCGAATGTGGAAGAGTTAAAAATGCGGAATGCGGTCCCGATAGCTATCGGGAGTCGAATGCGGAATTTAGAAGTGTTCATCGTTCATAACCGGGAAGGCAACGCGGCAGTTGGCAGTTCCATTTAGGGTTTATGAATTAGCGGATTGCACAGACCATGAACGAAAACTTTGCTTGTTTCTTTCCGCATAACTCCCTAAGTTTGCGCCTCGAAATATTTTTTACTATGGCTAAGGCATCCGACATCAAAAATGGCAACTTCCTGCGCTTCAATGGCGAACTGGTACAGGTTGAAGAATTTTTGCACCGCACACCGGGCAACCTGCGTGCTTTTTACCAGGCGCGCATGCGCAACGTCAAATCCGGCAAGCTGGTGGAATACCGTTTCCGTACCGATGAAGAAGTGAACATAGCCCGCGTAGAAACCAATAACTATCAATACCTGTACGATGATGGCAGCACCCTCGTGGTGATGGATAACGATACCTACGATCAGCACAATATCCCGAAGGCGCTGTTCGGCCCGGCCGTAAGATTCCTGAAGGAAGGGGTGAATGTGATCGTGGCCTTTGAAAGCGATGAACCTATTATGGGACAGATACCGGCTTCTGCGGAGCTGGACGTTACGTATACCGAGCCTGCCGTTAAAGGGGATACCTCAAGCGGCGCGCTGAAGAATGCAACTGTGGAGACTGGTGCTGAAATAAAAGTGCCATTGTTCATAAATATCGGCGACAAGATCAAAGTGGATACGGCAACCGGGGCTTATATTGAAAGAGCCAAAGGGTGATGGCTTTCTACAGGTCACCCAGCGTACACACCATAATAAATCCCGGGAAAAATCATAAAGACGCTAAAACATTTCTCAACCTGCGCAACGACGCCAGGGGCATTCGCTTATTGATACCCCATAGCCTGCAATTGGAACAATTCCGAATAGCGGCCATCCAAAGCAAGTAATTCCTCGTGGGTGCCTGATTCGAGGATGGTGCCCTTGTCAAGCACCAGGATCCGGTCGGCCATGCGGGCGGTTGAAAAACGGTGAGAGATCAATACCGCCGACTTACCCCTCGTTAATTCGGTAAAACGCTGAAAAACTTCATATTCGGCCCGGGCATCGAGCGCGGAGGTAGGCTCGTCTAAGATCAAAACCTGGGCATCCTTCATATAAGCACGGGCGAGCGCCACTTTTTGCCATTCTCCGCCGGAGAGTTCCACACCGTCCTTAAACCTCCGGCCAAGCCATTGATCGTAGCGGTTGGGCAACTTTTCGGCCAGCGAATCGGCGAGACTTTCGGCGGCGGCTCTTTCGATCAGTTCTTGATTATCAATCTCGCTAATATGGCCGATGGCGATATTTTGCGACAGGGTCATCTGGTACTTGAGGTAATCCTGGAAAATGATGCCAATGTTCAAACGCAGTTCTTCAATAGCATAATCTTTAAGGTCTATGCCATCCAGCAAAATACGTCCTTCGGTAGGGTCGTACAGGCGGGCCATTAGTTTTACGAGGGTGGTTTTGCCTGCGCCGTTCTCGCCAACCAGCGCGAGTTTTTCTCCGGGATGCAGCGTAAAGTTGAGGTTGCGGTTGGCCCAGGTTTCGGAGTTGTGGTATTGGAAGCCGACGTTTTCAAAAGTAAACCCTTGCTGAATAGGATTGGGAAATGGTAGGGGCTTTTCGGCAATACTGATTTTGGGTTTGATCTCAAAAAATTCCAGGAAATCGTTCAAATAAATCGCGCCCTGCGATACGGCCGTGAACCGGTTCAGCGTATTCTCCATCAGGCTGCTGAGCTGCCGGAACGAACCTGCCAGGAAAGTCAAGGTGCCTACCGAGCTTCGGCCGGTAACCGTTTGGTATATGATAAAAGCATAGGCCGCATAGTAACCGATGCTGCCCAAAATGGACAGGAGCGTACCCCAAACCGACCGTTTGACCGCCAGCGTGGCATTATCGGTATAGAATTTATCCGAGAGTGTTTTAAACCGCCCGATAATAAAATCGGACAGGCCGAATATCTTTACTTCTTTTGCAGTCTCATCACTGGCGCCCAAATACCGCAGGTAATCCAGCTCGCGCCTTTCGGGCGTCTGGCTGCGGGTGAGCGCGTAATTCTGGCTGTTGAAATAAGATTCGCCTAAAAAAGAAGGTATAATGGAAATGAGCAGCAGCAAAATAAGCCAGGGATTAAACGCCAGCAGGCCGGCAAGCAGGAAGGCCATCGAAATAAAATCCTGCACCTGGCTCATCACCTGCGACAGTAATACCGAACGGCCCACGGTTTGCTGGCGTGCCCTTTCGAGCTTATCGTAAAAAACAGAATCTTCGAACTGGTCCAAATCAAGTGTTGCGGCATGACGCATAATGCGCATGGAGGTGTAATTGGAAAAAAGGTCGCCGAGCAAGTTGTCGACCAGGTTGATCATCCGGTTTAAGCCATCGGTTAGTATGGCGAGCGCAAACTCGATGATCACCAACTTCCAAAGCTGGTGCTGGCTGCCGCCATGGCGATTGAGCTGAACGACCTGGTCGATTATAAGCTTGCCGATATAAAGCAAACTTACCGGCATAGCCGAGCGGGCTATCCGCAGCAAAAAGCTGATGGTAGTTTTGCCTGGGCTGCTTTTCCACACCAGCCTGAAAAGCTCGGGCAGGTTTTTCAATGCCGACAGGCGCTGTTTAAACGAAATATTGGTATGTTGAAATTGTCGTTTAGCCATGTGCTATATTCTGCTAACGTCGGGAAAAGTCTGCTATTTCAGCGTCATGGGGTTGTAAAGGTTATGCGGTTGATCCAGGTGTGCAGGGGTACTTCGGTAAAGTAGGATTTGGATAGACGCAGGTTAACCACTTAGTGCGCGGCGTGCAGAGAGTGTGGAGGAAATATCCGGAGGGACTCAGTTTTTAAGCTTAAGGCGCTTTTTCCTTTCAGCTTTCGCGTTTCCCCCTACCTTTCCCGCTCAACATACGCCATGAACTATCACAAACCGCTACAGCACCTCCCCTCGCCCCTGCCGAATGTGGAAAAATAGACCTTGACAGCACGACGTAAAAATGCTACATTTGTTAGCAAATCTCATCTGCAAATATTGATCCTTTTTTGATTCCAAATTAAAGACGGCCCCGATGGTTGCTGATTTAGGTTTGGCAGCAATCTCGCAGGGCCTCACAGTGTTGACCGGTCTTAAATAGCGTTCTTTAAATGACTTATAACCACACACTTACGAAGAATAACATAGTCATCTAATAAAC
>JABDGE010000131.1 GCA_013286235.1 Bacteroidota bacterium
ATGAAGGATTACCCGACAAATACGCATTTCAGGAGCGATCTGCTGATCTCCTATAGTACCTTGCTGAAGTTTGTAGGTCCGAAAAACGACATTGACAACGCCTGGCTGAACGACGGATGCCTTACTTACCTTTTGCTGAAGCCGGGCGTGGACCCCAAACAGCTGGAGGCCAAATTTAAACCCTATGCAGATAGCGTATATAAAAAGCTGAACTGGTCGGGCGCCAGCGCCGTTTATCATTTACTGCCTTTAGAAAAGATACACCTTTCGCCCAATTATATGGGCGAAGCCGAGCCGCATGGCGATGGCAAATCGGTTTATTTGCTGGCGGGGATAGCCATATTTGTCATCATCATCGCCTGGATAAACTATATCAACCTCGCAACCGCACGCGGAATCGGCCGTGCCAAAGAGGTTGGGGTGCGCAAAACCCTGGGATCGGCCAAGGGGCAGCTGATCATGCAGTTTATGCTCGAATCCATGCTGCTTAACGGACTCGCTGTTGTGCTGGCCGTCGTATTGATCATTGTGTTTTTACCGGTCTTTTCGGCCTTATCGGGGCAGACTGTCACGCTCGATCTGTTGTTTACACCGGTATTCTGGCTGGCGGTTATCGGGCTGTTTTTAGTCGGCTCATTCTTTTCAGGCTTTTATCCTGCCATTGTACTTTCAAGTTTCAGGCCGGTAGAAGTGATGAAGGGGAAATTGTCGGCCTCATCCGGTGGTACCATCCTCCGTAAAGCAATGGTGGTTTTCCAGTTTGCTGCGTCCATCTTTTTGCTTATCGGCTCGCTTACCGTTTACCGGCAGGTGAGTTTTATGGAGAAACAAAACCTCGGTATCAATATCGACCAAACAATAGTCATCAAGCAGCCATTGGCCCACATCGATTCGTTTTATCGCAGCATGAGCGCTTTTAAAAATGAATGCCTGCGTGACCCGTCGATTAAAAGCGTAACCGTGTCGACCTCCATACCCGGGGAGCCGGTGGGGTGGAACGCAGGCGGCATCAAACCAAAAGGGACCGATCAGTCGCAAGGCAAGCAATACCGCATCATCGGCGGCGATTACGATTTTCTGAAAGCATATGACGCTAAGGTTATAGCCGGCAGAGTGTTTTCGAAAGATTTTACTACCGATCCGCATGCGGTTGTATTTAATGAAAAAGCAACCGAACTAATGGGTTTTGAAAAACCAGGGGATGCCATCGGCAAGCAAATTGATTTTTGGGGACAGGTTTATACCATCATCGGCGTGGTGCAGAACTATCACCAGCAATCGTTACATGATGCTTACGATGCGCTTATTTTCCGCTGCATACCCGACATACGCGGCAACGTATCGGTAAAGATCAATACGGCCAACCTCGATCAAACCCTTGCTACCTTAAAAAGTAACTGGAAGGCTTTCTTTCCGCAGGATCAGTTCGATTATTTCTTCCTCGACCAACATTTTAACGAACAATACCATGCTGATAAACAATTCGGGCAGGTGTTTGCTACGTTTACGGGTATTGGCATTTTGGTAGCCTGTTTGGGTTTATTCGGACTGGTTTCGTACACTATCGTGCAACGTACGAAGGAGATCGGCATCCGTAAAGTATTGGGTGCCTCGGTTAATACCATCCTGCAGTTGTTGTATAAAGATTTCGCCCAGTTGGTGTTGATCGCCTTCTTTGTTGCCGCCCCGCTGGGATGGTACGCCGTACACCAATGGCTGCAAACCTATGCCTTCCGGATCGACATCAGCTGGTTGTTTTTTGTGATACCGTTTGTGGTGGTGACATTTGTCGCTATGGCAACGGTATCGTATCTGAGTGTTAAAGCGGCGTTGATGAATCCTGTGCTGAGTTTGAAGGTGGAGTAACCCCCCGGCCCCCTAAAGGGGGAGTAGAAGTTTATCCACTCGCAGGGTCCTCTCCGAGAGACCGCGCGGGCACAAAAGCAGCTTTGATGAACCCGGCGCTGAGTTTGAAAGTGGAATAAACCCCCGGCCCCCTAAAGGGGAGAGGCGGCGCAGAAAGTCCGAAAGATAGATGACTCAACGATTTTCGCAAGGTGTCCCGAAGATGACTTTGCTGGACACCCTCTATTGTATTACATCCTGAAGAACGCAGGGACTCTTCAACAGGCGACGGACGGGAGTCTATCAGATCAATCCCTTTTTTTTTTAAACGTTCAAGGAGGAGATTAGCGTCGATCGTGTCGTATTCGCTCTTTAAGTAAATATCGGTGAGATATATTATTGCGTTGGCTAAAAACACGTAGGTAATCACTCTTGCACCGCCGGACTTACCCTTGTTAGTTCCGGAAACAGCTATCCTGATTTTATAAAGATTTTGACCCAACGGTGTTCCAATGGTGGGGTCTTTTTTAAGCTGAGCAGATAATTTGGCTATATCAGCGAAAATTCCTTTGTGTTTTTTGGAGATTTCTTTTAGTCCCTTGACAAAATCGTCGGTGGGTACAACTACAGGTATCATCAGGAAATTTCAGCCAATACATCTTCGATTGTAGGAAGATTGATTTTACCTTCCTGGTGCAGCTTGATCTGTTCGAAAGATCTTTTTAACCGCTTATACATCGCCTGTTCAGATTTTGTCAACGGCCGTTCGCTTGCCAGCGGATCAGCGCCTTGCTTGATATTGTAATCTAAACCAAAGGCATCCAGAACAATCTTAATGGCTTTTTCAGTTTTTTTATCGTCAATATTTACCGTAAGCGTTGTCATTATCACAAAAATACAATATTCTGCAGACAAGGAAAAATAAACGATAAAACTACGCACTATCGGTTCTGCTGGCGCAGCGCAGGGTCTGCTTAAAGAGAAGTTGACAGGGAGCCGGAAGTCACTTGACTTAATAACTGTTAATCATTGTTAATTGTCAGTCATAATCGATGGCTTTGTAAAATTTAGTTTTTACATTAGCCTTGCCCTGAAACTGATACCCACTAACTAAAGTCCATCGATGCTAAAAAACTATATCAAAACCGCCTGGCGTAACCTGTTAAAAAACAAGTTTTACACAATTATCAATATCGCCGGCTTAACCGCCGGGCTGGCTATCGGCATCCTCATACTATTATGGGTGCAGGATGAATCGAGTTTTGATAATTTCCATAAGCAGGGTGCCAACATTTACAAGCTCGAAACCAGCGGCGGCACGGGGAATAGTGTGCGGATATTTACGTCGATAGTTGCCCCAATGGGACCGCTGGTTAAACAGCGCATGCCCGGAATTGCCGACTACGTGCGCCTAACCCCGAATAATTATTTTACGCTTTATAAATCCGCAGATAAGGTTTTTAGTGATGAGAAGGCAACGTTTGCCGACCCGTCTTTCTTCAGCATTTTTGATTTCGCTATTCTAAAGGGTAATCCGGTCAAACCCTTTGCTGACGACAATTCTGTGGTTATTACAAAAAGTACGGCAAAAAAATATTTCGGCAGCGCTAATCCTATCGGAAAGGTGATCACTGCCGACGATCGGGTTAACTTTCAGGTGACAGGCGTTATCAATGATTTTCCGAAAAACTCATCCATCAGCTACGACATGATCATGCCGATGAGCTTCCATATCCGGTTTATGCTCAAAAATCACGTCGACCTAAGCACTAATTTCGATTTTTACGGTTACGAAACTTATTTATTACTCAAACCGGGTGTTGATGCCCAAAGCCTTGCGCCTGCAATTCAAAAAATACACCTGAGTTTCAGCCCTCAAGACACCGATGGCCAGTATTTGTTATTGCCGATAGCAAAAATGCACCTGTACAATTCAGACCTGAGCGATAAAGGTATGGAAACTGTAAAGGTGTTTACAGTAATTGCATTGCTGATATTGGTGATCGGCTGCATTAACTATGTCAACCTCGCCACGGCGCGGGCAATGCTACGGGCCAAAGAAATTAGCATGCGGAAAATTGTGGGCGCTGCGAAAGGCCAGCTTTTTATGCAATTTATTATTGAAACTGCCCTGTTGTTTATAATTGCCGGCTGCATCGCATCCGGCCTTATATTTTTACTGGTGCCGGTATTTAACCAGGTATCGGGCAAGCAACTCACTTTTAACCCCGGCGATTACCACGTTTGGCTGGTTTTTTTCTCTGCCATTGCCGGCACCCTTGCGGCCTCGAGTATTTACCCCGCCCTGTTGCTTTCGTCCTTCGAACCGCTTAAAGCCCTGAAAGGTAAAATTTCTGCCGGAATTGGCGATGTCCTTTTTCGCAAGATATTGGTGGTTACCCAATTCACCTTTTCGGTAATTTTGATCGTTAGCACCATCGTCATTACAAGCCAGTTAAATTATATCCGCTCACGGCAGCTTGGTTATGACAAAAGCCATACCCTGTCTTTTTGGATGTACCGTGGCATGGGGCGGCATTATGATGCAGCGAAAGCGGAATTATTGCAGCAGCCGGGTGTATTGGCCGTTACCCGGGCAAACTCAAACATTGTAAATATCCAGGGCTTCTGCGGAGACAACGACTGGGATGGTAAATTACCCGGGCAGGTTGTTATTGTGCATAACATGGCCATCGACAAAGATTTTATGTCTTTTTTCAAAATGAAAATGGTAAAAGGGGCAAACTTTACGGGTTCTGTTGCCGACAGCGCGCATTTTATCATCAACGAAACCGCGGTTAAGGAATTAGGCTTTAAAAACCCCGTCGGCCAGCGTTTTCGCATGTTCAAATCTAAGGGTACCATCATAGGCGTGGCGAAAGATTTCAACTTTGCCTCCATGAGGGATAAGATCGGGCCTGCAGTTTTCTACTATGCCCCAGGGGAAATGGGCACCATGTATATAAAGACTACCGGCCGCGACGCACCGAAAGTTATAGCTGACGCCGGTAAACTGTATAAGCAGTATAATGGGCAATTTCCGTTTAACTACTCTTTTTTGGATGATGTATTTAACAACCTTTACCAGGGCGAAGAGCGCGAAGGCGCCTTGTTCAATTATTTTGCTGTTATTGCCATATTCATTTCCTGCCTGGGACTGCTGGGCTTAGCCTCCTACACCGCCCAGGTGCGTACCCGCGAAATAGGGATACGGAAGGTATTGGGCGCCCGGGTAAGCAGCATTGTAACCCTGCTTGGCCGTGATTTTGTAAACCTGGTTTTCATTGCCATACTGATTGCTACGCCTGTCGCCTGGTTTGCCATGGGTAGCTGGCTACAGGCTTTTGCTTATCGTATAAACATGAGTTGGTGGATGTTTGCATGCGCCGGTATTATTGCGGCGATCATTGCTTTTGTTACCATTAGCTTTCAATCTGTAAAAGCGGCGTTAGCGAACCCGGTGAAGAGCCTTAGAAGTGAGTAGCAGTTGGCAGTGGCAGTTGGCAGTAGGCAGTAGGCAGTTTGGAACGGGTTAGTAGTGGAGTACGCAGTTGCAGTTAGTGGTAGTTAAGTGTTATGTAGGTAAGTTGTCCGGGCAAATGTAAATAACATGAAAAAATACAGTCTTTTTATACTTACCGCGGCAATGTGCTGCCGGATGTCCGGGATTGCGCAACCCAAAACCGGATCGGATAAGGCCGGATATGTTATTCCTTTCGAATTAACAGCATTTAACAATATCTCTGTATCCGCTGTATTGAATGGGCGCGATACTGTGCATATAATGTTCCATACGGCCGAGAATTCGGTTACGCTGACCCAAGACGCTGATGTCAAATTGAAAACCATGCACTTTAACGGTAAAGTGGATAATGTAAAAAGTTGGGGCAGCCAGGATAATAGTTCCAGGTTCAGCGAGCATAATGTATTGCGGATAGGCGGCATGGAATGGCCGGACATCACGGTGTGGGAGGATAAAAATTCGGGTAAGACCCTGGATGGGAAATTCGGGCCAAACCTGTTTGAAAACAAAGTAGTGGAGATAGACTTTGATAAAAAAATTATCACCGTTAGCGATAGTCTTCCGGATAAAATAAAAAATTACGAGAAGCTGAAGCTGACCTTTCAGAAGGGGGATATGTACGTAGCTGGCAGTTGCGTTATTTCGACAAATACCTATAGCAATAAATTCCTGGTTCATTCTGGTTATTCCGGCGCATTGTTGCTGGATGATGATTTTGTGAACAGCAACAAACTTTCGGATCAGCTAAAAACGATCGGCGAAAAAGATCTAAAGGACTCGTACGGAAATATCGTAAAAACGAAAAAGACAATATTACCGGAGTTCAGATTGGGCAGTGTAGCACTCATGGACGTCCCGGCCGGCTTTTTTGAAGGGGCCATCGGACGGCAGAAAATGAGCATCATCGGTATGGATATTTTGAAGCGGTTCAATATTATTTTTGATGCACAGCGTGAATATATCTACCTTAAACCAAACTCGCTCAAAGATTTGGGCTACGCAAATATTTGATGCCTGCGAACCTTCCCTTCCAGGATAAAGTCAGTTCCCGCTTTTAGGCGCCAAGAATGGTGTTTTCTGCCTGTGCCTTAACCCGGCCAGCACAAATACTAATATATTAGTTTTATTACTAATTAATTAGGATTTATAAAATCTCTTTTCTACCTTAGTCCGACGGAAGCATAAAAGCATCCCAACAATCCAACAGTAAAACAATCGAACGTTACAACATTTCAACTTTACAACAATATAACCCATGCTCAAAAACTACATCAAAACCGCCTGGAGAAACCTGGTTAAAAGCAAGTTCTATTCTGTTATTAATATTGCCGGGCTAACCGCCGGTCTGGCTATTGGGATCCTGATCCTGTTGTGGGTACAGGACGAGTTAAGCTTCGATGCTTTTCACAAAAACGCTAAGAACATTTATCGCCTCGAGCTTTTTGGAGGCACAGGCACAAGCCGGCAGATATGGCAGACGACTGTAGCGCCAATAGGCCCCCTGGTTAAGCGGCAACTACCTGAAGTAGAAGAGGAAGTTCGCGTCACCGGCAATAATCTTTTTTCATTGTACAAATACCAGGATAAATCATTTGGCGATGAGAACGCGGCTTTTGCCGATCCTTCTTTCTTTTCGGTGTTTGATTTTCCGGTTGTGGAAGGTAATCCTGCCAAACCCTTTGATAACGACCGTTCGGTAGTCATCACCAAATCGACTGCCAAAAAATACTTCGGCGATGCCGATCCGCTTGGTAAGGTGATCAGCGCCGATAACAAGGAGAATTTTACCGTTACAGGAGTGATCAATGATTTTCCAAAAAACTCTGATTTCAACGCCGATATGATCATGCCTTTTCACTACCATGTGAATGATATGTGGGTGAATAATAAGCTCGATCTGAATACCAATTTCTCTTTTTTTGACTACGAAACCTATCTCGTACTAAAGCCCGGAACCGATCTGAAAAGCCTCGCGGTACGCATAAGGCAGGTGCATTTAAATCACAAGCCCGACGATACCGACGCCGAATACCTGCTGCTGCCGCTTACCAAAATGCATTTATATAATGCCGATATGACTGACAGAGGGATTAGCACGGTACGTATATTTATTGCAATAGCCATATTGATATTGGTGATCGCCTGCATCAATTATGTCAACCTGTCAACCGCGCGGTCGATGATGCGGTCAAAGGAGATCAGCATGCGAAAGATCGTCGGCGCCGCAAAAGCACACTTGTTTATGCAGTTTATTGTGGAGACGGCCCTGCTGTTCCTGATTGCCGCTGCACTGGCTATAGGGGCAATATTTGCGCTGATGCCCCTGTTTAACCAGGTGTCGGGCAAGCAATTGGTTTTTGATCTGGCAGATTATCATATCTGGCTGGTGATCTTAATGACCATTGCAGGCACGCTGCTGGCTTCGAGCATTTATCCCGCGCTGCTGCTGTCATCGTTTGAACCTTTGAAGGCGCTGAAAGGCAAAATTTCCGTAGGGGTAGGCGATGTGCTGTTCCGCAAAATACTGGTGGTGACGCAATTTTCATTTTCGATTATCCTCATCGTCGGCACCATTGTTATCACCGGCCAGTTGAATTATATCCGTTCAAAGGACCTGGGGTACGACAGGGCTAACGTTTTCTCGGCCTGGATGCGCGATATGGGCAAGCACTACGACGCCGTTAAGGCCGAATTGCTGAAACAGCCGGGTGTGCTGGATGTAACACGATCCAACCAAAACATCGTGCATATAGGCGGTATTTCCGGTGCGACAGACTGGGATGGCAAGGCGCCCAATTCAACTTTTATCGTTCACCCTATGGTGGTTGACAAGGACTTTATTCCATTCTTTAAAATGAAACTCGTCGCCGGCGCTTCATTCACAGGCACGGTAAGCGATACGGCCCATTTTATATTGAATGAAGAAGCCATTAAAGAAATGGGCATGAAGGACCCCGTAGGCAAGCGTTTTAAAATGGGCAGTATAAACGGCACGATCATTGGCGTAGTGAAAGATTTTCACTATCACACCATGAAGGAAAAGATAGGTCCGGCGGTATTTTGGTACCAGCCGAAGGAGCTTAGCACCATTTATGTAAAAACAAGCGGCCGCGATGCCCCAAAAGCTATAGCCGCGACCGCAAATGAGTTTAAACAATACAACGGCCAATACCCCTTCGGCTTTGCCTTCCTCGACGATATTTTTAACCACATTTACAGGGGGGAACAAACCGAAGGCAAGCTGTTTAATTACTTTGCCGCCATAGCGATATTGATCTCTTGCCTGGGTTTGCTTGGCCTTGCAACCTATACCGCGCAAGTACGTACCCGCGAAATAGGGGTGAGGAAGGTGTTGGGGGCAAGTGTGAGCAGGCTGGCAGGCTTATTGGCGCAGGATTTTATAAGGCTGGTTGGGATATCGATAGTTATCGCCATACCCATCGCCTGGTTTGCCATGAACCGCTGGCTGCAGGATTACGCGTATCGCATCGGCATCAGCTGGTGGGTTTTTGCAGTGGCAGGCCTTATAGCCATTGTTATTGCGTTCGTCACCATTAGCTTTCAAACTATCAGAGCCGCACTGATGAACCCCGTGAAGAGCCTGAGAAGTGAGTAACCCCCCGACCCCCTAAAGGGGGAGTAAAAAGGCTAATGGTAAGCAGTGGATTGTGAGTAGTGAGTAGGCAATAGTGAGTGGTGAGTCGAGTAAATGACAGTCTCGAAAAGAGAATTGTGCACGTGCCGACGCAATGCATTGCGTCGGCACGTGCGTGTTTTACCGGCCGTAGAGACGCAAAATTTTGCGTCTCGGACCGATGGCCTGTCATTTGAATTGGTTCTAAATGATATAATTCGTACCGATGCAATGCATTGCGTCGCTGCCTGCTGCCAACGTTATATTCTCTTTACGCAACCCTTTTCTTCCTCTCCAGGTCGGGTAAAAACCAGGTGACAACGCCGATAAGGGGCAGAAAGGCGCACACCTGGAACACGAACTTAATGCTGGTATGATCAGCGAGTATACCTAACAAGGCTGAACCGAGGCCACCTATGCCGAACGCCAGGCCGAATAACAATCCTGAAACCATGCCGAGCTTTCCCGGCATCAGTTCATGCGCATAAACCACGATGGCTGAGAAGGCTGAAGAAAGGATAAGGCCTATAATAACTGATAAAGCGATCGTCCAGGCGAAGTCTACATAGGGCAGCAACAGCGTAAACGGCGCCACGCCTAATATCGAAAACCAGATGACATACTTGCGGCCGAAGCGGTCGCCCGCAAAGCCGCCTATCAGCGTGCCGGCAGCGATAGCTGCAAGGTAAATAGACAAATAAAATTGCGACTGCTGTTTGGATACATCGAACTTGTCGATGAGGAAAAACATATAGTAGTTACTCA
>JABDGE010000132.1 GCA_013286235.1 Bacteroidota bacterium
ATCGAGGTCCAGTTGCCGATGTTCAGCGCTTTTTGAACGCTGTCGGTTTCGTTTTTGATCCGGACGAATGCAGCGCCCACAATTGAAAATAACAAACCTAACCCGGCAATCACCATCGGCAACAATACCGGTGCAATACCGCCAAAATTGTCTTCGGATACAATTTCGCGACCCAAAACCATTGTGGCCAGCATAGTTGCTACGTAGGAACCAAAAAGGTCGGCACCCATGCCGGCCACATCGCCCACGTTATCACCTACGTTATCGGCGATAGTTGCAGGATTACGTACGTCATCCTCGGGGATGCCGGCTTCTACTTTTCCTACCAGGTCGGCGCCAACGTCCGCTGCTTTGGTATAAATACCGCCGCCCACGCGGGCAAATAAGGCGATAGATTCGGCGCCTAACGAGAATCCGGCTAAAACATCAAGCGCTTTAGCCATAAATTCGCCGTTTACACTGTGCCCCTGGCTCCGTACATAAACGGTGAAAAAGATAATGAACAGCGAACCCAGGCCGATAATGGCCAGGCCTGCAACACCAAGCCCCATTACCGTGCCACCAGTAAACGATACTTTAAGCGCCTGGGCAAGGCTGGTGCGCGCAGCCTGTGTGGTACGCACATTGGCTTTCGTTGCGATGCGCATGCCCAGGTAGCCGGCAAAGGCCGACAAAAACGCGCCACACAGGAATGAAACTGCTATTACCGGGCTGGAAGTTTTTACCGTGGTGCCCGACCAGGCCAACAAAAGGCCGGCTACCACAACAAAGTAGCTTAATATTTTCCATTCGGCGCGTAAAAAGGCCATGGCGCCGTCGGCGATGTAACCTGACAATTTTGTCATTTCTCCGTCGCCGGCATCTTGCTTAGTCACCCATGATGCTTTGATCGCCATAAAGACGATGCCCACGAGGCCAATGACGGGAATTAAATAGATCAAGTTCGAGTTTAAGAAATCCATACAGGGTTGATTAAAAAAATAATTCTATAACGTATTTTAAAAAGTTTGCAAATATAATGGCTCGGCGAAAATAATTAAATTAATTATTTACAATGGCATGTCAATTACAAACTTTTTTAAATAGTTTAGGAACTTTAAAGCCTTTAACAATATTTGAGAATGAGTTCGGGACAACCAAAATTGAAACATGAGCTGGGCCTGCTGGACGGTACGATGCTGGTGGCAGGCTCGATGATTGGGTCGGGTATTTTCATTGTGAGCGCGGATATTACACGAAATGTGGGTTCGGCAGGATGGTTAGTGTTCGTGTGGGTAATAACCGGGATCATGACGATTATCGCCGCGGTAAGCTACGGAGAATTGAGCGGCATGTACCCGAAGGCGGGCGGCCAATACGTTTATCTGAAGGAGGCTTACAACAAACTGACTGGCTTTTTATACGGCTGGAGCTTTTTTGCAGTCATACAAACCGGGACTATCGCAGCGGTTGGCGTGGCCTTTTCCAAGTTTTTGGCTTACATCCCTTTATTCCATTTTGTAAGCGAGGACAATATTTTGTTTGCACACGACATCGGCAAATGGCATTTCACCATTAGCGCAGCGCAGCTGGTATCCATCGTCGTTATCTGCTTCCTCACTTTTGTAAATACCCGGGGCGTAAAAACCGGCAAAATTGTCCAAAACACGTTCACTTTCACCAAACTCATCAGCCTGTTTGGTTTGATCGTCTTCGGCTTGTTTGCTATTAAGGGTGAAGTATTGCATGCCAACTGGGGCGATGCCTGGAACATACACAAACTAAAGACCGACGGAAGTTTCGGTGGCAATTATGTAATGGCGGCCGCCGTGGGGGCCATTGCGGCTTCGATGGTTGGCTCTATTTTCAGCAGCGATGCCTGGAACAACGTAACCTTTATAGCGGGCGAAATGCACAACCCCAAACGGAACATTGGCCTGAGCCTGTTTTTCGGGACATTGATCGTTTCCGTTATTTATATTTCGGCCAATGTGATGTACACCGGCACCTTGTCGATGCACGATATTGCCACTGCGCCAAGGGACCGGGTTGCGGTTTCAGCCGCCCAGGTGATATTTGGGCATGTTGGTACTTATGTTATTGCTGTGATGATCATGATCTCGACCTTTGGCTGCAATAACGGGCTCATTATGGCGGGTGCAAGGGTTTACTACACCATGGCGAAAGACGGCCTGTTTTTCAAGCGCACAGGCACGCTCAATCAATTTGCGGTGCCGGGTTTTGGCTTGTGGATACAGGCGCTGGTAGCTTCTATATTATGCTTAAGCGGTAAATACGGCGACCTGCTGGATATGATCTCCTTTGTCGCCGTGATATTTTATGTGCTCACCATTGCAGGTATATTTATCTTACGCAAGCGCAGTCCTGACTTAGAAAGACCTTACAAAGCCTTTGGTTATCCATTTTTGCCGGCAATTTATATGATCATGGGCATTGCCTTTTGTATTTTGCTCATCATTTACAAACCACAGTTCACCTGGCCGGGTTTGATCATTGTGCTGATAGGTATCCCTATCTATTATATATCGCAACGAAATTCAAAACATGAACATCAAACAGACGTGCTTACTTAGTCTGCTTTTTATAACCGGGAATACCTTTGCGCAGCCATTACAAGACCATCTGCAGGCTGCCTTCAATCGCTTACAGGCGGACAGCCAATGCCGGTATGCATCGGTTTCTTTGACGGTGCTGGATGCGCAAACAGGTGAGCCGGTCTTCACGGCCAATTCCAATATGGGCCTTGCTACGGCATCTACCTTAAAAACCATTACCACCATTACCGCGTTTAACCTGCTTGGGAAGGATTTTCAATACCAGACCCTGTTTGGATACACCGGATCGATCAGTCCGGATGGAACGCTCACCGGCGACGTAATCATCAAAGGCGCCGGCGATCCAACGCTCAGCAGTTGGCGTTATGACGGCACGCATGAAAGCCACATATTAAGCCTGATGACGGATGCCCTGCAAAAAGCCGGGATCAAAAAAATAAACGGCCGCATCATCGGCGATGACAGCATTTTCGGTTCGCAATCCATCCCCGAAGGCTGGATATGGATGGATGTGGGTAACTATTATGGCGCGGGTACTTCCGGCCTTTGCTGGCGCGAAAACCAGTTCGATATTAAATTTAAGACAGGCAGGGTCGATAGCCCGGTGCATGTATTACGAACCGTGCCTGATATGCCATACGTCGATATTAAAAGCGAGCTGACCAATGCCCCCGAAGGCACCGGCGACAAGGCTTATGCTTTTTTACCGGTAGGAGGGAAGCTGATGTATTTACGCGGGACCTACGCCCAGGACGAATCGAAAAAGGCGATTTCGGTTGCTATGCCCGATCCGGCCTATGACGCCGCCTTCCGGCTGGAAGATACGCTAAAACGTTTGGGTATTGCCGTGACCGGCGATCCGGAATCCACGGGCACATTAACCGCGAAGGGACAAACTACACCATCCATCGCTACAAATTTGACCACCGTTCTTTCTCCGCCTTTAAGCCAGATCATTTACTGGCTCAATCAAAAAAGCATTAACCTGTATGCCGAGCAGTTGCTGAAAACCATTGCCTGGAAAGCCGGCAAGCAGCCCACCACGCAAAATGGGGTTGAGGTGGAACAAAACTTCTGGAAGGCGCGGGGCATCGACCCTCATTCACTTAATGTTGTCGATGGCAGCGGCCTTTCCCCGGGCGACCGGGTAACTACCATGACGATGGCAACAGTCCTGCAATCCGCCAAAAAAGAAACCTGGTTTCCCGATTTTTACCAGAGCCTGCCTACCTACAATGGCATTAAAATGAAAAGCGGCAGTATTTTGAATGTGCTGACCTACGCCGGGTATCAAACCTATAAGGGCCGCGAACTTTGCTTTAGCATTATGGTGAATAATTACAATGGCAGCCGCAGGGAGGTGAAGGAAAAACTGTTCAGGGTGCTGGATGAGTTGAAGGCCACCCCCTAACCCCCTGAAGGGGGAACGATTGGCTGGATTGGATTTTTGTAAGATGAAAAGGCGAATTATCATAGAATTGATCTGGCTTATTGGAATCGGTCTGGCATCATGGGTCCTTTTTGGAATTATCGCCGGAAATACTGCGTTAGATATTAGTCTTCATGACTCATATGTAAGGGATATAACGGATGGTACGACCCGTGTCATGTCGGTCAACGGGTTCATTTTTGCTTATTTTGTCACTTTGGGTTTTGGCGTATATTTGGCTCGCGCCCTGTATTTCAACTTTGCAGTAATCCTCGCAGATATCGGATTATTGGTGATGACGATGTTGTTTTTGTTCTTTTTTGGGAATATTTTGTATGTCATCTATCCGCCTCTTATGGAGTCGGTGGCACTTCATCCAAGGCCTTCAGGCGAATTGAATTATGCTGTTCTAGAGGTTCATTCGCAGTCGTGGATTCGTCATTGGATACAAACTTTAGTGAGATTACTGTTGATGTTTATTTTAATTTTTACAGGCTTTAAAATTGGAAGGAATTGGGAAGCTGAACCTTAAAATCAATTCGCTGGCACATTCTTTAAAAAAGGCTAATTATGCTACCTTCGATAAATTAAAATAATGATTTCTTTCAGGGAAGAATTTTACAAGGCCTTAGCTCAAGTTTATCCGAACGGTCCCGAATGGGATTTAGTCGGCGTCATTACACAGAGTTCAAAAGTATTTACACTGTCGTATGATTCGAAAATACTTTCGGGGATTTTTGAAATTTTAACTGAACCGGTTATTCAAAGGATCGCGGATGAGAATAATTTGATCTTGAAAAAAGGCGTACAAAATCAATATCCGGAATTTACACTTTTTGATGAAGTGAATTCACATGAAAAAATAGCTGTCGATATAAAGTCCACCTACCGGCAAAGGAATGTAGCCGGCGAAGTGAGGCCCTTCTCGTTTACTCTCGGTTCGTACCGATCATATTTGCAAGATCCGAAAGGCACAAAAGGAATTTTGTATCCCTACAGCGACTATAAAGAGCATTGGGTGATCGGCTTTATTTACGACAGAAATCCTGGTTGTAAAAATGTGGAAATTATGAACATTATTGAAGCATCAAAATTGCAGGCGCCTTACTCGAACATTGAGTTTTTCTTGCAGGAGAAACACAAAATTTCCGGGAGGACCGCGGGTAGCGGTAACACAACCAATATAGGTTCAATCAAAAGTAAAACGGTTGCCGATTTTGCCGATGGTGTCGGCCCTTTCCAGACAAAAGACGAATTCGAAAATTATTGGAAAAACTTTGTTAAATAACTAATTTTTTTAGTATTATTGTAAATGCATTTCCCAAAAAACATACAAAAAGTTTTAGTTCCACCTGTAAAATGCCAGGGGATTAAAACGAAACTTATTCCGTTTATTGCGCAAAATATTTTTTGGGAAGGCGAAGGCACGTGGATAGAGCCATTTTTAGGTTCAGGTGTAGTCGCGTTTAACATGAAACCCCAAAATGCCTTATTATGCGATACCAATAAACACATCATCAACCTTTATCAGGCTTTACAGGACGGTAGTTTGAATGGATCAATTGTTAGAGAACATTTAGAACTTATGGGCGCTCAACTTGCAATTAATGGAATAGATTATTACTACGAAATAAGAAAGAGGTTTAATGAAACTGGAAATACCATCGACTTTATTTTCCTGAACAGGTCGTGTTTTAATGGCTTGATGCGATTTAATTCCAAAGGTGGATTCAATGTCCCTTTTGGCCATAAGCCCAACAGATTCTCGAAATCGTATATCACTAAAATCGTCAATCAAATTACTAAGGTTCAGCAAACGATTAAGAACAAGAACTGGGTTTTTAAAGTGCAGGATTGGGCTATAACGATAAACGAGGCCAGGGAGGAAGATTTCATTTATTTAGACCCTCCTTATATTGGAAGACACACCGATTATTTTAACACCTGGTCGGAAAGCGATGCGCAATTGTTGGCGAACATATCTTATAAACTGCCTTGCCAATATGCTTTGTCGATGTGGTTAGAAAATAAATACCGAAAAAATGATCATGTAACCAACGACTGGCAGTCGAAGGAAATAAAGACGATTTCTCATTTTTATCACCTTGGCTCCACTGAGTCGTTAAGAAATGCTATGACAGAGGCGCTTGTTTTAGGATAGAAGGGTGATGTTGAGCATTTTAGACAAAATAGAGGCCCTATTTGCCGATAACCGGGAACCCATTGAAGAAAATCCGGATATAACTGAATTTTATGAGAGGTTCCACAACGGCATTCGCGAGGTTAAGGCCGCGATCGATGGCGAAATTCAACTTAAAGATGCAAGAACCTGGCTGGCTGAACTCGAAGGCTAATTGCTGAAAACATATCGCCCTTAAAATATGTATTCACTCTAAAAGCCAGTACCATGTCAACTATCCAAATACTCAACAAGGAAACTTTATCCGAACGTAAATACCCGCTACAGTACATCACGTTTGAAAAACCCGATGAGCTCGGCGAATTTCACAACCTCGCAAAGGAAGTCTATTTTCGGCCGGACGCAGCTGTCGTTTTGCTGGTGGATGAGCGTCAGAAAAAAATATTGCTCACCAAACAGTTTCGTTTACCGACTTTTTTAAATGGCAACGACAGCGGTTACCTGGTTGAAGCCTGCGCCGGCCTGATAGACGAGGACGAAACCCCTGAACAAACGGCTCGAAGGGAGGCCTCCGAAGAAACCGGTTACGAGATCGGCGACCTTGAAAAAATTGGCGGGGCTTATTCTTCGCCCGGCGGCACTACTGAATTTATGCACCTGTTTATAGGAAGCTACCACAGCGAAACGGACCATCAAAAATTCGGCGGGTTAAAGGCGGAAGGTGAAAGCATCGAACTGGTAGAATTGGGCTTTGACGAAGCCAAACAACAAATGATGGCAGGGGCATTCAGGGACCTCAAAACCATCCTGTTATTGCAGCACTTCTTTTTAAATCATCCCTAACCACCCCGATCTCCTGGTGGTTGTGTCCCACAACCACATCGGTAATTATTTGTGTTGGCGCGCCTACCATCGCAATCTTTCGTGGTTTTGTCGCCACAATCATACTCCAGCCTTGAACTATGAACGCTCTTCCATCCGTACATCCGCACATTCGCACATCTGCATCGCCTCAAATCCCCGCCTTAATACTGTAAAATGGTAAGCCAAGTCCATTGTACGGATACTGTGCCAGCACACTGTCCTTAATGGTAATATAATCTCCCTGTTTATCCACCAGCCATTTTTCAGCGCCGTCTTCCACTTTCTTTTGCGGAACCACCGATGAGACAATGCTGCCCATAGCATCCAACTCAATGACAAAAAGCTCATCTTTTTTGTCAGTCGGATCTTTAAAGGGAATTATGAGAGTTTTGGCATTGTCGTCGATAAACCGGCCAAGCACCGTTTTCCCGATTACAACATCGGGCTGCAATGCAAGCAATGCCTGTGCTTTCGTGCTGTCAACCCCAAATACCTTTAGGCGTACCGGGTAGCCATTGTAGTCCTTAACGGTATCGGTTTGTTTCACCTCGGCGTCTTTCAAATACGCTATCGAAGCAAAGAAACTGTGATCGCCTGCGCTTAGATCGGTATTGCCAGGCAAAAGATAGTGAATGGCTAATTTTAAGATTTTGGTGCTGTCGGCTTTAACTTTCCCGGCAATGAGCAACAGCCCTGCCGGACTCAACCGGCCGGCGATATGCACATCAACTGTGGTGAGGGTATCCGTTTTAAAAACCTTTGAGATGGTGTAAGGGGGGATTTCTTTAGGTGCATGGCTGCAACCGAAAAAGCCCAATGCTAAAAACCCCAGTACCGTTATTTTTATTAAATTCTTCATTTTTTTTATCCATGTCTTCAATCTCGTGGCATTCATCACCTAAATAATACCATGCAGTGCGCCGCCTTTTTCACCCATTTTATCAACCAGCTTTTCCACCGCCGGATCTTTCTCAAGCACCGGTGCATGGTGCGGCTTGATACGGGCGTCTATGATCAACGGGCCGGTGCAACCCCAGTGCTTGTTTTCGGTGAAGCTGTTGATGCCATAAATATCATGCGACGGATTGCTGCGGGTAAAAGTTACCCAAACAAAATTATTCAGGTTTTGCGCCGTAAAACCGGCATCATCGCATAAAACCATCAGTGGCAGGCCGGTCAGGTCAGCATCCTGCAAGTGTTCCTGTAATATCTCGAGGATGATGGGCAGATCGCTGCTTTTGATATTTTTTGGTACTTCTACGGCTAAAACACCCGGCATCACCATTTTAAAATTTGCAAATGGCCTTGGTAAACTAAGACCAGGAGGTAATTCTCCCCACAGTTCCCGCTTAACCGCTCCCGCCACTGCCACTGCCACTTTGCTTCCGGCATTCAAACCGCTGCCGCTGTAGTCCAGCGTGTCAATCGTGGTATTGGTGTAAAAATGGAGATCACGGGTCAAGTCGACCCGTTGAAGGATATGGTTTAAAAATCCAGCGATATCATTAACGTTCAGTCCCGGATCATCTTCCTTTGCCGCGATAAAAAGATATTTGGCCAGGCTAAGCTGCCCTTTTCCAAGAATATGATTGGCGATGGTAAGTATTTCCTGCGGCCGGCGCTCGTTGCTGTAAGGCGTGTACCGTTCGCTCCCGATGGCGAATAACAATGGGTGCACACCTGCCGCGTCTACAGCGTTCACGGCAAGCAGCCCCGGAATCTCCTTTGAAATTGCTTTGCCAGTTATTTCGTGTATGAGTGCGCCAAAACTGGTATCCTCCTGCGGGGGCCGTCCGACTACGGTGAACGACCAGATCGCATCTTTGCGGTGATACACGTTATGCACCTTTATCAAAGGGAAGGGGTGTTTCAGGCTGTAATAACCCAAATGATCGCCAAAGGGGCCCTCGGGCTTGTTTTCGCCCGGGTACACCATGCCTGTGATCACAAAGTCGGCGTCACCCGAGATGCAAAAACCTTCGTCATCGTAAAAATACCGGAAGCGCCGGTTGCCCAGGGCGCCGGCGAAGGTCATTTCGGATAAACCCTCGGGCAAGGGCATTACCGCGGCAACGGGATGCGAAGGCGGCCCGCCGACAAATATGCTCACCATTAAAGGTTCTCCTTTTGCATTGGCTTTGGATTGATGAACACCGATTCCCCGGTGCAGTTGGTAGTGCAGGCCCGCTTCACTGTCGGGCAAATAGTTATTTCCGGCGAGTTGAATGCGGTACATGCCGAGGTTGGCGTTCATGATTCCGGGTTTGTCCATATCCTCGGTATAAACCTGGGGCATGGTGACAAAGGGACCGCCATCTTTAGGCCAGTTAACAATTTGGGGCAGGTCGCTGATATGGCATTTGCCGTAGTTCACCGGCGCATTTTTGCCGGTTTTTAAGGGCAGCGCTGACAAGGCAGTCAAAGCGACGTTAGCGTATCTAAAAGGGTTTTTAATGGCCTTTATAGGATCAGATTTCAGATCGACGAGGATTTTTACCTTTTCAAGGGTATCGCGGAATATAAATCTCGACCGTTCCAATGTACCAAAGAGGTTGGACACAGCAGGAAATTTACAGCCTTTTACATTTTCAAAAAGAATAGCCGGCCCGCCATGTTCAAAAACGCGCAGATGGATGGCGGCCATTTGCAGGCAGGGATCTACC
>JABDGE010000133.1 GCA_013286235.1 Bacteroidota bacterium
GAGTCCGGGCAGATTGCCTTCTTCGAGCCAGGAAAAGGCGTCGATCCCATTATTTCTGACGATGATGTCATATTCCTTTGACAGAATGAAATTAAGAAGCTTCAAAATGCTCAGGTCGTCGTCGACTATAAGTATCTTCCTTTTCATGATTTGCTAGCCTGGTGCTGTACTTTGTTTGATTAGCCCTCATTACGGATTTTTACGTGTAAAGGTTATATTAAACAGGTAACAAATGCGATTATTCGGTATTTAGACGCACTTTTTGAGCAATTGCTTTACAGCGTCCGGTAGGTACGCCAGGGTAAATTATTAATCCGTCAGGGTGCATTAAGCTATCCTGACCGGGGCAGTTTATTACACCTTGAATGATGATTGGATCTTAGTTTTTTGGAACCACAGCCAACTGAACGTCAGCCTTTGTTAGTTGATGATCGGTAATGTACCTGCCTAAAATCGCGGAAAACTCTTCGGAGCCTGTTTTATTTAAATGGAAAACGTCGGCAAATTTCTCAGGATGGTAATTGAAACGCGCATCCGAGGAGAAATCAAGGAAGGTAACGTTTGGGTAAGCTTTAGCCATGTTTGAAATGATGTTTTTTTCTATGGTTTGGTTATCCAGGTAAAACGGGTCTTTTAAAAGTGTGGGTGATATAACTACGAGCGTTTTTACACCTTTTGCAGCGGCGCTATCCAGGAACTGCCTGTAATAACCCACCGCTGCTTGCTCGGCAACTTCCGGCTTATTTCGAATAGTGGCGTATCTCGAGGTCATTCTTTCGAGGTAATCGTCCATTTCGGCTTTGTCCATTACCCCATCGAGCGGCAGGTAACCATTTTCGTCTTTTTTTTCCGATCCGGGAAAAAGGGCATTCGTCGCAAGTATAAAAAGAGAAGAATTGTAGGGGTAAGTTTTCGAAAATAGCTTGTACTTTTCAAACCTGCTTGCCTGGCTGATATAGTTAACCAGCTCCTTATGCTGCTGGCAGTAGGGCAGCAGTATGGTCAGCCGTTCGTATTTGATTTTGTCGGTTCCCAATTCCCTTGGGGCGATATCAAGTATAAGCAGCTTTGGACGGCAACGCTTCAATGTCACGTCTTCCACAGCGGCACAATAGGGGATCATTAAACCATCGCGCCCGGAATTGTAGCAGGTTAAACCGGTTGTGCTTGAAATAATTGGCGACGAATAATCGCGAACCGCCCTTGAGCTGCCGAAAATAATAATATCTTGTTTCGCGCTGTCCACGGCATAGGTCGTCTGGCTGAACTGCCCAACGCGCTGCGCGAAATATATTTTTTTGAATGCCAAGCCAAGCCCCCGGTCAATTAAAACCAAAACCGCAAAGAAGATGATCAACCTCAAAAGGAATTTTTTGTACACGCTTTTTTGCATTTAAAATTGAAAATAAATGAATTGGCCGCCGTTGAAAACGCCAAGTATCAGTATTAAAAATATGGTAAAAGCCAGCGCGCCCCACCTCACAACAATGTTGCGCGAATTGAACAGGTTCAGCTTCCCCGGGAAATATTCCATTTTGTACTCCACGATAAACAGCAGCAGTATGGCCAGCAGCGAGTGGGCAAAATTACTGATTCCGTCGCCTATAAAAGGTTTCGCCCCAAAGCTTTTCAGGTTACCGATCAGGGTGAAGGCGTCGGATACGGAGTTTGCCCTGAAAAATATCCAGGCAAATGTGACCAGCGATATCGTTATAAAAATGTTGCCGACATACATCAATGATGCGGCAAAACGATTTTCAGGGGTTTTTCGCAAATAGGGCCTTATGGCTACATAAATTACACAGTAAATTCCATGCAGGGCGCCCCAGATGAGGTAAGTATAGTTGGCGCCATGCCATAAGCCGCTAACCAAAAACACGATAAATAAATTGAAATAGCGTCTCCATGCATTAACCCTGCTGCCTCCCAGCGGAATGTATAAATAATCGCGGAACCAGGTAGACAAAGAAATGTGCCATCGGCGCCAAAAATCCTGTATGTTGGTTGCAAAGTAAGGCCTGTTAAAATTTTTCATCAGGTCGAAGCCCATGGTTCGCGCGCATCCGATAGCAATATCAGTATAGCCCGAAAAATCACAATAGATCTGTATGGCGAAGAAAAATGACGCGATGACGATAGTTGTTCCGTTGTGCAGGTGCGGGTTGTTGAACACCGAATTAACAAATATGGAAAGCCGGTCGGCAATTACAAGCTTCTTAAAAAACCCCCACAGCATCAATTTAAGCCCCGACACCATCAGGTTGTAGTTGAAACTGTGCTTGGCATGCATTTGGGGCAGTATATTTTGCGGCCGCTCGATAGGGCCTGCCACTAACTGCGGATAAAACATTACATACAGGCTGTAAATGCCGAAATGCCTTTCGGCTTTTTGGTTGCCCCGGTAAACCTCTATCGTGTAGCTCATCGCCTGGAATGTGTGAAAGGATAAGCCGATGGGTAACAGGATAGCCAGGTAGGGGATGGGGTTATGGTAGTTAAAGTGCTGAAGAAGTATGCCCAGGTTGAGGTTGATAAAATTGAAGTATTTAAAAACTGCCAGTATCCCGATGTTGGCTATTAAACTTGCCCCCAGCAGCATTTTTCGCTGATGCCGTTTGGTTGCTTTTTCAATAAAAATGCCGGCGAAGTAGTCGATTACAATGGTAAACCCCAGTATCAGGATGTAAATGGGCACAAACGCCATATAAAAATAGCAGCTTGCAGCCAACAGGATAGCCCATTTAAATTTTTGCGGAACTAAAAAATATAGCGTAGTAACAACTATATAAAAGATGACAAATTCAACGGAGTTAAATAACATTGCGAATCAATACGGTGTTAACAGGGTCACTAATTCGCGTTTATACGTACAAGACGGTTTAAGGTTAGCTGTTTGCCGTTATGACGATGAAACAGCAAAGTGGCGCGTTCCGTTGTTGGCTTTGACAAAATTGCTACGCTTCAAAATTCCCCCGCAAAAAAAGTCAATTGATTACAATTATATAAATAAAGCATATGCACTAACCGGTAGCTCTGACCTACTGATGTGGAGATGTTTTGGCGACCGGAAAATCGTCGCTGAATTTTTCAACGTTGGCAATCGGCGTTTGTTCCCCTAACCCAGCTTTCTTTACCATACCGGGTACTCTGCTCATTACATAGTTTACTAATTCCGTTATATAAAGTCTCCCTACCTCTTTTTCCGGGCTTAATCCACTTAACGCTTCTATGATCGAGTAGGAAAAGGCGCCATGCCCGCCCCCAAAGTCCTTACTTTCGTAGGATGATTGTTTGCCAGAGGAAGATGCTATAATAATACTGCCTGTTCCATTTGACAGTTTTTTTATTAAATCATCGCCGCTGGCGGTATTGTCAATCGTAGCCCCCTTGCTTTGGTCATTTCCGAAGGCGCCGGCATGACAGATATCAAGCAGAAGCAGCACTTTTTGATTTGGCGGCCGCCGTTTGCTTTTTAAAAATTTGAGTATTTCATCAATACTAAAGCAGCTTTTTTCGGGAGAACCCATACTGCCATCATATTGCACAAAATAGAGCTCATCATCAATATCAAGAACACCATGTCCGGAAACGTGAATTACGATTATATCCCTGTCCTGAGCTTGCATCAGAAAATCCCATAAGCCAGACTTAATGCTATCGATGGTGGCGGATTGATTACATATGATTTTTGTATTGACGTGGCTGTACATGCTATTTTCCTGTTTTTTCAAAAGCGACGAAACCGCGTATACATCTTGATCTGCAAACTGAAGGTCCTGGCTTTTGTTTTTGTAATTGGTAACGCCAATCCCCATATACCACAAACTCGGTTTATAGGAAGTATTTAAATTTGTGGATTTTATGAGTAATTTACCGAGTATAACATCTGCATTATTGTTGCCCAGCAAAACGTTCATCACTACTTCGTAGTTATTTTCTGTGCCGCCAAATACCTTTACCCGAAATTCAATTACCATGCTATCTTTGGTTACTTCTTTTTTTCTGGGCGTAATTGTGTAGTCAAAGTATCTGCCATCCCGTGTTAAGCTGACAGTAGGAAAACTATACTTTTTGTCGAGCCGCTTAACTGAAACTGATACCGTATAAATTGAATCTTGTGTATAAATAGGTCCGCCCGTAAAATTATTAATTTTGCATTCGTAAGGAATTTGGAAAAGCGCCGGCGATATAGCGAGTGACGTATCGCCTTTTGAAGAAGAATTGACATCGGCCAGCAATGCGATATCCGCTAAATTAGTTTTGATGAGCTTTGGTACCTCGAAAGTTTCCCTCAGTGCGGTTATTGGAAGATAGTTATCCCCGAGCCCCCAATATGCATTTCGTGCTCCATATAACGAAGATTCGTATTGGCCGGATGGCTTGGCAGCAATCCACTCATTGTTATATAAATTGCTGATGGTTATAACTTCCTGAAAATTGTTTAAACCAAAAAATCTAATCCGGTTGCCAGTCTCATAAGTAACGGCAATATTTCTCTTCCGGAATAATGACACATTCAAAAGATCAGGCAGGGTGTACTTTAATCCCCCTCCGGAGCCGGCAAAAGAAAGGATATTGTAGTTTTTCGACAATGTTTTTTCTCCCTTTGCACCAAATGAATAACTAACATCCGTGGTACCATGTGCAACATAGCCCTTGTATTCGCCGGTATTGGTATTAAAAATCCAGCCAAAGCTTTCATTTATAGCCGCCAGCGTACTGTCGTTTGAAAAGTTTAGTTCATCGAAGGTTCTATCGCACGGTATGCTTTTAATTTTTTCCCCGGATTGAATATCGTATAACCTGATTTCCTTTGATGTTGTTACCCCCATTCCAAATCCATCCGACCAGGACGTGATAACCGCAAGTTTACCCTTATTGTTAGATGAAACCGTCGTAAACCTGGTGTCATTCAAATAGTCGTATACCAGCCTTTCCGTAGGAATTTGGATGGAAAAAGCGTTTATTTTTTTTAACGACATTTTATCATAAACTTCTGCATACCCGTTCTCATCTGTCGTATAGCGATTTGCTCCTTCCGAAAAAGATTTTACACCGCATAAAATTATGTTCTTATCGTCGATATCAGCATCCTGCACTCTGATGGATGAATTGAGAAGTTCTTTTACCGCGAATGAATCCAGGTCAAATTCAAACAACGTTGATACTTCGGTGCGATTGTTGCATTCCACACCATAAAATTTGCTGCCGTGTAAATAGCCTCCATTAATACCAATCAACACGTTTAGCGGTATATTCCAGTAGTGTATTTTTTTGCCTGTGGTTACATCCCATACTGAAACTGAGTTGGCGTCAACCGATAGGTAATAATTTCGTGATGTGTCGGCAAAACCCAATCCTCCTCTATAAGAATACCCGCTTATGGTATCGATAAGTTTCAGCGAACGGGAGTTAATCACTTCTATTTTGTTTTTGACTTCGCGGTATAATTTTTTCCCTCCTGCAGCAAAGGCAATCCCAGCAACTTTTTCATACCCGTTTAGGGTCTCAATTGTGCCGTTATCCGTATTCACTATCGCAATTTTATCGTCTTCTTTCCCACCCCAGTCAGAGATAGCGACCCGGTGACTGAAAGGTTCGTTTGCTATTTCTCTGCCTAAAACTGGTAAATCGGTTTGTAACGGCGTGGCTTTCCAGTTTGTCATGTCAAACCGGGTAAGACGCCTTTTGTTATCTGCGACTAAAAGGAATTTTCCATCTGATGTTTGACCCATGGCATGGGTCCACTCCACATAGCCATTCAAATTAGCTAGCAGACTTAAGGTTTTGCTGTCCCATATTTTTACATTATCATTAACTCTTTCTCCACTCACAATAACATTTTTTCCGCGTATCCATACCAAACCTCTTATTTCTTCGTCTGCTGCATATTTTTGCTGTTCAATTACATTTTTGGAAATATCATATATATAAATAACTTGTCCTGAGCTCAATGCTAATTTATCCCCGTCAGGACTCCAGTCAAACGTTCCATAGTAATGGTCTGAAAATCTTTCTCTTTTCATAATTCGCAATTTCATATCGTAGATATATAGCGTATATGAGGTAAAGCCGCCCGGGAAGGTATAACTGCTTGTGAAAGCCAGGTATCTTCCGTCTGGCGAAAACTTGCGAACACTACCGCTCGGCAGCTCCATTACCATTATCTTCTTTTCGAGGTCCCATATCTGGATAGGATCCGTCCCAACGGCAATATATTTTCCATCCGGGGAGGTTGCGATATGGCCATTAATTGGCAGGGTAGTGGTTATCAATTGAGTGGGACTGGTAGTTTTGGCGGTAGGGATAATTTCGATAAAGCCAGATTTACCGCCAACACTGCATCCTTTGCATAGATTGACCGACTCGTACCTGATCCTTTCTGCCCCAATTCCGAAAGCGTCCTGTAAATATTTGCCAATCCATTTAGCTCTTTTTTGTGCTGTAACCAAGCTTGTGTCGCCTTGCTTAAAAAGTCCCCTTATAAGGATCAAATAATTTTGACCTTCAGTTGAATTCAGCATCGCGCCAGCTTCTTTTAAGTTAGGCAGATCTGTGTTATTCAATGCAATTGAATTATCGGCATATGTAAAATTGAAAAGGCAGTTTTCTCCCCAGCGTTTAAACCAACTTTGTTGAAAGCTATTGTTTTGCAGATAATTATCTCTGTCGGTATATAGCTTTAATTTAGACTCAAAGTCATTTGCCACCATTTTATAATGCTCTTCTGAAACGTTTTTTATCGAACGTTTTTTATCCCTGCTGATCATTAAATATTGAATAGCGCTTTGATAATCGCCCTCCATAGCACGGTTTAAAGCGATATAATAGTCAACGATGCCGTAACTGCCGCTGGTGCTGTCAACTAAAGCGTTGCATTTTTTATAAACGGAATAGGCTATATCATAAAATGACTGGTTTTCATAGTAGGTTGTTAATTGCAGCAATACTGAAACCGAGTCCTGACGCAGAATGGAAAGTTTCAAGGATTTCTCAAGATATTTTTTGGCTGAATCATCATGTTTATTGATAAGATAAAGTCCGTATTGCTCAAGAAATGCGAAATTGTCCGGCATAACTTGGAGAGCCTTCTCAAAAAGTTCACTTTCTTCCTTTTTGTAGCTGTTGATATAGAGTTCACTTCCAAGGTTTTTAATTTTTTCAACGATTTCCGACGAAGGGTCAAGTGAAAATACTTTGAAGTAATAGGCGTATGCCTGTTCCTTTGCGTTAAAGTCGTTCAAGAGTTTATCGCCAATA
This sequence comes from Bacteroidota bacterium, assembly GCA_013286235.1. Taxonomy (GTDB): domain Bacteria; phylum Bacteroidota; class Bacteroidia; order Sphingobacteriales; family Sphingobacteriaceae; genus Mucilaginibacter. Next base: position 7,261 of record JABDGE010000133.1, read on the forward strand.
TATTCGTACATCGCCGGGTCACTTGGCTTAATACTATCATACTTTGTGGTATAATTAATCAAAATGTCTACTTTTTCGTTATTAGAATACCCCTTTCCCTTGGCAACATCCAACTCTAAGTCAATGGTTTTTTGAAATACCTCCCAAGTAACTTTATCTTTCTTCATAGCAGATTTATAAAAATCAAGGGCCTTGTTATTGTCCTTAAGGTCATTCTGAAAAGCCATGCCTTTTATAAAATCAAAAATGAAGATGTCGCCCACCTGCTGTTTATATTGATCAAGCATTTTGTCGGCAGCCTGGCGGTTTTTAAAAGTATTTGCAAGCAGGAAATAATAATATTTCAGGTAGCCATAATCCTCAAATGCAATATCGTGCTGTAAAATGTGAAGGTAATCGGCGGCTATCAGATTAGAATCTGTTAAAAAGCCAAAATAATAGTCTCTTGCTATATTAAAATCAGGAAATTTGCTGACGCACTCTTCAAAAATTTGCTTCGCCTGTACCTTGTGGCCCTTACGATTTTCCACATACCCTTTTGAAAACAAGCCTTCTTTGGTATTTGGAAATTTGTCGCTTAAATAAGCTCTTAGAATAAGCTTTTCGCTTTGGCTTCTGCTACTTACACTTTTTGCCAAGATTTCCTCCGGCGTTTTGTTAACCAGCAGGCTGAAATCTTGTGCAAAAGCCAACTGTGTAAAAAATAAAGAAAACAGGAGTAATTTTATTTTCATAACTAATGATAGTAAACAAAAACAGGCGGGGTAATATCAAATGTGACCAGCAGTAATAAAGTTAAACTGCCGTCGACACCCAAATGGAATGCTTTTGACAATTATTGGAACGGGTGCCGACAAGTATATATTAGGTTGTAAGCTAAGCATATATTAGTAATTCTGCAAAAAAATTTGATTTTTATTTACTAACGATAAAATTGACCTGGATTCGCGGGATGCCATATTTAACTTACAGCCAAATTTCCTTCAGCGAAGGAGTTAGCGAAGCACGTAATGAAGCAGATTTTTAGCCCGTAGCTAAAAATTGCCTCGCTTCAAAATCCCCCCTCAAAAAAAATTAATTGATTGCCCCATTCAGGCGCGAATCCGGGCAAAGGCCAAAAAAGGTGGGCTTCTCGTGCCCTGTCGACAGGCATTGAGCTGCGAACGCCCCCGCTGACAGGTCCATAAGGACTCCCACGGAGTAATAAACTATGCAGACCCTTGTACCCGATGTGCGTAGTTTGCGCTGAACGCTGTCCGAACGTCTGTCGGATGGCTATGCCTGTAGTTTATAACTACATGGACAAATCTGAAAATAGGATATGCCCTCAACTCAGGCCTGAGGTATCCCCATGCAAGCGCTGACGTGTCGGTCAAAAGCGTGTACCGAACCAGGTCGCACACTATGCCGCACGGTCAGCCGGCTGCTATTGATGCCTAAGCTTTTTTTGCATGATAAAAATCCTTCGCCTATAAACTATGAATTCGCTCAATATCAAATCCTTACGCGCAAAAAAATTTTAGGGAGTATACACCAGGAGTAAGCTAAGTATACGCCTGCTGCATACTCCCTAAATCCCGGTTTGTATTCTCCTTAAAAACAAAACATATTTGTGGCGGAATGGGATTTTGAGATAGCCACGTGCCATTCAACTTGTTCTTCGTCCAAATCCCGGTAGCTATCCGGATTATTTCATAGCCTTAAGTCAATTTTCAACTTGCAGGGTCTCAGATGGAGCCCTTCGGACAATATCTGAAAGACAAATCACAATAAAACGGCGTTAGCCCTCATGAGCGCCGATAAAAATAAATTCATACACGAATAATCGGTGAAACTAAGCGCAGCGCCCTCGTGAACGCCATAAAAAACACAAACAAAACGTGAACAATCACAAACAAATCATAACAAAATCACAATAAATACACAATAAAACGGCGAAGCCTTCATGAACGCCACTGAAAAACAAAGACAACAACGTGAAT
>JABDGE010000134.1:0-1731 GCA_013286235.1 Bacteroidota bacterium
CTAAAATTGCATCCCAGGCTAACAGGCAGATCATCACAGCGATGATCATTGTCCGGAATAAAAGCAACTTGTCTGTCATACTACTACTTCGAGGTTTTTTAAGCGAAAGATCTCCCGCGCAATGAGCTTGCAATTATAACCGAGTTCGTCCAGCGTACAGCAAATGGTTTTGATCTTTAAGGGCAAAGAGTCGACGGTTTCCATCAGGTCGATATGCAGCAAGCAGGTGTCCTTAAGGTTTTGGTTACCCTTTAATTGCTCAAACAGGCCGTATGCAGCCCCGCGATCGTTCCCAAAGAAATATTGCCCGTAATCCACATAGCCTTCCGGGGTTTTCAAACTCAGCAGGATATAGAACTGTGTTTCCATAGGATCACAAAATCGAAGAGCTCCCTGCGAGCAGGGGCTCTTCACATTAACAAATTAACTATTTACCTGATCTCGATTTGCCTGTTCACGGCTTTGGCCTCTTCGCGTTTAGCGATATCGATACGCAGGATACCGTCGGTATAGCTTGCATCGATCTGGCTTTCATCGGCACTTTCGGGCAGGGTGAAGGAGCGAACGAAAGAACTATAGCTGTATTCGCGCTTGCTGTAGTACTTTTGATTGTCCTGGTGCTGTGCAGCAGTTTCCACCGAAACCACCAGGTTATTGCGCTCCAGGTTCAGTTTAAAGTCTTCCTTTTTCAGGCCGGGTGCAGCAAGTTCCACATGGTAATTGTTTTCGCTTTCGCTGATGTTGACAGCGGGCACACGGGTCACCATCCGGTCGTTAAAGAAAGTGTCGTTAAAGATGGATTCAAAAACATCATTAAAGCCTGGCATTAATGTGTTGTTAGGTTTGTGATTGAATTTAACTAAGGTCATGGCCTTTTTCTCCTTTAAATTTTACTTCAAAAAATAAATGAACAATAATTAATTAAACTGTGGCAGCTATTACAAGTGCTGTGCCAGTCGGTTTTGACTGAAAAAATTGCAGTTTTCCGCTGAAAATTTTTCAGTGGGTGTCAATTTTTCAGCGGGGGAATCGTCGGAAAAAGGGCTGAAGCACGCTCAACAAGTAGCGTATGGGCCTTAAACATTGAAGAAACGAAAAGTGGCACTGTGCAGCAGCTTGCCGGGGAGGGTTTCGGGGGGCTTAAGCCTTTTTTCTCAACACATGCCTTGTGTCCACCAGGGACTGATTTGCATAGCTGTTGACAAGCTCCCAGCCTTGCGACGACATATAATTAAGCGCATCAACCTCCGAAACATATTCTTTTAAGGCATCCGCGTATTCGGTTGAAACGTTTTGTTGTCCTAAGTCGATGGCGATATCAGATTTGCCCGAGAAAGCATGTTTGGTTACTATTAATAAACAATAGGTATCGTGTGTCATTATGCGGTTTTTAGAGGGAATTTGAACTCATCAAGTCCCGGTCAAATATATTTAAATTTTAGCAGGCCAGTCATTTTCTCATCCCGGAAGGTGAAATTCACGCCCCATTCATCTCAAAACTTTCCAAATCAAACCATCAACTTGTATGTTTACACAACAAACATCACCACTCAAAATACATCTGCAAATACCGTGGAAGACAACATACCAACCCTTTACGAATGGGCAGGCGGCGCCGAAGCAATTGACCGTTGGGTAAACGCGTTTTATGACCTGACCCTCAAAGACGATATCCTGCGGCCTTTCTTTGAACATATGTCGCCCGAACACAGGCACTTCGTTGCTTTATGG
>JABDGE010000134.1:1741-9209 GCA_013286235.1 Bacteroidota bacterium
GCTTTATGGATCGCCGAAGTGTTTGGCGGACCAAAGGGATATTCCGAAATCCATGGCAAAATGAAAGGCCACCCCCGGATGATCATCGCACACCAGCAATACGACATCCCGGAGCCAGCCCGCATCCGCTGGATTCAGTTGATGTCGCAGGCGGCTGATATCGAAAAGATCCCCGACGATCCTGAATTCCGTTCGGCCGTGATGGCCTATTTTGAATGGGGTACCCGCATGCAGCAGGTGTTCCTGGTGAATCCTGTTCCGGATGAATCGCCGATGCCGATATGGGGATGGGGAGAGCGGAAGCCGTTTATTGGGGAGAAGAAGGGGGATTAGGTGCCTTCATTTTTACGGGGAGGCAAAGTCTCCGGGCATAGTAGTTCCTCTGATAATTGCCAAATTACCGGTCACCGTAGTTTAAAAGTTTAGCTTTAATTTTTGACGTTCAATTTCGGCGATCAGTTCGGCTTCTGTTGGCAAGTAAGGCATATATTTGGTTGCAAATAGCCTCGGATTGTCGTTAATCACAGAATACTTAACTACAGTTTCACTTTTTTCAGTGCAAAGGATAATACCAATAGCGGGTCAGCCTCACCGCCTGCGGTATAAATATGGTTTTTGAGATGAGGTATTTCCCTTCGGGGATGAACAGGATACCGAAATTGTGCCTGGTTTTTACATCGGCAATGGCTTGCTGCAGCGCATCGGATACATCTGTTTTGCCGTCGGCGGTAATTTTGAAATTGTCGGGCGTAAAATATACCGCGTCCGAATCGTCCAGGCGACTTTGGTAAATTGACCGGCCCGGCGCCGGCTTTTTGCCGGCTGGCGAATGCTGGCCAAAGGAAATGAGGTGGGATAAAATTAATAGCATCGCTACTGTAGCGCTTTTCTTTATTTGGGGCAATAGCATAGTTTATAACAGGTTATTGAAGGAGAAATCAATGGCAAGTTAAATGATATGTTTAAGTTTTTAGAACAAATTTTGAGGGTTATTATTTGGGGGAAAGGGTTTGAAATCCGCGAATGAGGTTCTGGGACGAGCACGAAAATTTCGTTCGTTTGAAGCGAGACGTTGTTTAGGAGACAAAACCTATCCGATATAGGCTGGGTTTTGTTGTTGACTTTGAAATTTAATAGACACGGGTACAAAAAGGTGATCCGCAAAAGACACCACTACAAGCTTCGTTCGGCCAGGGCGGCATCCGCAAGCCCGAACGGGGTTATACGCGTGCAATGCCTCGGAATAGGCTGCATTATAATTTGCCGAGTATTTCGCCCCTTTTTTTATCATATTCTTCCTGTAGTATTAATCCTTTTTCAAACATCGATTTTAGTGTTGTTAACTTTTCCGTAAACTTTTCGCTATCATCTTGTTGCCCAGCTTTGATAGAGTTGCCGGGGGTTGCCAAATCTTGCAGATGTAAAGAAGATTGTGCTTTGGGGATGGGTTGACTATTATTATTTAAATCATTTGATTCATATTTATTGAGGTCGACCTCCTTCCGCAAACGATTGACAAGGCTACTAATTTTGATTTTATTATAGAATTTTACGCCGAAGTAGTAAATAACTAATACGAGATAAACTGATATGCTGTATCGAAAATAATCCGACGCGTGTGTCAACTCATTGTGTGCATGTTGAAATTGATTTTCTTCCCCTAAGAACTGGTCAATAAAAAATCCGGCCACTACCAGCATTGGAATTATAACGGTAAGCACAATAATTAAATACTTGACAGCTCTTAGTTTATAAGTATTTTTAAGAAAAGGCTGGTAATAGACTTTATCTATTGTATGATCAATAATTGCAACCCATTCAACCCGATCAAACTTTTTACCTGAGTAACTAAACGATATGTTGCTAAGGACATTACCAATTACCGTTTTTCTAAAGTCATATTTCTCGGGACGCATATGAGAAAAACGCTTATATTCACCAGAAAGGGTGAACACCTCAAAATTCAGCGAAGAAGTTGTAATTGCCGGAACTATCGACATGGTGCCTATTTGCCCCCTCACAATAGTTGGCGCACTTGTAGAGGACTCAAATTTTCGGGCTATTAATTTCCCGGTAACACAATGAACGTTCCACCTTTTCCCATTAAGTTCAATTGTTTCCATATGAGATTTAATTTAAAATAGTTCATTTATCTGCCTTGTATTCGGTCTTAAATCACTGCATAAAATCCCTAACGAACCCGAAGATAAATACTTTTCCTCCATTTAGCTAAATAATTATAACACAGTATTTAATGAAGAAGAATTATTCTGGCGGTCAACGATCCGTCGTCTCAGGCGATGCTGTGATTCCGTTTGTATGCATATAGGTTGAAAGCTGGAAAATAGAAGGAAGCAGGGGATTGGTGTCCAATGCAATTTTCAGCGGCGGCATTATTTTTCTTCGAGCATTTTCCGAAGTTTCTCATCGGAGTATCCCTTTTCGTCCCAGGCGGTGTCGGCTTTTTCCCGGGCCTTGTCCAAAAGAAAACGGGATATGATGCTTTTCAGTTCGTCGAGGTGTTCGTCGGGGACATCGGCGCTAAAAATCTTCAATAGTTCTGCCTGTATATTGCTAAGCGGGGGATGAACGGAAGAAATATCCATGACGTAAAACTTTTATTAATACAAAGCTAACAATTAAAGAGGCAATTAAAAAAAGCCATCTGAACAACTCAATTGTCGCGCGGTTAAGGAACGCACTCTCCAGGCGCTATTTGAGCGCTGGCAGCGCAAAAGCCTTTTCGTGCATTTGAGACGAAAACTGGCCCTTGACAAACAAGCGAATTATTTCACTTGTAAAAGTGAATATTTTCAGTTACATTTGATTTCAAATTTAATGATGATGGCGATTGAAACAGACGATGTAATGCTCCGGCTAACCATTCCGAACTTCAAAACGGATTGGATCATCAGTAATGCACAAATATTTAAGACCGCAAAATCAGGCGTGAACACCAATGTATTTTATGATTTTGCCGATACGATCAAAATGCACAACAAGTCGCTGGCATCCCTTCTGCATTTATCCCCGCGTACCATAAGCAACTATCACCACAATAAGCAAGCGTTAGAGCCGCTGCAGGGCGAGCATTTATTAAAGCTGATCGCTTTGTATGAAAAAGGCATCGAAGTATTTGGAACGATAGACGAGTTCAATTACTGGTTAAATAAACCTTTCTGGAACGCCTCGGAAAAGCCTGTGGAATGGCTGATTACCCCCGGGGGGGTTGACCTGGTGATACAGGAACTGGATCGATTGGGATACGGCTATCCTGCCTGACCATGCTTGCATTCCGTATATTACATAAAAAGTATGGCGACCCCTTGTTTGCGCCTTGCATAGAGGGCCGCTGGAACAGCGCAGGTAAAAAAGTATTGTATTGCAGCGAATCGATTCCCCTGGCCTTTATGGAAAGTATGATCAGGAGGCAGGGCGTTGGATTTAATCACGACTTCAATATCGCGCACATCAAAATACCGGATAGCGTATTGATAAAAACAATAATCGCAGATGATTTGGAAAATGGCTGGGATAACCCGCACGACTATTCCAAATGCCAACCGCTGGCTGATCGGTGGTATGATCACCAGGAAAGCCTCTTATTAAAAGTACCCTCCGCTGCATTGAGCGCCTGCAATAACTACGTATTAAATTCGCTGCATGTTGATTTTCAAAAGGTGAAGCTGCTAATGGTAACGCCACTGATGCCGGATGCCAGGATTGATGAGCTATTGAAAAAAGCGAAATAGGTTTTGCTGATAAATGCTTCCTTATCCCCCGGCTTTGTTGATTAGTCCCCACAGATGTTCGGACCAACTGCATTATGGGCAAAACGCCCGCTGGGGCTGACCTTTGTGGTCAGCCCCAGCGGGGTAAGAATCGCCAAACCTCAATCCTACTCCTTCCCCCCGCTAACCTTCTCCGCAAGCTGCAGGGCATTGTACGCATTCAGCACCCCGCCCGTCACCGACAGTGTGGCAAAATCCACCTTCTCCTTCGTTCCTGGCTTGTACACCATTTTTCCTTTTAGCGGCGTAACCGAACGCAAAATGATGTCCTTTAGCTGCGACGCGGTGAGCTTTGGATAATACTCCAGCAAGAGGGCCGCTACGCCTGCTACCGCCGGAGTGGCCATGCTGGTACCGCTTTTAAAATCGTATTTATTTCCGGGTATGCAGGAGTAGATCATGCTGCCCTGTGCAAACAGATCTACATTTTTTTGCCCGTAATTGGAGAAGTCGGAGGTAAGCCTCAGCCCGGTATCGGCGCTCATGGAGCCCACATTGATAAAGTTTTTCGCCTTGCCCGAACCATCGAGGTAATATGGCGATGGAAAATTGGCCGAAGTATCAACATCTTTTGAATCATTCCCGGCGGCGTGCACCAGTAACACGCCTTTTTTATCGGCGTATTTAATGGCCTCGTCCACCCATTTCTTTTGAGGCGACAGGTCCTTGCCGAAACTCATGCTGATGATACGGGCGCCATTATCAACGGCATAGCTTATGGCCAGCGCGATATCCTTATCCATCTCATCGCCATAATGCAAGGTGTTTACGGCACGTACCGGCAAAATAAGGACGTTATCTGCTATGCCCTTCATCCCGATGGCATTGTTTCGGTCGGCGGTAATGATACATGCGCAATGCGTGCCATGATCGGCATATTTATCGCCCACCTCGTTATTGCCATAATCACGGTCGTTGATGTCGGAGTAATTATCTTTAACAATATCCCGCCGGAGGGCCAGTGGGTCATTTGGGTTTACCTTAGTGTATAACGCCATATCCTCCTTCTGCTGTTCTATCACCGACATGACGTACCTTACCATGCTATCCACGGGAGCACTGCTGTTCTTGAAAAGGCCGCCGACGTAAAAACTCATTACATTATTTTTCATTTTTATTTCCGCGCTATCCTTCGGTTTAAAGGCTGCCAGGTCATTTTTGTAGGTGGCCGGTTTCCCGCTTTGCTTTTTTACCAGGCTGTCGGTTTTAGACAGCAGGTTTTCTAAGGCCATGATCTGCGGCGTAAAATCTTGTTTACGCCCTACAGAATCTTTGATATGCTCCTTTTTTACTGCCCTGAAATAGGCATAGTCTGTCATTTTAGCCGCCTGCACCGAGTCCTTTCCTACAAATTCTGGCAGTAGGCGTGCATACTCACGGTCGGCCTCGCTGCTGTTTGCATAGATATTACGGCCATCCTTCCCACCTAAAAAGTTCCAGCCGTGTACATCATCAACATAGCCATTTTTGTCATCATCGATTTGGTTATTGGGTATTTCTTTAGGATTGGTCCAGATATAGCCCTGCAGGTCTTCATGGGTAATGTCCACGCCTTCATCAATCACGGCGACGATAACCGGGTGGCTTTTTTTGCCCTTTAACAGTTCGTCGTAGGCACGGTTAACCGAGGCACCGTACACGCTGTCGCGGCTGTAATCCAGCAATTGCCACATTTGTGCCTTTGAAAGTGTTTGTGCCTGCGCGGAGTTGTAAAAAGGCGCAACAAATAAAATAATCAATAGCGGCCTAATGGCCACGCGACATGTGTTTTTGAACCGGCAAGGGATTAATGTATGCATAGGTTTGCAGATTATTTATGCAAGGTAGTTATGCGATTGTATTAAAGCAAATATTATTGTTAATCAATGCTTTAGTTCGCCGCGTCCTCGTTGGTTTGCCACCACAAGTATTCCGACGATCCAAAATGGCTGTCATGTTAAGTATCTGCCAGGCGTACTGAAAACCCTGCACTAAATATATTAAAGGTCTTTCACCTTTCGAGCGTCATTCACCACTCACCACACCACTCACTGCAAACTGCCTACTGCCTACTGCCCATTCGCCTTTCAATCGATCCCGGCTGCTGTATCAGGTTGTTACGATCGTCCTGGTGGCCAGGTCGACGGATACAAAGTCGCTTGGGGATTTTTGCGTGATATCTGATGTATGATATTCAATGCGGAGCGTGGTAGTGTTACAAATGATCCGCAGGTAGCCGTAGTTTCCATCGTCATAGTTCTCGAAAACTACGTTAGCGTTTACCTTTTTCGGCGCTCTCAGCGGGGCACCGTTACTGCTCAGTTGAGAAAGGGCGTGGCCCCCGTTTCCGCAAACGAGATAAGGTACCTTGTAAACCGCATCTTTGGTAACAGCTTTTGGGATGGTGCGCGAATAACGCTGGTAATTATGGGCGTGGCCCGAAAGAATAGCATGCGGCCAGCATTTTGCAGCCTGGCAGCATTTATCGATTTCGGCCAGCATAACGGGGCTGCCGCCATGCTGCGCGCCATAGGAGTACGGTGGGTGATGGACGGCGAGGAGGATGGATTTTCCCGAATCCTTGAGACGGCTGAGCTGGGCGATGAGGAAAGTGAGTTGCTCATCTGATACCGGCAGCGTATTGCCCTGGCTGGAGATGACACCCGGGTCTTCGAGTATATTGCTGTATATGCCGATGATGCTGACAAAGGGCGCGTCGAACGCGAAATAAACACCGGGTTGTATCTGCGTTGTGCGGGATAGGCCGCCGGCGTCGGACGATGGTTGTGGAGAGGGGCTGACAAAATTCCGCAGAAAGGCAGCCATGTAGGGTTCACGGTCTCCTGTGTACGAAAGCCCGTCGTGATTGCCGGGTATGGCCAGCACCGGCCCGGGGTAATCCCTGAACGGCTCATAAAACTGGTCGTAATAATAGATCGATTCGCCGAAGCTGTAAACCACATCGCCAAGGTGGTAGAAGAATCCCGGTTTATCGGTTGGGTCTTGCTCGTCAAAATCGGAAATGAGCTTGTCTACTACGCCTACGATGCTGGCTGGCCCTGTGGTGGGGCCGGTATCACCTGCCGTTTGGAAAACGATCTGCCCGTTAGCCGTAATGGTTTTTTCGAGCGCCGGGCCGGCATTGCCATATACTTCGGCCAGCGTCAGCACCAGGTTACCCGGATCAGCGGGCGCCGGTATCGGCTGAACGGTAGTGGTCATGTACTTGTAGTACTGGGCATCGTTGTCAACCAGCTTGAACTGGGTTGGGTCGGGACTGGGTGAAGCTTCGGCAAAAATGGGTTGCGCATCATTACCGGGAGTGGTTAAATTTTTTTTGCTCATAAAACAGTTTTTTAATAGGTATGATCTACCGTTCAGGTTAACCTTTTGTGCTGCAGCAGCAAAAGAGCTGCCCCAGGTGTTTTGCGGTATAAAGTTGGAAAAAGAAAAGCTGAAATCATACCGTATTTTTACGTGATCTTTTAAGGGTATTTACACGACCAAATCAAGAGCCAAGAACCAAGAATCAAGAATCAAGAGCCAAGAGCCAAGAGTCAAGCCAAGAACCAAGAACCAAGAACCAAGAATCAATCCCGCACGTGCGGGCAAGAAAAATAAGATGAGATGGACAAATTGTCGGAAAGAGACAGAATTGGGCCCTTTGCGTCATTGTTTAGATGCAAAATAGCCGGAAT
>JABDGE010000135.1 GCA_013286235.1 Bacteroidota bacterium
TACTATATTCCACAGTATAGTATTTCCCGCCAAACAGCACATGGTACATAGTGCCCGTGAAGGCATCCTTTTGCACAGGCTGCAAAGGAGTGCCGTTAATTCCAGGATAAAAACCCATGAAGGCTTTAAGGATTACCTGGGAAAAGTCGACACCGGCAATGGCATCGCGACTGTTCCAACCGCGTTCGTCGATTCGTACCCGTCCCTTTTTATTGAACTTGTTATCGCCCCAAAGTTCATGCGACTGCGACCAGTTGCCTTCCACCGTTACCGGCAAAACGCTTTTGTAAAAAGCCAGCGCTTTACCCGTGTAGCCTAAAGTTGCCAGCGCGTCGATCGTGCCCGGGGGCCAGCCGTCGTAGGCGCCAAGGGGGCCATGATCGGGCCGGTCGGATGCTTTGGCGGCAATATCCTGTATGGATTGTGCGCGCATCCATTTATCGGTGATCAGTTCGCGCTCCGCAAAATCGACCATTGCTTTACGCATAGCGGGGCTTAAGTCGGGACTCATATATTTTCCTACGTACATAAAGTCGAGCACGTGGCGGATTGGAACCTTTTTGCCATTGGGATAAAGCGCGTTCCACACGCCATCGCCGGCATACAATTTTAATACCCGCTGCGCCATGTCCGCTGCATCGGCGTTCAATTGTTTTGCTTTATCGTTATCGCCCTCGCGCTGGTAAAATTTAGCCGTTTCGCGCATCATCCAAACATATTCGGCGTTGAAGGAAGGTACAATGTGGATATAGGTTGGCACACATTCCAGCAGGTTCCAGGGATCGCTGCCGAAATCAGCCAGTTTGTAGGTGTCGTCTGTAGCGCCGGCTTGCCCGTAAATGGATATTTTCTTCCAGTTATAGGCGTAATCGTACAAATGCTCCAGCACGGTTTTATCGCCAACCTGTTCATTTAGAAAGGCGTAGTCCTGCGTGACGGTGATATACGAGCGTATGAGCTGAAAAATAGCCCAGTAATTGGATACATAGGGGTTGCCCTGGCCTTTGCCGCCATAATTATCCTGCCCGAAATATTTGTCGGGGTTTACCTGTATAAAGGATTTTAGCTGGTCTTTCAACATCGCCGGGTCAACCAGCGCCAGCATTTCCGAGCACTCAGCCTCATCCCAAAAAAAGGTTACCGTAGCGCCCCAACGCGGGCCGCCGGTAAGTATCACACGTTTCCGGGTCAGCAGGTTGGTATTCATCAGGTACAGGTAGGTAAGCGGCCCGGCGTAGTATATGCGGCTGATCGTTTTGTCCTTAGTAGCCAGCACCGGGAAACAACCCGAGACAAGGCTGTTATTTGGGGTGAACAATTGCTGCCAGCGTTCTTTCCAGGTGTTATCAATTCCCGCAAACGTAGCATCAAAGCTGTTAGCCCATTTGTTCATATCAGCGGCCAGGTCGCCCTGGTTATTGTTCCAGGCCATCAAAAACCTGATCTTTTTAATTCTACCCGGTTTTAACGTAACCGACCATTTTGCTGTACCGCCGCTGTTTTGCAATAGCAACCGGTCAGGCTCGTCTATCAGGTTAAAACCGGCCAAAGCGTCTGTTTCATTGTCGGCAACAATAAACTGGCTCGTGGTATGCGATACTATTTTATATTTCGGGGAGCTTAGTATCTGGCTGTCCGTCGGCCAGGTGATCCGGACTGCCTTTGCAGTATCCTGGTTCTTGTCGCTCTGATCTGCTGCAACGGGTTTAGCCTCCTTTTGATCGAGCCCGGCGTTTTTTACTACGTTCACTATTTCCTCGTCGCGCGCGGTGGTTTTGCCTTTCAGCGTGGGATATGGATAACCCCAGGGCCAATCGGCTTTATCATAATGGCTGATGAATCCGATCAGGTCCTGTGCTATATCGTAACGCTGCGACTTTTTGGTGGAATTGGTGACGGTGATCTCCCATAGGATACCGTTGTTATCGGGGATCATTTTAACGGTGGATGCGATTTTATAAGTCGGCTCGCTTGCCTTGCGCAGCGCCTGGTAAGGATACCAGCGATACAACTGCCCCAGCGGCGCTTTGCCATTGATGCGGAGCACACCACTGTGATAGCCCCCGCTGTATGGCGCCGACGCAAACCAACTGATGGACGACATATCCTTACCCAGCAAGGCCTGCGCCCTAAAATTGCGTATAGATGGCTCGATGCCAAGCGTATCTGCATTTATCCATATACCCGAAACCGACTCGAGGGAAGGTATATTTTTCGCGATGGCGCTTTTTGATTGCTGGGCCGAGGCAGTATAAGCAACGGTAACGAGGATTAAAAGTAAGGCCGCTTTTTTTAACATATCCTGAAGTGTTTTATAACTGGTTGGTATCGTATTCAAATATAACTACCTAAAGTTACTTTAAAATTTTTTTATTGGAAATATGCATATTTATTATATGTTTGTCAACCATAACAGTACGTAACAGTTGTGCGACATGATCAATTATATCAAGATAGAACCTGATTCCCCGGTACCGAAATATAAGCAGCTGATCAATTCGTTTCACGACGCTATTGATGAGAAGTTTTTAAAGAAAGATCAGAAGATACCGTCCATCAATGAACTGGCTCAAAAATTCCAGCTTTCGCGCGATACGGTGCTCACCGCCTTTAATGATTTGCAGGCGCGCGGCATCATATCTTCAAGGCCGGGAAAGGGTTATTATGTAAATAATGCGACCATTACAAGGACCCATAAAATATTCCTGTTATTTGACAAGCTTACCTCCTATAAAGAAGAATTGTATGCCGCATTCAAAGACGAATTGAAACGGAAAGGCACGGTGGAGATATTCTTCCATAATTTTAATATTAAAGCTTTTGAAAGCTTGATTAGGGACAGCATAGGCAATTATACGGCCTACGTGGTGATGCCTATTCCTTCCAAAAGCGTTGCCGATACGCTGGCGCTGATCCCGAAGGATAAGTTATATATACTCGACCGTGGCAGGAGGATATACGGGCAGGATTTCCCCTCGGTTTGCCAGGCATTTAAAAAGGATGTTTTTAAAGCGCTGACATCGGGCTGGGAATTGCTTTCTAAATACAGGAAGCTTACACTCATATTTCCAAGCGAGGGGCACGCGCCGCCTGAAATACAGCGCGGGTTTGCGGAATTTTGTACCAAGACCAATTTTGAGTTTGAAATATTAGCCCATCCGCCCGCCAGCATAAAAATAAATGAGGCCTACCTTGTGATTGACGATAAAAGTTTGGTGTCGATCGTAAAGCAGGCGCAGCAAATGGGTTATGAATTAGGCAGGGAGGTGGGCGTTATCTCCTATAATGACACGCCGCTTAAATCAGTGGTGGCCAACGGTATTACCACGATTTCGACGGATTTTGATGCCATGGGCCGCAGCGTGGTGAACCTTATCCTGAACAATAAAAAAGACCATATTGAGAACCCCTGCAACCTGGTGGTCAGGAATTCATTATAATAATTTGATGATGTTAGTCATAACAAACGAACAGATAAGTCAGCCGCTACAAACTTTGGACATAGCGACCGGCATTTTTGCAGGAGCCGGTTTAATAAACAGCACCAAAAACATTGGCCAACTGCAGCATCTATTTTTGGATGAAACGGCGCGGCAGCAAATGGACCAGCAACAACAGGTTTACCGGGTGCAGGCTCATTTGCCGGTTGAAGAAGGTACGACAGGCGGCCTTTTTATGGGCACTACCTGGATAAAACCCGGCTTAGTAGGTAGTGAGTATTTTATGACGCACGGGCATTTTCACAAACTGGCAGATCGAGGTGAATATTATTGGGGCCTGGAAGGCAAAGGCGTATTGTTGTTAATGGACCAACAGCGTAACACCCGCGCGGAGCATATGTATCCCGGCAGCCTGCACTATATACCGGCTTATACGGCGCATCGGGTGGCTAATATTGGTGAAACTGAACTGTCATTCGGCGCCTGCTGGCCATCAGACGCAGGGCATAATTACGACGAAATAAAGGAACGCGGCTTTTCCAAAAGGCTTATCAACCAAAACGGGACACCCACATTGATCAAGATATAAAATGAATTTCGATCCCGGTCTATTCATTCAGCCAACCAGCGATCCCTTAGGGTTTGTATATGGCGAAGGCTGCTTTGGCCCGAAAGTGGAGAACCGCAGGCTGGACGATATCCGCAAAAGCCTGCGCGACCCGGACTGCGACGGACCGGAAGTTGTTTATTCCATTGCGATGGATGTAGGTAAAGAAGAAGATCGTCCCTTGTTGCAACAAATGATGCTGTTGTTCGGTGTGGTGACTTATGCCAAAGGTAGGCTGGGAAAGGAGCCGGTGCGCAGCCAGGGGCATATTCATAGAAGATCGTCGCATAGCGGCTGGTCGCCGCCGGAGATTTATGAGGTGTGGAGTGGGAAAGCTATAATTTATATGCAGGAGTATGCGCAGGATGATCCCGGCAGGTGCTTCGCCGTATACGCCGGGCCGGGCGACGTGGTGGTTGTTCCGCCGGAATGGGCGCATGCGACGATAAGTGCCGACCCGGATTCGCCCTTAACATTTGGGGCCTGGTGCGACAGGGAGTATGAATTTTTATATAACGATGTAAGGGCGCATAATGGCCTGGCCTGGTACCCTGTTTTAAATGACGGAAATGAGATCAGTTGGAATGCCAACCCGAATTATGATGAATCGGAACTGATCATTAAGGAGCCGGCGGATTATAAAGAGGCTTTAGGGATTGATAACGCACTGCCGGTTTATAAGCAATTTGAACAGGAACCGGGGCGGTTTCAATTTGTATCGGAGCCCGGCTTGAAGAAAGAAATATGGCAAAATTTTACACCCTGATATCACCGGATTATGAAGGTAACAGCTAATTACGACAAATTTCCGCATGTACTGGTCGAGGCTGAAAACCGGTCCTGCATTTTGGGCTGGAATGTTTTGATCAAACAGGTAAGTGACGAGATCGCAGCCGGTAAAAAGCTCATCGTTATTGAGTGTTACCAGGGTGTGCTTGATGAAGTTCGAACACATTTCAGGAACGGATTGAAGTATGATGTTTGGATAGATTCGGAAGATGCTTTTAAGAGCGAGACCGATATCTTAGCAATGACTTACCCGGATGTTACGGACGACCGCATATTTGGCTATTTAACCCGCTTGAATATTGAAGACTACCTGGATTCGGCGAAAATAGCATCGTTAAGTGAAAAAATAGATACCGGCAAAGTAACTGTTATCTACGGAACTGGCGCCAGCCTTATCGCCCCGTCACCGGATCTGCTGATCTACGCCGATATGGCCCGCTGGGAAATACAAATGCGGATGCGTAAACAGGAAGTGCATAACATCGGCATCAACAACAGTGACGAAGATTTTTCTATCCAGTACAAACGTGGGTTTTTTGTGGACTGGCGCGCTTGCGACCGGCTGAAAAAGCAACTGTTTAACCGGATAGATTATTGGCTGGATACCAATAAAGCCGACGAGCCAAAATTGGTAAAAGGCGCGGCCATATTAGCCGGCATGCAAAAAACGGTAACCCGGCCTTTTAGGGTAGTTCCATTTTTTGACCCCGGCCCATGGGGCGGGCAGTGGATGAAAGAAGTGTGCGATCTGGACCGGTCGGTGATCAACTATGCCTGGTGCTTTGATTGCGTTCCCGAGGAAAATAGCCTGCTTTTGCGTTTCGGGGATATTGATGTGGAAATTCCCGCTATCAACCTCGTGTTTTACCAAACTGATGAGCTGCTGGGGCCAAAGGTACATGCACGTTTTGGGGATGAGTTCCCGATACGGTTCGACTTTTTGGATACCATTAAAGGCGGCAATTTAAGCTTGCAGATTCATCCATCCACGGAGTATATCCGCGAGAAATTCGGGATGCCTTACACCCAGGACGAAAGCTATTATTTTTTGGATGTGGACGGCGAAGCCGATGTATATTTAGGCTTGCAGGAAAATATTGACCCCGAAGAAATGTTAGCTGACCTGCGCGCGACTGAACGGGGAGAAAAGCTTTTTGACGACGAAAAATTTGTAAAAAAATGGCCGGTAAAAAAACACGACCATGTTTCAATTCCTGCCGGTACGGTGCATTGCTCCGGCGCGGGAGGCATGGTGCTGGAGATCAGCGCCACGCCATATATTTTTACTTTTAAGCTATGGGATTGGGGACGCCTCGGGCTGGACGGCAGGCCACGGCCGATTAATATTGAACACGGCAAGAACGTTATCCGGTGGGAAAGAACGGCTGCATGGGTTGAAGACAACGCGCTTAACCTGGTGGAGGATGTTGCTTTCGGCGATGATTGGTGCGAGGAACGAACCGGCCTCAACGAGCTTGAATTTATCGAGACCCGACGCCATTGGTTTACCGGCGAGGTTTTGCACAATACGGATGGGATCGTAAATGTGCTTAACCTTGTTGAGGGCCGCGAAGCGATCGTGGAAAGCCCCACCGGCGCTTTTGAACCCTATGTCATACATTATGCCGAAACGTTTATTGTTCCGGCGGCAGTGGGTGAATATACCGTTCGCCCATATGGAGAATCTGTGGGAAAGGAATGTGCTACGTTGAAGGCATATGTGAGGGTGTAGGTAGAAGCGCCAAGAGCTTGGTAGAGTGGCAGTAGCAGTGGCAGTTATGATAAAGAAGTAAGCGTCATGAGCAGAGAGAAGAGGTGAAAGATAGAGCCAAGAGTCAAGAGCCAAAAATCAGGAGAGCTGAAAAGCGAAAGGTTGAGCCCGGAAGAAAGAGTGAAGAAACAAGTGCCAGGAAAAATACGGATGAGAAGAACAAATTGAAGAAAGGAGGATTTTACCTGTTCATCCCAGTTCTGGTATCTTGACTGTATATTCGCATAACCAATTAAACCCTAAATAAACCCAACATGAACCAGGTAACGACATCGCAATCCTCCACCACGGGTTTTGTGATAAAACTAACAGTGGTAGCCGCTTTAGGCGGATTTTTATTCGGTTATGATACCGCTGTAATTTCGGGCGTAGTGCCGTTTATTACCACCAAGTTCGCCTTATCCGATAAAATGGTAGGCTATGCGGTAAGCAGCGCCATTGTCGGCTGTATAATCGGCAGCCTTTCAGCAGGGCCGATCAGCGATAGGTTGGGGCGTAAACGAGTATTGATATTTACCGCAATCCTGTTCGCCATATCGTCCATAGGAGCGGCTTTAGCCGACAGCGTAACCGGGTTTGTCCTCTTCCGGGTGATCGGCGGCATGGGCATCGGCGCGGCGTCCATGCTTTCGCCGTTGTATATATCCGAAGCTGCCCCCGCTAAGATCAGGGGAATATTGGTCAGCGTTTACCAGTTGGCCATTGTAATAGGCATCCTGATAATTTATGGCGTAAACTTTGGCATAGCGGGTTTAGGCTCGGAAGCATGGAAGGTAGAGACCGGCTGGCGTTACATGATCGCGTCGGGTTTGATACCATCTGCTTTGTTCCTGTTTTTATTATTCATTGTTCCTGAAAGCCCGAGGTGGCTCATTAAGAACAAGCGCAGGCCGGAAGCTATGGACACTCTTGAACGGTTGAACGGCAAACCGGAAGCAATTGCGGTAGCCAATGAGATCGAATCCACCCTAAATGTGGAGGAAGGAACCGTTGCCGAATTGTTTAAACCCGGTTTACGAAAAGCGATGATCGTAGGTATTTTCCTCGCGCTGTTCTCGCAGATCACAGGAATAAACGCCATTATCTATTACGCGCCAACCATATTTGTAAACGCCGGTTTCAGCGCGCATAATGCTTTGGGGCAAACATTCCTGATAGGCGGCATTAACCTGGTATTCACCTTTGTCGCCATTGGCCTGATAGACCGCATGGGACGGAAAAACCTTCTGCTTTGGGGTGTCGCAGGCATGATCATTTGTTTGGGAGGCACGGCTTATTGCTTTTTAGCCCATGTACAGGGTTTGTGGCTGGTAGCCTGCATTTGCTTATACATCGCTTGTTTCGCGGCATCCTTAGGCCCCATCCCATGGGTTATTATATCAGAAATATTTCCGACAAAAACGCGCGGTGTCGCCATGTCAATAGCCACAACGGTGCTTTGGGTAGGTACATTCCTTATTTCATTTTTTACACCGATAATGCTGACCGCGGGTAACATAGGCCAAACAGCCGCCGAAGCAGGGGGGTATACCTTTATCATCTTCGGCGTAAACGCGGTTATATTGTGGGTTTTTACCAAGGTCTTTATACCCGAAACAAAGCAAAAAACGTTGGAAGAGATAGAATTGAGCTGGAAGAAGTAATTCTTTGAGAGCCAAGAATCAAGAGTTAGGAGCCAAGAAGGAAGAGCCAGAAGCCGAAAGCCAAAAGCCAGTCCGGGAGCCAAGAATCAAGATTTAAGATCCGGCAATCGTTAATTGTTCAGTTTAAAATTCAGTGACCATGAAAAATAAGCTTTCTTTCTTTGTAGCCCTGATCGTTCCGGCTTTGGGATTGGGCCAGGGCAAAAATTATAAGCTATTGCCCGACGCTAAGTTTAGTAAATATTCATTATTCAGCCCAACCGATATTACCCCAGGTGGATGGCTGCACCAGTTTTTAGAATATCAAAAAACTGGACTCACCGGGCATATCGAGGATGCGGGTTATCCATTTAATACCGGGATGTGGACGGCCAAAGTGAACGACAAACAGGAGGACCGCTTTTGGTGGCCGTATGAGCAAAGCGGGTATTTTGTGGATGGCTGCATTAAAGCAGGGTATTTGCTGCGCGATACTTTTTTGATCAACAAAGCCAAAATACAGGTGAATTATGTGCTCAATAAAAAGAACGACAATGGCAGGCTTGGTCCGCAGGATTTGAAGGGGCGCTGGAACAAATGGCCGTACACCGGGTTCCTGCGGTCGTTTATGACGGAATATACTGTCAATCACAACCCTGCCATTGTCGATGCCATGCTGAAGCATTACTCCACCTACAAAGGCGAAGAGTTCGCCGACGAGCTTGATGTTTGCAATGCGGAAGAAATGTGCTGGCTATATGGCATCACCGGGGATGTTTCCATGCTGCAAAAAGCCGAAACCGCCTATGTCACCTTTAAATCGGATCACAAATACCGCGACCGTGATGGCCGGGATATCGATTTTGCATCTGATATGTTGCCCAATTACCATGGCGTGGTGTATA
>JABDGE010000136.1 GCA_013286235.1 Bacteroidota bacterium
CCGTAATTGACACAACGATTAAATCTGGCAACGATGTCTTTTATGCCCTCTCTTTAATCGCTAACTTGGCTGCTGAATAGTTACCGATATTCATTAATGAAATCATTAAAGTTCTTTTTAAGTGCGACGTTGATAATACGGGATAATTCGTGGTGATGTATTTCAAGCCTTTCCGCCAGCGAGGTTAAAGTTAGGTCCGCATCGCGGTAAAACATCTCCGTTTCCATGGCCCTTTTTAGCCACACACCTTTTTGTTTTAATGCTGCCGGTGCAGATGATTTAGGAAGGGGTGACGTTGGTGGTTGTAACGCTGGTCCAGGTTGTGAAAATGCTTTGTTCGCCATCCAAATCATCGTTAGTAACAAAACAAAAAACAAAGAATAATACGGATGCAGGCCTAATAGGTGATGATAAGAAAAATAGTCGGTCGCCGTATAAGGTATCCACAAAAGCCATATAAGGCTGAACCGTTTTAAAATACTTTGCAGCCACTGCAATTCGTATCTGCATCTATCGCTCAGGTCGTTAAATTCTATCGTTTGATAAAAGCTTTCTATTAATCTGAATGACAAATACAGGTAAATAGCTACCGAAATAAAAGTCGCCAATTGTAATACCGGGGATATGCCTTTCCCTGCCTGCAAAGTCAGAACGAGTTGCTGCGACAACACTGGCATAAAATGCAAGCAATCTTTCCAGTGGAATTTATATTGCGGCCGACTTAATTTCGATATATAAAAATAGATAAACGGGCCAAGGGCTAATGAAAGTTGCAGCGGCACCCTGTTCCAGTGTGGAAAATAGTTTTCCAAACCGGTATCGACGCCCAATAGCCAGGTTACCCACAAAACCATTGTCAGCAAGGCCAAGCTAAGAAAACGGTTCGCATTTTGATTGGCCTGCTTAGTGAACCATAATAACCAGGCAAAATTAAGCCCGGTAATTATCGCCCCCAGGAACGCTAGATCATAAAGGTTGATATGGAAAGTGTATGTATTCAAGTAGATTTTAACCGCTTAACCGTAGTTTTAAATTAATAATTTATTGATATATAGACAACAAAACATTGTTTAAGTTGCTTGTCGCAACGGAAACGGACGTTCGGGCATCAGATTTTGGATTGCATATAAAAAATGCGCCCCGTATCTCACCCCGGAACGCACCACATAGTGTTTCAACTAAACCTCAGATCTCACGTTTATGGACCTGAGTTCTTTTTGGCTGGCTGCCCTATCTCTCACTCCTCAGCGTCAATTTTGCTTTCCGCTTTGGACTTTCAGCTTTCCGCTTAAACTGCCCACTGCCAACTGCCTACTCACTCCGCAGGCTCCTCACCGGGTTCACAATAGCTGCTTTAATTGTCTGAAAACTGGAGGCTATAAAAGCGACGAGCAACATACCCGCTCCGCTTGCTGCGAATATCCACCAGCTGATGCTGGTCTTATCCGCATAGCTTTCCATCCATTTGTTCATAGCCAGCCAGGCAAGCGGCGTGACGATGACGAAGGCCAGCAGGATGAGCAATACCAATTCCCTGGATAGCAGTGTTACGATCTGTGCCACGGATGCGCCGAGAACTTTGCGTACGCCGATCTCCTTGGTACGCTGGCCGGTGGTATAAATAGCCAGGCCCAGCAACCCAAGGCAGCTGATCAATATCGAAAGCCCGGTGGCCCAGGTGAGCAAAGTTGATGTTTGCTCCTCCCGTCCGTAATATTGCTCGATGGATTTATCGAAAAACTGGTAGTTAAAATCATCGTCGGGGTAATTTTCCTTCCAAACCTTACCCATAGCCGCAATGGTTTTCCGCCAGTCGCCGGTGGCGGTTTCGGGTTTTAAGGCAATATTTACAGCGCCGGTTTGCAGGCCGGCTTTATTACCAGCCGCCAGGAGCATCATGGGCGTTATCGGCGACTGCATCGAATGTTCATAAAAATCGCCGGTCACACCTACTATACGCTTGTTGTAGAGGATCTTCCCAACGGCGTCGGACGGGTTTCTAAAGCCAAGTGTTTTGGCATACATATTATTAATTAACAGGCCGTTAGTGCTGTCGCCGGCCTGGATATTACGGCCGGCAAGTATTTTAATGTGGTACAGTTTTGTATAATTTTCATCGCCATATTTTAGCTCAACGGATGTAGTTATTTCCTTTTTCCCATCCCTGTAGGTTACGTTGGTGGTGTTGGTGACTTCGGTTGGACTATCGGGGTCGGCAGACGGCGGCGCAAGGCCCAGGCTCACCATTTCGATACCAGGCAATTCGCGCAATTGGTTTGCAAGTGTTTGGTTAATGGCGCCCGTGGTATGTTTAAACGGAGCTATGATGAATACGATCGCGTCTTTTTTAAAACCCAGGTCCTTATGCAAGGCATAGTAAATTTGCTTGCTCACCAGCATGGTAGCCATGATGAAAAATTGTGCTATCACAAACTGCGATATGGTAAGCGATTTGCGCAGCCAGGCATTCCTGGTTTTGTGACTATTACTCTGCGCCTGGTTTTTAAGTACCAAAACAGGCTTATAGCCCGACAGCAGGAGCGCCGGGTAAAAGCCGGATAAAATGCTGACGACCGCCGTCAACATAAGCAGGAATAGGAAAATGCCGGGCTGATGGATAAAATCAGCCGTAACACCGGGGGCTATAAAATCTGAAAACAGCTTTAAAATCACAGGGGTTAAACCGATCGAGACAATTACCGCAAAAAGAGTGATCAGGAACGTTTCGCTTAAAAATTGCACCACCAATTGTATGCGGGTGCTGCCCATGGTTTTACGGATGCCGATCTCCTTGGCCCGTTGAGTTGCCTGTGCTGTCGCTAAATTGATAAAATTAATGCAGCCCAGTATCAGAAGAAAACCGGCAACTGCCAGTAGCAGGTATGCCCTGGTTTTGTTCGCAGGGCTGCTGAAATCAAAGGTGCCGTAAACCTGGTCGAAATGGATATCGCCGAGTGGCTGAACGGTATAGGTTTGTGAATTTCCATTTCTCAGATCGTCGGGGTTTTGCGGGTTATTCTTTTTGTACATCGCATTTACCTGCGCTTGTATGTTAGCTGCCGGAACACCAGGGTACAGCTTGATAAACACTTCGGATGCGCTATTTGTGCTTCCCCAATTATTCAGCTGGACATCCTTGCCCAACCTGTTTTTTGGCTCAGCCGAACTGAATGAAATAAAATCGTGGAACGAAAAATCGGTGTTCTCTTTCATAGTCTCAACAATGCCCGATACCGTTATTTTCAACGTATCATAGGTCACCGTTTTACCAAGCATCTGTTCGTAAGTGAGCGAAGGGAAATATAGCTTGGCTCTTTCGGAGGTAAGCACCACATGGTAGGGATCATTCAACGCCGTCGCGCTTGAACCCGCAAGCCATTTATATGGAATGAGCTTAAAATAGTTTTGATCGGCCAGCGTGATGTGATCCTGGGCCTTAAACTTTACCGGTTCGTTGTGCTTGCCCAATACGGTAACATCGGGACCTAAGGTAAACACAGGCGCCACGACTTCGACGCCGGTGACGGTGCTATTTATACCCGCGGCCATCGGAGTGGTAACGCCATGGCTATGGGCCTCGTTGCCCTGGAATTTGAAGTTGGTCACCACACGGAATATGCGGTCGCCGTCTTTCTCAAATTTATCGAATGTAAAATCGTAGTTTACAATTAAGTAGATAACCAGCGATGCGCTGATACCTATAGAAAGCCCTACGATATTGATGAAGGTAAAAACCTTGCGCTTCCAGAAGCTGCGAAAGGCGATTTTTAAATAATTTCTGAACATATTGTTGCGATTTAATTTTTCGTTCGACCACTTTGGAGTGGCTTGCTGGTACGAAATTATCGTCGCAAATTGGGTATCGCGCGTCAAATTATAAGATGGGCGCTCTTTTTTCAGCTCAGTTTTATATTCTGCCGCACTTTTCCCGGTCATTTGCCGGAATGCCCGGTTAAAAGTGGATTTGGAATTAAATCCCGATTCAAAAGCAATGCCCAGCAAAGTGATGTGGTCATAAGCGGGCTCCTGCATTTTGCGGGCCGCCTCCGCAACCCGAAATTCATTGATGAAATCATTGAAGCTTTTTTTAAGTCCTGTATTAATGATCCTGGATACTTCATGAGTAGTCAGCTCAAGCTTTTCGGCAAGTGAGACTAAGCTTAGTTCCGGGTCCTGGTAATAACAATCGGTTTTGACGATTTTTTTGAGCCAAACACCTTTCTGTTTCAGCTCCGCCGGCGTTGACGGTTTTAAAAACGAAGGCGCATCTGACGGTACGCTCAATCCTTGCCTTAAAAAAGCAACGGCGCCCATCCAGATAGCCATTATGGCTAAAAGGAGATACAAAGGGTAATAAGCATTGATGCCTGACTTACCATGGTAATAAAAATAATCTGCGAGGGTAAATGGTATCCACAAGAACCATAGCAAGCCAAAACTTATCAATAAGTTATGCAGCCACCGCAATTCGCAGCGATAGCGGTCGCCCTCATTAAATTTTAGCCGTTGGTAAAAGCGTTCTATCAGCCTGTAAGACGCGTACAAGTAAGCGCTGACTGAAATAAACACCAGTAATTCCAACACCGGGTTTAACTGCCGAAATATCAGGGTATCATAAGTAGCTGCGCCGGTCCTTATACTCTCCCTAACCTCCAAAACCAAAGCGCCTTGTTGCAGCAGCAGCGGGCTGAAATGCAGCAGATCCTTCCAGCGGAATTTATGTGCCGGCATAGTTGTTTTAAGCACATAAAAAAAGATCAGCGGGCCAAGTGCCAGCGAAAATTGCAACGGCAGCCAGTTCCAACGGGGAAAATAGGCGCCTAAACCAATGTCCCTGCCTAATACCCAAAACAGCCACAGTACCATTGTAGCCAGGGATAGACTCAAAAACCGGTTTGCGGCCCGGTTGGTCTTTTTGGCCAATGCCAACTGCACAGCCAAAAAGAACCCGATAAATATTGCTCCCAGGAAGACCGGGTCGTACGGGACGATATGGAAAGTATATGTATTCAAGTAAGTTAACTATATCAATCGCTGTTCCAATTAGTTAAGCTACTGATAGATAGAAATTAGGGTTCAATTTACAATAATTATTGTAACAAAAACGAACATCGGGCGTGCGGTTTTGAATGGCACGTTCCAGCCGGTTCAAGCCAACCCGGCGAGGAACCAAAAATGCGTTCCGTATCTCAGCCCGGAACGCACCCCGTTTGTATTTGAACTAAATCGAATATTACAAGTACTATCTCAACTGCGAACTGTCGCCAAAGCTTTGGGGACCAACTGCCTACTCCGAGCGAAGGCTATTCACCGGATTGGCAACAGCCGCCCTGATAGTCTGGAAGCTAACCGTTATCAGCGCGATCAATAATACAAATACTGCCGCGCCCAGGAATATCCAGGCATTGATATCAATCCTGTAGGGGTAGTCTTCGAGCAATTTATGCATGGCCCACCAGGCCGCAGGCGCCGATATCACCGCAGATATCAATACCAGCTTTGCAAAATCTATTGAAAGTTTCCTGACGATCCCTTCAACGCTTGCTCCCAATACCTTGCGAATGCCTATCTCCTTCTTGCGGCGTTCAGCCGATAATGTGGCCAATCCGAACAAACCTATACATGAAATAAATATGGTGAGCGAAGCCCCGAAAGTTACCATCTGCTTCCATTTGGCTTCCTTATCATATTGTTCGGCAACTTCAGCATCCTTGAAATTGTACAGGTAAGGCATAAAAGGAAACTCCGATTTAAATTCTTTGTGAATGTGGTTGAGTGACTCCGATTTGTTTTGAGCGCTGATCTTCACAAAAATATTACCCCAGGGATTATCCGGGTTCATGGTAAATAATGTTGGCGGGATCTTTTCAGTAAGCGACAAAAAGTGATAATCTTTTGCAACACCTATCACGTTATATTTCTTCTTATCATAAAAGAAATCAACCACCTGGCCGATCGGGTTTTTCCAGCCGGCCTGTCTCACAAATTCTTCATTGACCAGCACCGAATTGGCACTATCTGAGATCATGGCTTTTGAAAAATTTCGCCCCTTTATCACAGGTACCTGGAACAAAGGCAAGTAATCTTCGTCGATATGTTTCATATCGAAAATAATTTGCTGCCCGTTATTGATATGTGCCAGGGTTTGCCTTCGTCTGCCCTGGTCAGCAGTTACGCTCATTACGGACGGATCTTTTAGCATTTCGTTCTTAAACAAGGGTAATTTCTGCTTGTCGAGACGAAGCGCGGTAATTGATACCACATTTTTGTCATTATAGCCCAGGTCGAAATTCATTAGGTAATTGAACTGTGAGTAAATAGTAATGGTAGATATGATAAGGAAAGTAGCTAACGTGAACTGTAATACCACCAAGCCTTTGGACAGGTAATTTTTGCCCGCGTATTGCGTACGGTTATATAGGGATTGTACCGGGTTAAAACCTGACAATACCAGTGCCGGGTAGAATCCTGCCAGCAATCCGGTCAAAATGAATATACATATATATCCGGCCACCAGTTTAAAACTAAGCAGGTAGGAGAAAGCCAGCGCTTTGTTAGCAAGCGTATTGAAATATGGCAATGCCAGTTGTACCAAAATTATAGCGAAGGCAAAAGCTATAAAGCTGAGCATAAACGACTCGCCCAAAAATTGCATAATGAGTTGCCTGCGCTGACCGCCCACTACTTTTCTGATACCTATTTCCCTGGCCCTCTTAAGTGAACGCGCAACGGTCAAATTCACAAAATTGATGCACGCGATGGCCAGGATAAATAATGCAATCCCCGATAAGATATATGAATACATTGGATTGCTTTGGTCCGAGAGGCCACCATCAGCGGGATAATCGGTGCTGGTATGCATTCCGAGCAGTGGCTGCAAGCCATAGGTGATCTTAACGTTAAAGCCGATATCATGCGATGCCTCTTTTAACTGACTTGCTGCATCCGTCATGAATATCCGATTCATTTTAGCGTCCAATTTATTAATATCGGTACCTGGCTTTATCACTAAAAAGGTATTCTCAAAAGAATTGATCCATCCGTTATCCATATTATTCAGCTTTTTTGGCAACAACATCCTGATCTTTATCGATGAGTTTTGGGGCGATTTTTTGATGACCGCAGTTACCATAAACGGCTGAAACATATTGTCGACTTTTATGTCCAGCGTTTTGCCTACGGGATTCTGTTTGCCAAAATATTTTTCCGCGGTTTCTTCCGACAAAACTACCGAATGAATATCCATCAGCGCAGTTTGCGGGTTCCCAGCTATAGCCGGAAAAGTAAATACCGAAAAGAAATTACTATCTGCAAGTAATGCTTCCTGGTCAAAAACCTCCGAGCCGCGCCTTACGGTATAGTCCGCACCCTGGATACGTACGAAATCCTGGATCTCCGGCAACTGCCGTTTAAAATCAGGGCCAGGCACATCACCGGTGCTTGACCCTGTGCCCACCTTACCGTCCGCGCCTTTAGAATCAGTTACCAGGTGATAGATGTTTTGTGCGTTAAGATTAAATCTGTCGTAGCTTACTTCGTCCATAGCATACAAAAAGATGAGCATGCAGCAGGCCAGGCCTACACTGAGGCCTACGATGTTGATCACCGAAAATGCTTTATTCCTCCAAAGGTTGCGCCATGCGATTTTTAAATAATTCCTAAACATATAATTGCGGTTTAATTTGTCAGAAGACCACAAAGGAGTGGCTTCCTGAAACAAACTTACCGCAGCAGAATGGGAATAAGGCTTCAAATAAGGTCTCAAATTATAAGTTGAGTGCTCTTTTTTCAGCCCGTTCTTATATTCCTTCGGGCTTTTGCCGGTCATTTGCCTGAAAGTGCGGTTAAAGGTGGCTTTGGAATTGAATCCAGCATCCAATGCAATACCCAACAAGGTTAGCCGGTCATAAGCCGGGTCCTGCATTTTCCGGGTCACCTCCCTTATGCGGTATTCATTAATAAAGTCATTAAAGCTTTTCCCAAATGCCGCATTAATGATCCGGGATAATTCATGGGGATGCATATCCAGCGCTTCAGCCAGCGAGGCTAAGCTTAGCTCCGCATCCCGGTAATACACACCGGCCTCCATGGCTTTGCGCAGCCAGTTGCCTTTTTTCACCAGGTCCATCGCGAGCGACGGCTTTGAAACCGGAAGCGCCGGGGCCTGTACAGCAACATCCGGCCTTAAAAGGGCCGCGGCTGCTATCCTGATCATCATTACCGCTAAAAGAAAGTACAAAGGATAAAAAGCATAAATGCCCAAAGGCCCGTAGCGAAAAAAATAAGCCGCAGCGGTGCAGGGAATCGATAATAACCAAAATAGCCCAAAACGCTTAAGCCGGCGACGCAGCCAGCGCAATTCATATTGTGGCCGGTCGCTCCCATTAACCTTTAACCGCCTGTGAAAGACCCGTATCAATTTATAGCACCTCCGCAGGTAAATGGTAACCGAAATTACCGCCAATACCTGCAATATAGGATTTAGCATTTTAAAGGTTAGCGTATCGTAAGTAGCCGCTCCCGTTTTTATACTTTCCTTAATCTCCAAACTCAAAACGCCAAACTCCAGCAGCAAGGGGCTAAAATGCAGCAAATCCCTCCAACGGATATTATACTCCGGCCGGGTAATTTTAAGCACATAAAAATAGATCAGGGGGCCAATAATCAGCGAAAACTGCAGCGGCAGCCAGCTCCAATGTGGAAAGTAGGTCCCCAGCCCGACATCATTTCCCAGCACCCATACCATCCATAAAACGATGCCTCCCAGCGCCAGGCCAAGAAATCGGTTTGCGGCCTGGTTGATCCTTTTGGTGAATCCTAAAAGCAGCGCAAACGTTAGCCCGATAAATATCATTCCAACAAAGACCAGGTCGTACAAGTTAATATGGAAGGTATATGGATTCACGTACATCAAAGCATCAATCGCTGTTCCAGAGTGCTAACATATTGACAGATAGCAAATTGTGAAATATTTAAAATACTTATTGTAACAAAAACGAACAGGCGGCCGTTCGGTTTTGAAGCGCCCTGTCCGAACATAAAAAAGGCGTTCCGTATCTCACCCCGGAACGCACCACATCTGTGTTTCAACTAAATCGAATATTCACAAACGGCATC
>JABDGE010000137.1 GCA_013286235.1 Bacteroidota bacterium
CCTGAACGGGATTTCAAGCAATTATTACGAAACGCCGCAGACCACCGGCAACGGCTATACCAACGTAGCCTGGCCAACGACTTACGTTACCCAAACATTGAGCGTGAACTATTACGACAGCTACAGCACCATGCCGGGTATGCCTGCGGCATTTACAGCGCCAACAGGTGCAGCCCTAAACACGCGGGGCCAGATGACCGGCACCCAAACCGATGTGCTGGGCAGCAGCAATATGCTGTGGACCGCGCATTATTACGATAACTGGGGCCGAAGCCTGGAAAGCTACGCCCAGCATTATCTTGGCGGCACGATTAGCGCCAATAACTACGATGCTGTAACCACAACCTACAACTTTACCAATGCCGCCACAACGGTAACCAGGAAACACTGGACAAGCGCCAGCACCAGCTATCCATTGGTAACCGTTTATAACAAATACATCTACGATCAGGTAGGCAGGAAGCTGAAAACCTGGGAACAGCTGACCAATACAAATCTGGCAGCTGATACCCTGCGGCTTATTTCGCAAACTAATTACAACGAGATCGGCCAGGTGTATCAAAAGCAGCTGGCCAGCAAGGACAGTGTGAACTTTTTGCAGGCAATTGCCTATACCTACAACGAGCGTGGCTGGCTGCTGACCAGCAGCGCGGCGCTGTTTGAAATGCAATTGCAATATAACGCTAATGCCCTGGGACTGGGCATCAGCGCACGGTATAACGGAGATATTGCCAGCCAGAGCTACGGCACTTCAGGCGCGCCCAATACCAGCAACTTTATTTATAACGACGATAAAATAAATCGGCTGCTGGCAGGAACAAGCAGTGCCGGATTCACCGAGAACACTATAACTTATGATGCAGAGGGGAATATTAGCAGCCTGAACCGCTATACCTCCGGCGGTACGGAGATAGATCAGTTGGGTTATGCGCATACAGGCAACCAGCTGCAAAGCGTGGTAGACAACAGCGGCAATGGCGGTGGCTTGCAGGCTGGAACAACCAGCTATCTTTACGACGGTAACGGCAATATGCTGAGCGCCACCAACACGGTTAACACAACCGGCAATAAAAGCTTTACTTATAACCTGCTTAACCTGCCGGCGACTTCAACCTTTAGTAGTGGTTCGGCAATATTTACCTATAATGCTGCAGGCAACAAATTACGAAAAGCCAGCACGGTAAGCGGCGCCACCGCCTATACCGACTATATCGGAGGCATACAGCATTCCGGTACAACGAGTGAAAGCATCGAATACATAGCGACCGAGGAAGGGCAGGCGGCGCCAATAACCGGCACCGCCAATTATGACTACCAGTACTTTCTGGGTGATAACCTGGGAAATACACGTGAATCCTTCGGCACCAAAAACGACTACGCTCAACAATACCAAAGGGACGACTATTACCCGTTTGGCTTGGAAGCCAATTCTTATGTTTCCAGTACGAAGAATTATTACCTTTACAATAAAAAAGAGCTGCAAAGCGAGTTTGCAGAATACGATTATGGCGCACGGTTCTATGACCCGGTGATTGGACGGTGGACGACAATTGATCCGTTGGCGGAGGTGTCCAGGAGGTGGTCAACTTACAATTATGTAGAAGACAATCCGATACGGCTTACCGATCCTGATGGAATGTTGAGTGAAGACCAATTTGAAGAACGTCAAGCGACGGTAGCAGCCGATGAAGCAGCGTTGTTGGAAACTGCCGGAAAGCCTGGTTCGCATGAAGATCATGATCAAAAAGGGAATGATAATTCACCAATAGTGCAAGGCGGTACGATGGCAACACAGACAGTCGTTGCACACCGGTCTTGGTTGGACAAAGTGTTAGGAAAAGTGTTAGGTGGAATTTTTGGCTTTTTTAAAAAGCATAAAGATTCCCCGATCGCCGGAGGTGCCTACGAAACTGGTGGATCAGGTCAAGGAGATAAAAATACTCCCGATAGCAAAGGAGCCGATGGTACTCCAATCAGCGTCGCTCACTTAAACACGGGTATTTTTAATGAACTCCCGGAACCACAACCACAACTCGTGCCAACTGGTTTGCAATTACTGACAAAAGGAGCAGATGCTGTAAACAAAGTTCTTGAAAATGCAGACCTGGTTAAAGAAGTGGCAGAGGCTCCTGTAGAAGCTATCAAAGAGGCGGTAAGTTCAGAGGGGGCAAGGTCTACGATCGCCACGGATACGAACCGGATGTACGTTGACCCCGTTAAACACGATACGGTTACTGGAAAAATCCAAGAACAAAGATCCCCCAATAACCTCTCTAGGTGGACACAAATACCAAGGGATGAATACTTATATTATAAAACGCATCCACATCAAAAATAGTCCGCTCAAGTAAACATTATAATACCCACGACTTTCTATCAGAAAAAATGAAAAGAAATATCATTATAGCAACTGTATTATTCGGTGGCTTAATAGCCTGTTTATTCTTTAAGGTTTTTTTCAAAAGGGAATATTACGTCATGTTTAAAAAAGACGGATTAATTGCCAGTTACGACCACCTAAACCGACTCGATGGAAAGGTTACAATTTTCAAAAAGGGGACGATCCAAAAAGTCTTAAACTATAAAAATGGCAAAAAACAGGGATGGGGCTATAGTTATTATCCAAATGGACAACTGGAAAGAAAAAGCTATTATGAACAAGATGAATCCGACGGGCCTGAAATCGCATATTTTCAAAATGGGCAAGTAAGTTACAACGCTACGATAAAAAACAATAAAAGACTCGGGAGTTTTTACTCGTACTCAAACGATGGAAGACTCGAATTATATTCAACATATGATATTACTGGGGAACGTTTTTATACATGTCAATATGATATTTCTGGCAAAATTATTATATTCAATTCGCCGATAAGTGCACACTTATATTCTATCGATACGAAAGCAGATACCGTAATTATGTTACATTTTGAGGTGCAAAATAAGAATATCAAGGATTTGTATGTAACGATAGCTACCCCTCCTCAAGCGCAACTTGACATTAGGATTTCTGTAAATGATACTCCCTACGATAATTTTAAGATAGTTAACAACGTGATAAGAATCAAGAACGCCTTTCCCAACAAAGGATTAAACAGAATATTTATGACTTTTAGTATGTTTTATAAGAATCAAAAAATTATCGACAGCCTAAATGCTGATCTATCGATCCTAAGAGATTAACCTACTGTCCGAGGCAGGCGGAGCCGAGACGATCTTAACCCCCATGACACTCTTTTTGTTGATCCCCACTATGGCGATGCTCTCACCCACTTCGACAAATCTCACACCGCAACAACAAGAAGATAGCCTATACCGGACAGTGGTTGACCCAAAAACAAACGACACATTGCCTCGTAATGAAGCCGAGCGACGCGTAGCAAAAAGAGGCGTTGGTTGGAACAATTGGACCTGGCTAGGTCCGGCGGAGTATAAACCCCCAACGGCACAACCAGCTATGATTATCAATACTTCCTTGGGGATAACCTGGGCAATACCAGGGAATCGTTCGGGACCAAAAACGGCTACGCTCAGCAATACCAAAGGGACGACTATTACCCGTTTGGCATGGAGGCTAATTCCTATGTTTCCAGCCCGAAGAATTATTATCTTTACAATTAAAAAGAACTGCAAAGCGAGTTTGCAGAATACGATTATGGCGCACGGTTCTATGATCCGGTGATTGGGCGTTTTACAAGCATGGACAGGTTTGCAGAAAAGTACATCATGCACACACCTTATCATTATACATTAGACAATCCGTTAAGATATGTTGATGTTCACGGAGATAGTATAAAAGTAAAAAATGTACAGCAATACGACCAAACTAACAATACTCACATTGCAGAAACAATGGTTAGTGACCTTCAGGCTGAAACCGGATTGACCATTACCATTGATAAAAATGGACAAATGCAATTCGCAAAGGATAAAGACGGCAATGCAGTTATCAGTAAAGACAAAGATGGCAACGCAATCGGAAGCGCAACGGCCAGAGATTTATTTACCTCAGCAGTAGGGAAAGAAGAGACCGCGAACGTAAGTATCGGAGGTAATAAGTCGGGAAATCAACCGGGTACCCTTGATATTAATATTAGTGCCAGGCAAGTTGACGCATTTATTGCTGGAGCTAATAATGTGGATTCGCGAACAATGGGGTATGGCATGACTTTGCTCCATGAAACTATGCACACATCCATTGGGGGAAGTCTTACTGATGCAGGAAATGGAGGCATCGGCCAAGTGGAGGGGGTTATGAACAAAATCCGTGGCGAATTAAACCAAAATGGGATGAATTTTGGACAAAGACTTTCTTACAAAGGCATGGCGGCCACAGACTCTGGAGATGCATTTGTGCCTTTTGATGCGCATTCGCTTAATGTATTGAAGAATTACACAATTCCTGACGGAGGCGATAAATATGTCTCTTATCCAGACCCAAACAAAAACTAACAAATCAATATGAGATACCTTAAGAGATTTCTTTTTCTTGTTGTAGCATGGGCAATAATACAAACTTCAGCATTTAGTCAAACTACTTCGGCTTACCTGGCAGCTCTTAAATATATTGTGAGTGATAATGCCGGGAAAAATATAATTGTAAGTGATACAATAATCCACCTTCCATTTCATGATTTCGCTAAACAAATCTGCAAATTATGGAATAAAGACTGCGATAGTGTTCGTGACTTTTTGTACAGTCTCGATCAAGCTGAGGAAAATCAAAAAACTGAATCGAACGAATTTAAAAATTTAAAATTTAAAGGCAAGGGGCCAACTGAGATTGTTTATTTTTCTAATTTTTATTCGTTTATGGTCATCGGTGAAATTATCGAACTAAATAAAAAACGCGGTTTGAGCCATGACGCGCAGACCGGATTTAATGAATCTACCCAATATTTTTTTGTTTTTGATCAAAAATATTTGTTAAAAAAAGTGTTTAAGTTTAAATACATATATGATTGAGTTAATGTATCAAAACTGCTGTTGTTTTGTAAACAACTGATAACCAGGATATTTTTTATGGTTTAAGACAATAAATTTAAAAAAGGTTGGTGTTGACGTCTCATAAGCAAGGGCACTTACTTAACCTTATCGGACAATGATGAAGAACCTTAGCTATCGAATCATAGGCCTGCTGATGTTGACATCGGCAGGAGTAATGGCGCAGAGCGACGGCCCGCTGACTTTGTCGTCGGCCGGCACCACGGGCGCTTACACCAGCAACGCCAGCATCACGCTGGCGCCGGGTTTCAGCACTACGGGAACCTTCAGCGCTACTATACAAGCGCAAACCTGCGCCACCTTGCTCAACAATTTCACTCTGTCGCAAAACTTTGTGCTCACCAACATACCACGGATTGCTGGCTTTACCAATATAGCGCAGCTAACAGGGGTAAGCAGTTGCAGCCTGCAGCAGGCCGTGCAATATGTGGATGGTCTTGGGAGGCCCATACAAACCATACAGGTACAAGCCTCGCCGCTGGGATTGGATATGGTGGCTCCGCAGGCTTATGATAGTTACGGCAGGGAGGTTTACAAATACCTTCCATACACCCTATTCAGGCGCGAGAATGTCGGGCAAAGGCCAAAAGCGCTGGCTTCTCGTGCCGGGGACTAATGATTTCTGTCCCTTGCTTCGCATGCTCAGCCGCTACGCCACTAATTTTTTACAGATAAGCTGAACAAAAATCTTGGGACATTAGGGTTGTGCTGCAACAATCCGCGTCGAGTCAGCGATTAGCTTGTCCCCTTGGCCAAACAGATCGTAAAATCCTCGAATCCTAAAAATCATAGTTCAGACAATTACCATCCGCTGTCCGCAGTTTGCACCAACCGCTGTCCGAATGTCTTCGACTTCGGACGACTATGCCTGTAGTTTGTAACTACACGGACAAATGTAAAAAATAGCATAAGACCTCTTTCAGCCGGCCTATCCGCGCAAGGAAATTGAGTCACATTATTCGTGACTGGAAACGGCCGTTTTAGCCCTTTGTTTGATTTGCGCAACTGCTTCACTATTAATGTTTTGCTGATACTTATCTACATCAACACGCGCAAAAACAATTTTCGTAACGTAACTCGTAGTGTAACGTGACGTTACAGTAACTGTACCCTTAGCAAATCCCAATTTGTGTTCGTAACAAAAACAAATCATATTTATGCCGGATTCCAGGGATAAAAAAGGGTAAACCTTAAATGTCAGCTGGAATCACGACAGCTTCCTCAACCTTGAGCCGGGATAATTAATCCGAAAACGAAGTGATCCGTTTTCAATACCGTTCTTTGACAATAACTGTATCCCCGCCGGTGTTATAGTATAAGCCGCTGTTGTTGGTATTATCACGAACAACCTATGTTCAGGAAATTATTGCAAATTGCAGCTGCCGGGCTTGCAAGGTTTGGGGTAGCCAAATCAAACCAAAATCGGTGAAATCAGCTGCCTGATATGCTTTGTGTGTCTAGTCCCCAAAAAAAATCACACGGAAATCACACACCATTCACACGAAAATCACGTGGTAATCACACGAAATCATGCAAAAATCACACGCAATTCACACGGCATTTTTCCGGCAAAAATTATGCAAATATCTGATATGTAGTTATTTAAAATATTGAATGTTTATTCACGATATGATTTTTGTGAATAATCCGTTACAAACCGGGCCAATATGAAGTAATTGAGCCCCATTAGCCTGCAATAAAAGTAGCATTAACCTCGCATTAGCACCGCAAAACAGGCCAAAATCGTCGCATCAACCCTGCATCAACCTCGCATTAACCTCGCATTAATCCGGCGCAAACAAACATAAATTCAGAGCTTCACAGCAAACCTAAGTAACATCAAGTCGTTGAAAATCAATAAGCATAGCCCGAACAGCCATATCCATGCTGCCACTGCGCTTCGCCCCCGTAGTTTTCTTCGACCGCCGTCGCCTTGGCAAAGGAGGTAGCGAAGAATGATGCAGGATGTATCGCCAACCGTACTGCCCGCTGCCCTTTGTCCGCCATAGCTTCAGCGACGGCGGAACTGCTACTGCCCACTGCCTACTGCCACTGCCTACTGCCTACTGCCTACTGCCCACTGCCCACTGCCACTGCCACTGCCTACTGCCTACTGCCTACTGCCCACTGCCTACTGCCACTGCCCACTGCCTACTGCCACTGCTACTGCCTACTGCCACTGCCTACTGCCTACTGCCTACTGCTACTGCTACTGCTACTGCCTACTGCCTACTGCCTACTGCCCACTGCCCACTGCTACTGCCTACTGCCACTGCCACTGCCACTGCCACTGCCACTGCCACTGCTTCTCCCCCCTCCCGCCATGCAATCCTAATAATTCTCATGTATCCACGTAATAATGCGCACCATCTCATCGCGAACTTCGCCAACAGGCCGGGTAAAATTATTATTCATCAGCGAGAAAGCCAGCCGGTGCCCCTTCCGGGTTACAAAATAGCCGCTTTGATTATACACATTATTAAGCGAACCCGTCTTGGCCCAGATAAATGGCTGGCCATTATCGGTTTTATAGGCTTTTTTTATCGTTCCAACAACACCGCCTTCCGGCAGTAAACTATATACCAACTGATCGTTTTTAACGCCGTCGAGTATTTTTGCCAGCAACGCAACTATGCTCCGCGGCGTAAATAAGTTTTGCCTCGAAAGCCCTGAACCGTCGGCCCATTGTGGGACGTCCGGAAGGTCGGTAAGAAAATTCGTTTTGGAATAGTTGATAACAGAATCGGCATTCAGTTGCTTAAATTTAGTAGAAGAACAAACCAGCAAAAGTTGTTCGGCGATAAAATTATCGCTGGGCTGCAGCATATGTTTATAAACAGTGTCGGCATTGGCATCATAAATAATTTTTGCGCTATCCGGCAAGACGAAATGCACTTCTGTTACCGGCAGTTTTAACGAATCCTGCAGCAATGCAAGTGTCAAACTCGCTGTCGTCTTCCATGGTACATATTGGACAAAATTAGCAGGCAATGAGGCGGCAGGGTAGATAAAAGTGTTGGTTAAAAAATCCCGCTGTATCCTGAATGTTTTTGGATGAAACGTACTATCGCATTTCAGATATCTTTTTAGATACACGGGATTTACCCCTAAGGAGTCGCTTTTGTCTGCATAAAATCTGGCAACATTATCCTCCAGCGGCAGTTCATCGATCTCCGCCTGGTAGTCGTCATTGTAATCGTCCCATGCCCAGCCGTCGCCGTAAAAATCCCCGGTATAGCTTCCTGTTGAAAAAAAGAGTTTTTTGTTGCTGTTTTTTAAAAAATCTAAAGCTTTGGTTCCTTTCAGAGCGCTGTGGAGAAACGCGGGATCTCCTGTTGCCCAAAATATCAATGAATCATTCCGGATGACATATTTTATCGCCGGGATGGAATCACCGAGCATTTTCAGACAGGTGTAAAAAGTAAACAATTTGGTGTTGGAAGCCGGGGTGAAATATTTATCTGCGTCGTGCTCCCAGATCATTTTTTTATCATCCAGGTCGTAAAGCGCAAAACCCGTAAAATGGTCGTTTAGCACTATAGAATGTTTGAATTGTTTTTTTATCTTTCTTTTTTTTATGTGCCCGGCTATCGCGTGTTCGTTATGTACCATTAGTGCCAAAAACAGCGTTAAGATTATTAGTGCTTTTCGTTGCATCAATTTTTCCAATTAATATTATATTTAATTTCCAATTATAAACGTGTTAATCCGGCTACCCCATAACCCCAAAATGCCCTATTCGTCGTTGTCACGTTTTGCTTTAGTTATGGTATTTCTGTGCTGTTTTAATTCATTGGCCAGCGCGCAATATTTCGATCTGCAGCCCGACAGGCGTCACGTAAACATCCATTTCCGGATGATCCGCGATTTGATCATTATTCAACTCGACATCAATGGTAAGGGCCCCTATAACTTCGTCCTTGACACCGGCGTGGGCCTGATGCTGATAACCGATCCTAAATTAGTCGATTCGCTCAACATTGCTAACAAAAGGACAATAAAAATAAGCGGTTTGGGGCATGGA
>JABDGE010000138.1:0-2419 GCA_013286235.1 Bacteroidota bacterium
AATAAAAAAAGTTGATGGAAAAAGAGATTTTCTTACTGCTGAAGAACTAAATAAATTAAACGCTGCTTATTTTTCTGATGAGGTTACAGATATGAAAGTAAAAGAAATTCTCCGGTATTTTTTGTTTTCATGTTATACAGGATTGCGTTATTCCGACTTAAAATCACTTAAAATGTCATCAATAAAAGGTAATAGCCTCCAGATTAACATGCATAAAACCGGTTATATAGTTAATATTCCATTTTCCAAAAAAGCAGTTCAACTTTTGCCTACAGAGAGCAAATCTAAATCTGATCCCGTATTTCGCGTTTTTTGCAATAAAGTAACAAATCGCATTTTAAAACAAATCGGACAACAATATGGTATTCAAAAGAAATTAACTTGTCACGTTGCAAGACATACTTTCGCCACCGTATCTATTACGCTTGGGATACCTATTGAGGTGGTAAGTAAACTGTTGGGGCACACCAACCTAAAAACGACACAGGTTTACGCCAAAATTGTAGATAGCGTAAAAGAACGGGAAATGGAGAAGTGGAATAGGTTGTAGCGTCGAAGAATCTCCCAACTCAGGCGCGAGCCCGCCGCACCGGCCAAAGCGCAAAGGCGACCAGTGACACCGCTGATAGCTAGCAAACTCTGCGATCAAAAACACGCTTAGTTTTTTATCTCCCTCAAGCGCGCTGAAGCCGGGCCATAAGAGATGGACACTCGTGCTCCGCTGACAGGTAGCCGCTATGCCAGGCTGGTCGCTGCTGTTAAAGGATTTGGAGTTGCGGATTGGCGGTTGTGGAAACTAAGAAAGTACATTAATTCTGTGTATCTTTACGTACTCCATAAAGTAAGCCATGCGTTTTGCATTGGCTAAAGCTAAAATTAAACCAGGCCTATGATGTTCCGGGTTTATTTTAGCCACAGCCAGAAATTCTTTATGTACATTATAACACCGCGTAATCTTTTTAGCACGACCATGAGCCTGCCTTATTTGATCACTCAATTTAGTTGACATGTTGCCGCTACTTCAATCTATTTCGGAAATTTCGCGGGTAATTGAAACAACCGGAAGTATGCCGGTAGTAGTGATGGCGGACGATTTGGAAGACTATGCATGTAAATATGATGATGCAAGCAAGTTAATTAACGAATATATAGCCCACCAGTTTTTACAGCAATGGGGGTTGCCGGTTCTGCCTGCTGCATTTGTAAAAATTCAAAAAGAACATATCCCTGAAAGCATTCTATGCGGACGGATAAGGGTAAGCGATTTTGGTAAACCAACGTTCGGTTTGCGTTATAATAATGATGCAGCCGAGGCAACTAATATGCTCATTGGTTTGAAAAATGACAGGTACGAACTGTCAAAATTCGCAAACCGCTTTGACCTTATAAAAATTGCGCTTTTTGATTTTTGGCTGGCAAATGATGATCGCAATCACAACAACTATAACCTTTTAATTATTGACAATAATTTCGTTCCGATAGACCATTCTACCATATTTGACGGCAACCGGTTGGGAAGTGAATTGGCCCAACTGACGGACGATGAAAGCATCCTCAGTTCGGATTTAGCGCTAACCTTTCTCAATCAAAAAAGTAGGGTTGAAGAAGAGGCTAATGAACTGATTCAGAATTTCCCTACCTTTGTTAATAATTGCAATGAAGTTTTACCAACTATAATAGAAGGCCTGCCAGTTGATTGGTGTAATGACAAACCGTCGTTATTAGAAAATATTCGGTCAGCCGTCATCCACAATCAAGATTGGCTAAAGGAAACTGTTTCCTCATTTTCACAACTAATTCATAAATTTACCCGTTAATAGCCCAAATGAAAACGTTTTATTCAATATTGTACTGCACAATTCGTCCAAACGTGGAGGAACGGGTAAGTATTGGCCTTTTTATTGGGAATGAGACGACATGTAAATTCCATTATTCAGTGGATAAGTTAGCGGTTATAAAAGGCTTGTTTTCTGACAGTGCTTATGGTATGCTGAGGACCAGCTTAAAAGCGCTGCAAAAGCTATCTTCAGAATGTGATGCTGATTTTTTAGGTACTTATAAAGGAGCATCTGCTTTAAAGGAGCAATATTTTAACTACTTATCAAAGAATGCCAATAATTTGATCACCTATTCCTCCCCCAAAGCCATCGATATAGAACTAAACCAAATGGTATTTGACCGGCTATTCGAAAAATTTATTTATCAGTTACCGCTTCCGTTAGAACCAAAATTAAAACCTGTTGAAAGAGCCAAAGAAAGATTAACCACTTCGCTGGCCGGCCGGGTGAATTTCAATGCGGATTTGGACAATACGATGGTGCCTGGCCTTATTGTTCCGGCAACGCCGGTTTTGTTGGTGATAACACCACAGGTGTTCGGAAGATCAAAAATTGATGTTGTTTAGAATCCCACGAGTACT
>JABDGE010000138.1:2429-8850 GCA_013286235.1 Bacteroidota bacterium
GGCAAAGGTGTGGTTTATTGGTAAAAACGAAACCCAGGTTACCGGGGAGGCAAAAGACTTTGGTGGCCTGCGGCCCCATATTATACAGCAACAGATCAACGCCCATTTATTTTTAGTTGATAAGATAAAGGATACGGCAATTGGCAAGCACGGAAAGTTTTTTTTAGTTGGAGACGAACCGCAGAAAGACCTCCCGGAAAATCACAAACTTTGGGAAGCTGTTAAAAATTCTACCACACTTGATTTAGTTCCCACGAGCGAAATTGAAAGGATTGAGGACTACATGACGGAACATGGCGTCGGGCCATTGTTTTAAGCTTTTCGCCTTTGTTGGTGTTATCACCATGGGTGTTCGGAAGATACATCGTCCGGAAGATACATCGTCGTGAAAACTCCTAGAAAAGACAGTTGGTCCATCCGGAAATCACCCGTTAATACTCACCACAATGTGTGTTCGTTTGCACAATGACTCCCCGCTCAATTGCCGCGGGGCTAGTCCTTTTTGTCTTGATACAAAAAGGACCAAAAAAATCAAGTCCGCAGAAATGCTTCTCTGCGCTGCAGGCCTTTGCACACAAACCGGTGAAAACCTTGGGCTGCAATTATTTCGCCGGGCTACCCTATCGCTTCCATACCCTGCATGCGAAAACTTGCTATGCCCTGGGCCACCACACAGCCTTGCCGGTTTTCCCCGGTTTTTTCCGAAGCTCTTCTGCGGACGGTCGACAGCTAATATTTTCAAGAAAAAGTACTCGTGGGATTCTAAACAACATCAATTTTTGATCTTCCGAACACCTGTGGTGTTATCACCAACAAAACCGGCGTTGCCAACTTTCGAATAAGCCGCAGCCCATTCAGTCAAGTAGTGCAATCAACCCGAATCCACCATGTCCGGTTGTATAAAACACGGCCGACGAATAACGTTAGTTTACATGTGCCACTATGAGCCATGAACCTTTCCGGATCTGCACATTCATGCATCTGCGCATCCGCACATTTGCACATCCACCTCAATTTCCCTATTTTCACCATTCTATATCAACCTGGCAATGAAGAAAACATTTACCCTCGTGTTCCTGGCAATCGCGGCTGTTTCCTATGCACAGCAAACAACTATAACCGGCTTTTCGGATGCAGCCAAAGAGCTGCAAACGGAACAGGCCTTCGATGCCTCGCTGAGCGCGCCGTATATCGGTGCAACCATCAAAGAGTTGTCTGCATTTCCGCATAACCTGGGATCGCCGGGTTCCAAAGCTGTGGCTGAAAAGATACTGCAGAAATATAAAAGTTATGGCCTTGATGCCCATATCGAAACTTATACTGTGCTTTACCCAACGCCTAAAACCCGCTTGCTTGAGCTCACAGGCCCCACAAAATATACTGCTGGGTTAAAGGAACCTGCTGTGGATGGAGACGCCACTTCGGGCCAGGCCAACCAGTTGCCTACCTATAACGCGTGGAGCGCGGATGGGGATGTTTCCGGTCAGTTAGTGTTTGTGAATTATGGCCTCCCCGAAGATTATGAAACGCTTGCCAAGCTGGGCGTTGACGTAAAAGGTAAGATCGTTATTGCCAAATACGGGCGCTCCTGGCGGGGAATAAAGCCCAAGGTTGCATATGAACATGGCGCTATCGGCTGCATCATCTATTCGGATCCCGCCGACGATGGCTATAGCGCCGGCGATGTGTATCCAAAAGGCGCTTACAAGAGTGAGTATGGTGTACAGCGCGGTTCCGTTATGGACATGGTGATCTACCCGGGCGACCCCCTCACCCCCGGCATAGGCGCCACAAAAGATGCCAAGAGGCTCGACCGAAAAGACGCAGTCACCATACTAAAAATTCCGGTGCTGCCGATCAGCTATCACGATGCCAAACCCTTGCTGGAAGCCCTGGACGGTTTGGTTGCGCCCCGCGACTGGCAGGGCACGCTGCCCATTACTTACCATATCGGGGCTGGAGCTGCTACTGTTCACCTTAAACTGGAGTTCAATTGGGACATGGTCCCCGCCTATGATGTTATTGCTAAAATAAAAGGCTCGGAATACCCCGACGAATGGGTGATGCGCGGTAATCACCATGATGCCTGGGTAAACGGCGCGGGCGATCCCATCAGCGGTCAGTCATCCTTGCTCGACGAGGCAAAGGCGCTTGGCGATTTGCTAAAAACAGGCTGGAAGCCAAAACGCACCATTGTTTATTGCTCCTGGGATGGCGAAGAACCGGGTCTCATTGGCTCAACCGAATTTGCGGAAGACCATGACAAGGAACTCCAGCAGAAAGCGGTGTTATACATTAACACCGACGATAGCGGCCGCGGCTTTTACGGGGCAGGCGGCTCGCAGGCTTTGGAAAACTTTATGGACGAGATCGCTGCTAACGTAAACGATCCCGAAACGAACGTAAGTATCCTGCAGCGCAAGCGTGCGCGGGAAGTGGTTAATGCCGCCTCGGCAAAAGACAAAGCCGAAATTTTAAGCCGCAAGGGTGACTTGCTAGAGCCGCTTGGCTCGGGTTCCGATTTTTCTTCGTTCCTGCAGCATTTGGGCGTTCCGACGCTGGACTTGGCTTTTGGCGGTGAAGACGGCGGCGGCGAATACCACTCCATTTATGACTCTTTCGACGACTATCGCCGGTTTAAGGACCCCACTTTTGCCTATGGCGTGGCGCTTTCGGAAACTGCCGGACATGCCGTTTTGCGCATGGCTGATGCCGAGGTGCTGCCTTTCGATTTCCGCACCTTGTACACTACACTTAGCAAGTATGTTACGGAGTTGACGGATCTTACCGATAAGACGCGCGAAAATACCGCAATGGATAACCAGCTTATCAAGGCCAATGATTTTACCCTCGCGGCCGACCCTACCAAACACGAGCAGCCGCCTGTTGCCAAAGCCGAGGTGCCCGCACTGGATTTTACTTCGTTGAAAACCGCGCTCGATTCCCTTAAAAAGAGTTCGGACAGGCTGGCAAGCGCCTGGACTGCCGCTGCCCAAACCACAGCCAATCACGACAAGTTCAACCAGCAGCTTTTTCATGCCGAGCAACAGCTCCTGGGCGATGGCTTGCCGCGCCGGCCGTGGTACCGCCATGTTATTTATGCGCCCGGGTTTTATACGGGCTACGGCGTTAAGACAATGCCCGGCATACGTGAAGCCATCGAGCAGCGCAATTGGACGGAAGCGCAGCAACAAATCTATGTGGTTTCGAAAAAGATTAATGATTTGGCGTGGTTCCTGACGAATGCGAGTGGGATGTGAGGTTAAGAGCCAAGAACCCATTGCTTGTTAGAGTGGCAGTGGCAGTGGCAGTAGCAGTTATGACTAAGAAGTAAGAGATTAGAGCCAAGAACTAGGATCCAGCTGTT
Source organism: Bacteroidota bacterium (assembly GCA_013286235.1). Taxonomy (GTDB): domain Bacteria; phylum Bacteroidota; class Bacteroidia; order Sphingobacteriales; family Sphingobacteriaceae; genus Mucilaginibacter. The sequence goes on from JABDGE010000138.1 coordinate 5,797, forward strand.
TGCCTGAACGCTTTTGAGGATTTGATTTCGCTCAAAAGTGGCTCAACTTGTTTGTCGTTAGGAAAAGCACCGAAAGATTTATAGAATGCCCTCTCCTTTGCGTCCGGTAGTTTGCTTAACGACCTGGTTAGATGGCCGATCAGTTTTTTCCTGGTCATGTTGTCCAATCCTTCAAAAAGGTTTGAATAGGTGTTGACGATATTTTTGTTGACAACAGTCATTTGCCCAAGTCTGAAATGGGATCGTTTATACAAAAATAAAAACTTAATGTAAATATCGCTAACTGGTGTGCGTAAATCAAATTGTCGTTATGCACGAAACGTTCCTACGGAACGTGAAGGCACTTTTTTTGCTTTTCTACCAACCAGACGCCCCTATGGGGCGAGTTACATTGTTCCTGTCTCATCTTGTCGGTGGGTTGAAAAGGCATTGTAGATTATTCGTTCCATCGGAACGTGTGGTTAGAGAGGCGACAATTTGATTTGCCGTATAATCGGTGAAAACGGAACGATTAAATCGGGGTGATTAACAGTTCCCGCGACATGAAATTTTAATTTCAATAAATATTGAAAGTTTAAATAAATGTATTACATTTGTTTTGTCAATTAACAAAAATTGAACAGCCGGTTCGCCCGGCATATTTTTCAATCTTAACTTTCATTAATTATTGAAAATATGAAAACATTAAACAAGCATATGATCCTCTTCGATGGGGAATGCCCCCTATGCAGGGTTTACACCAAAGTGTTTGTAAAAACCGGCATGCTTGGGCCAGGCGGCCGGGCAGCCTACCAGGACAATATGGAAAACTTTTGCCCCTTGATAGACCGCCAGCGCGCGGTTGAAGAGATAGCCCTTGTCGATCTCGAAAGCGGCGAAGTAACCTACGGGGTAAAAAGCCTTTTTAAGGTGATCGGCAACGCCTTTCCTGCCTTTATGCCTTTGTTTGCCTTCAAGCCTTTTGCCTGGCTGATGGCAAAACTTTACTTTTTCATTTCATACAACCGGAGGGTGATCATTCCAGCAGGAAGGGTTGGCGAAGAATTTGCATGGCAACCCTTATTCAAGCTCAACTACCGGCTTGCATACCTGGTTTTTACCTGGTTTTGCACCGGGTGCATACTAACAGGTTACGCGCGCCTGCTTGCACCGGCAATCCCGTTGGGGAACTCCTACCGTGAATATTTGATCTGTGGCGGCCAGATCATTTTCCAGGGAACAATAATAACAACTTTTGCCCGCGAAAAACTTTGGGCCTACCTCGGCAATATGATGACGATCTCATTTGCCGGGAGCCTGCTCCTGCTCCTAATGATCGGTTTAAATCACTTCGTTAAGCTGCCCGCAATAGCCTACCCCATCTATTTTTTAACAGTGGCCGGCCTTATGTTTTTGGAACATATCCGCCGCACCAAACTGATAGGCCTGGGGTACACGTTGACGGGAACCTGGGTGCTTTACCGGGTGGCGCTACTGGCCTTGATAATGTTTAATCACTGAGATCACGAGGGGATAAATCGGTGTAATCACAAAACAAATCGGTGTAATCCAAAAAACAATGAAATACAAAAAAATAGTCCTCGCCGGCGGTAATGGTTACCTCGGCAGGGTTTTAACCGAATACTATAAAGACAAGGCTGCCGAAATAGTCATACTCAGCCGAGAAGAGAAGTTCGCCGAAAGGAACGTCCGCACCGTTTTATGGGATGGCAAAATGCCCGGCAAATGGACCGCCGACCTGGTGAATGCCGATATCCTCATCAATCTATGCGGCAAGAATGTAAACTGCCGTTATACTAATAAAAATAAATCAGAGATTTTTAGCTCCCGCCTCGAGCCTACCGAAGTATTGGGCCAGGTAATCCATGACCTGGCTGAGCCACCAAAACTATGGATAAACGCATGCTCAGCCACCATTTACCGACACGCAGAAGACCACCCGCAGGATGAAGAAACCGGCGAACATGGCGATGGGTTTTCTGTGGATGTTTGCGAAGCCTGGGAATGTGCTTTCAATAAATACGACACACCCAAAACCCGGAAGATCGCCTTGCGGATGGGCATTGTGCTTGGCCGCAGCGATAGCGTTTTTCCCCGATTACTTAACCTGGTGAGGTTGGGTATGGGAGGGAGGCAGGGTAATGGCCGCCAATATGTTTCATGGGTACACGAACTGGACGCCGCCCGTTGTACAGAATGGTTTGCCGATCATCAAGAACTATCCGGAGTGTACAATTGCACCGCGCCGAATCCCGTAAAAAATGATGTGTTGATGAGAACGATCCGTAATGTTTATGGATACCATTTTGGATTGCCGGCTCCTGGGTGGCTGTTAAACATTGGCGCAGTATTTATCGGAACCGAAACCGAATTGATTCTAAAAAGCCGTTGGGTATTGCCGAAACGATTGGTTGATTCCGGTTTCCGGTTTAGCTACCCAACTATTGATGGTGCCGTGAAAAATATCTTATTTTTCGGGATTATTCACTGATTGTTTTTTAACCGAGGTACGAGGGAGAAACTATCTCTCGAGCGTAGCGAAAAATTTTATAGTACTAACAATACCCCCTGCATGGTCAGCTTGTATGGCGTGAAAGATCTCTCCTTCGTCGAGATGACAAAAAAGAGGCGGGAGGGATATAATTGTGGTCAAATATAAATTGTAATAGTATGTCGTATAAGATATCTCCTTCGTCGAGATGACAAAAGGGGAGTTAGATGTCATTGGACCTTTAGCGTTCTTATAATTTTACGCTAATAAATATACCTCACAAATGCCTCCATCGCCTCATACTCCGCCATGCCCAGCTTATCGTAATTGCGCGCTGTTTCCCTTGTGCGGTCTTCGGCCCTTACCCAAAACTCCCTGGCATCATCTCCCGGGAATACCGGCCTGTCTTTTTGGCTTTGGTGCTTAAATATCGCGTTCCGCTTGCGGATCACTTCCTGTGGGGACAGGGGCACCGCCATCTCTATCTCCCAGGTGTCAAACTCCTGCCATGCGCCGCGGTACAGCCATACCCAGCAGTCTTTCACCCAGTTTTCAGTTTCTCT
>JABDGE010000139.1 GCA_013286235.1 Bacteroidota bacterium
CCATAAACAAGCCGCTGGTGCCATCTAATGTTGGCTTGCCAAGAGCCTCCGACTTCCCAACAATTGCAATTAGCTCCTTTTCCAATAGTTTCTGGATTGAATAATCGCAGTTGACACCTCTTATCTGTTCAATTTCCGGTTTGGTTACCGGCTGCTTGTATGCAACAATGGCAAGGGTTTCCATCGCAGCCTGGGTAAGCTTTTTCTTAGCGCGTTGCGCCTGCAGCAGGCTAACCACCTGGTGATAGTCTTTCTTGGTCAGGAACTGGTAACCATTGTTCAGTTTCACCAGTTCAACGGCAAATTTTTTGTCGAGATATTTTTGGCTGATGTTGTCTATGTGGCTGTTAATGTCTTCTTCCGTAAAATCCTGCTCAAAAGCAGCCTGCAAACAATACACGATCTCTTCCGTACGGATGCTTTGCTCCGAAACAAAAATCAGCGCCTCAATATATTGTTCAATATTTTCCATTAACTCCCGAGACACCTAAAGTAACAAAAAATCGGATGTGAATAATTACTGTTTGTGCATTCAACAGAATACCGGTCAATTGACGAGATTGTCACCGGGACTAACGGTACTAAATAACGAAAACAAATTTATTGCCGAGGTGACTAGGCACACAGTCTTAATAACCTAAATGATCTTTAGAACGGCCGTGCTTCCAAACTTTCGGACTGCCGGACTTTCGGACTTTAGTAATTAATCACCTGCTCCTCAATCTGCGCCGGTATCTCGCGCCATTCATATTTCTGCGTGCGGAGTTGTGGCTCAAACCCCGCTTCGCGAATAGATTCCTGTATCCCTTTTGCCGTAAAGCGATGGGGTGCCCCGGCAGCCGAAACTACGTTTTCTTCGATCATGATGGAGCCGAAATCATTTGCGCCGGCATGCAGGCAGATCTGGGCTACCTGTTTGCCTACGGTAAGCCACGAGGCTTGTATGTTCTTGATATTCGGCAGCATAATGCGGCTAAGGGCGATCATCCGGATATACGCATCGCCGGTAACGTTATTGGTGATGCCGCGCAGCTTCCGTAGCAAGGTGCCGTCGTCCTGGAAAGGCCAGGGGATAAAGGCGATAAAGCCGTAATGGCCTTCGGGTTTTTCAGTCTGCACTTCGCGTATCCAAACGAGGTGCTCAAAACGTTCTTCAATCGTTTCAATATGGCCAAACATCATTGTAGCCGAAGTTGGCAGGTTTAATTTGTGCGCGGCGCGCATCACATCCAGCCATTCTTTACCGCCGCATTTACCCTTGCTGATGAGGCGGCGAACACGATCGTTCAATATTTCTGCGCCTGCGCCTGGCAGTGAGTCGAGGCCCGCTTCCTTTAATTCCCGCAGCACATCAATATGGCTCATGCCCTCCAGCTTGGCCACATGCGCAATTTCCGGCGGACCAAGCGAATGTAGTTTTAATTTAGGGTAAAGCGACTTGAGCTCGCGGAAAGTATCGGCGTAAAATTTTAAGCCAAGGTCCGGGTGATGGCCGCCTTGCAGCAATAATTGGTCGCCGCCGTAGCGGAAAGTTTCTTCTATTTTTTGCTTATAGGTTTCAATATCGGTTATATAGGCATCTTCGTGCCCCGGCCGCCTGAAAAAGTTGCAAAACTTGCAGTTGGCTATGCAAACGTTGGTCGTATTTACATTGCGGTCGATCTGCCAGGTTACTTTGCCGTGTGGTACCTGAATTTTACGCAGTTCATTGGCAATGTACATCAGATCGGGAGTAGAAGCGTTATGGTATAAAAACACACCTTCTTCCTGGGATAGAAATTCAAAGTTTAGCGCACGTTGCAACAGATCCGCAGTGTTCATTTAGCAAATATACAGGGAAGGAGGTTAAAGGCGAAAGGTTAAAGGCGAAAGGTGTTAGAATAGTGACAAATATACAGGGAAGGAGGTTAAAGGCGAAAGGTTAAAGGCGAAAGGTGTGACTGTTTTGACAGTTAAGGTATTTTATTCCTAACTTTAAGGAACGGATAAACTTATGACGGATTTTTGGACATCAAAAGATACTCAGGGCGTGATCATTGAAATAATATTAGGAATTTCCGTTTCCTGGTTTACAGCATATTTTTACGAATACAGAACGAATAAAAGAAAAGGGAAACTCCTATTAAAAAAATATGGGTTTTTGCAAAGTGCCGAAAATATCTTTGATTGGCAACATTGGAATATCAAGGAGGGTGAAATTGAAGCAAATCCAATTCAGTCATACATGACATTGAAATATAACGGCGAGAAAACCTTTTCATTTAAATGGAAGCAAGTGTCAGGCGTTGTGGTGGGCGAAGGTTATATTTTTTGGGATAATTTGACTCACGGTAAATTGTCGTTTTACGAAATCAAAAAGCAATGGTTTGACTACCGAAATGTTTTTTATAAGAGAATCTTTCATCAAGGAACTCAATATGACGCAATTTTTGTTAATGCGGATGATCAAGGGACAAAATATGCAATGCTTAGACCGGTATGATTTTATTTTTAGATTGCCATCTGCCCCCGCTCCAACCTCAATACCTTCGTCACACTCTCAGGTATTTCCTGCTGGTAGTGGCTTACATAGATGAGGGTGACATTGCTTAATCTACAGATGCTATCCACCAATGTTTTAAAATGATGCTGTTGGTGGGCATCGAGCCCCTGGCTGGGCTCGTCGAATATCAGCAGATCAGGGTTTTTGATAAGTGCACGGGCCAGCAGGCAAAGGCGCTGTGCACTGGCCGGGATGTTTTTCAGCAGCACGCGGGCATACTTTTCAATTTCCAGGGCCTTCATCCAGTGCAAGGCGATCGCAGCTTTTGCAGGGCTGCTTAGCCTGAATAGCCCTAAGGTATCATAATAGCCCGACTCGATCACCTGCAAACAGCTATTATCGGTTGGAAAGTATTGGTGCAGTTCGGGCGATACAAAACCGATCTTGCTTTTAATATCCCAGATGCTTTCGCCGGTGCCGCGTTTGCGGTCGAACAAGACAATGTTATTGGCATAGGCCTGCGGGTTATCGCCGTTGATGAGGCTCAGCAAGGTGGACTTTCCGGCGCCGTTCGGACCCAGCAACGCCCAGCGCTCCCCGGGTTTTATTTCCCAATTGATTTTGTCCAGGATCACCTTATCACCGTATTGAATATGTACCTGGCTCATTTTCACAATGTTTTCAAACTGCGTCTTTAACCGCCCTCCATTTAGCAGCGCTTTTAATTCAGCAGTATCAATTTCATCTTTATCGTTCAAAAAGAGCAAATCCGGGTTAAAGTCCCCCTTTGAAAGTTTTTGGTCTATGGCGCCACTCTTTAAAATAGCCACGTGGGTTAGGGCAGGAGGGATCTCATAAGGCGAAGTTGCCATTATTACCGTAATGCCTGATGGGATTATTTCATCGACGATGTTGTTAAATGCCGTTCTGGTTTGCACATCCAAACCGGTCATCGGGTTGTCCAGCAATAGTAAAACCGGGTTTTTCAGCAATGCGGCGGCGATCATCAGCCGTTTGGTTTCGCCGGTCGACAGTTTGATCAGTTGTTCGTCGTTCAGTCTCTTCAGGTTTAAAAGGGATACTGTTTTTGCTTTATCCCAATAAATGTTGGCGCCCGGCGACGGGTGTGTGGTTTCCAGGTATTGCGCCACCGTTAGCGAATCTTCCGAATCGGATGAGTTAAAGCGCTGCTGGTAGTAAAATTCCTTTGTGTTGGAAAGGTTCTTAAAATGGTGTTTGGGTTCAACCAACGCGATCAGTTGATGATAGGTGACAGGTTGCCTGTCAGCAACGTGGGGTATTGAAGCATCATCCAAAAAATGATATTCGATGGTCCCGCCGGTGACATTAAACCGCCCCGCAATGGTTTGCAGCAAAGCGCTTTTACCTGATCCGCTGGCACCGACGAGCGCCCAGTTTTCGCCTTTATTAACGGTGAAGTTTAAATTCTGAAAGAGTATATTATGGAGATAGCGGACGGTAGCGTGATTGATCGACAAAAGCGGTGATGGCATATAGAGCTTTTGCGGGTAAAATTACTTGTTATAGCCCAAACGCAAGCACCTCGTTTATAAAAACAAAAAACCCCGGAAAAGTATCCAGGGTTTTTTGTTTTCACTAAGAAAAAATTACATTTTTTTCTTAGCAGTGTCTTTTGCCATCTTCTTAGAAGTGTCAGCCATTTTCATTTTGCCGGTGTCAGCTTTCTTAGAAGTGTCAGCCATTTTAGCCATTGCTGTATCAGCTTTTTTAGAGGTGTCGCTGTCGCTTCCGCCGCTTCCGCTTTTACCTTTGCAAGCTGCAAAAGATACAGCGATAGCCAATGCTAATGCGCCAATTTTCATTGAGTTTTTCATGTTAATTTTTTTAAGTGATTAAATAGTTTAGCAGTTAATACCAAAAACAACAAAAGGTAACCCATAATTTTAAAAATAAAATCACGGGTTACCTTTTGAAAAAAAATTAACAGAAAAATCTTAAAAGATTATTTCTTTTTGGAAGTGTCTTTCTTAGCAGTGTCAACAACAACAACTTTGCCGGTATCTTTCTTAACAGTTGAGTCAATTTTAACAGTTGAGTCTTTCTTTACTGTAGTTGAATCAGTGGTTGAAGATCCTTTACCACCGCAAGCAGAAAAAGAAACTGCAATAACTAAAGCCAAAGCGCCTAATTTGAATGAATTTTTCATGTTTTGTATTTTTATTAAAATGTGAATGTTACGCCTTAATACCAAAGGATGGAAAAGGTAACCCAAAAAAATTAAAAAAATATAAAATCTATCGTTTTTGTCGTAAAAATTATTAATTCCGGAGTGCAATTAAATTTTTGAACTACCGGCCATTCCAATATCTGAGTAGATGGTTTCACCTTTCACCCTTCGCCTTTCACCCTTCACTGCAGCTCCCCACTCACCATTCACCACAGCGTTACTCCTTCTTAGTCGCTGTTTTTTTAACCTCGGTATGCTTCGTCACAGTTTTAGCGACAGTATCTACTTTTCCGCTTGAAGTGTCGGTGCCTTTGGTGGTATCTACTTTTACGGATGTATCCGAACTGGTTTTTACAGATGACGAAGAGTCAACCTTCGCGGAGGAGTCGGCTGAACTCCCCGATTTATTACCCTTGCAGCCGGCGATCGAAACAGCTATCGCAAGCGCGAGGAACGGAATTTTAAACGCGTTTTTCATGGTTTTGCATTTAATGTGTTGATAGTTAACAAAATTGAAGACGGCTTGTTTGAGTTTCCCTGGGTTACACCTTGTAAAATGATCGAAATGATTTTAACCCGAAACGGTTTTTAACTGTTCCGGTTGCTCCGGGATTCAAAAAAAATAACCCGGATGGTTGGGATTCCGGTCTGAAATTCTAACTTAGTAGATTGCGAAAACACATTATAAATTTATTTTCGCCGCGCCGGGCTTTTCGGGACATGAAACAAAAAATCCGCCAAAATTTTTTTTTATCGCGAATGGGTTACAATTTCGCATAAATTGTATTAAGTAGTGAGTAAAGAATCTGTAAACACCATCCCCACCGACAGCGAAGTCATACTGGGCATCCTTAACAATTCGGAAAGTGTACTAAAAAGGCTGTATATCGCCTACTTCCCGATGGTGCTCCAGCTCATTATCAACAACAATGGCGACGGGGACGACGCTAAAGATATTTACCAGGAAGCGATCATTATCCTCTATAATAAAGTAAAAACGGGGGATTTTGAACTGAGCAGCAAGCTCAAAACCTATATCTACTCGGTTTGCCGCAGGTTATGGCTCAAAAGGTTAAGCCAGATGAACCGCTACGGGGGGGATATAAAAGACTTCGAGGAGTATCTGTCAGTTGATGACGAATCCGAGAAAAATAATGAGCGTGATCTGCAATTTAATAAAATGGGCGAAGCGCTGAAGTTGTTGGGCGAGCCCTGCAAGACGATAATAGAAGATTTCTATATCAATAACAGGTCGATGAAGGAGATCTGCGAGGATTTTGGTTATACCAATGCGGATAACGCCAAAACCCAGAAGTATAAATGCCTTCAAAGGCTGAAGAAATTGTTTTTTCAGCAAAAAGATTAAAGCGATGAGTGAAAAAGAACTTTTAGACCAGATTGACAGGTACCTTAATGGCGAGATGACCAAAGAGGAGCGTGCCCGCTTTGAAAGCCTGCGCATAGAGGATGCCGCGGTGAATGAAAAGGTCGTAGAGCACAAGCATTTTGTTGGTTTGATAAAACAGTATGGCGAGCGCCTGGAACTGGAGCGCCGGCTGGATGCAATTCACGAGGAAATTGATGTGCACACACTCGAAGATGAGTTGATGATGCATCCGTCCGGAATCGTGCGGTTGTGGCGTAACCATCATTCAAAAATATCCGTGGCTGCGTCGATCGCCATATTTGCAGTATTGTGTACGTTGTTTTTTACCGGATATTTGGCGAACCGCGAAATAAATTACCTTGAAGTGGGGAGGATACAACGACTTGAAAAGAGTCAGAAAGCCTTGAGTAACAAAGTAAATCAACTCGATGGCAATAAGAGCGTCCGTACCAATCCAGGTATCAAGGGAACCGGTTTTGCGATTTCTTCAAACGGCTATATCGTTACGGACTACCATGTAGTTAACGGCGCCGATTCGGTTTATGTACAGAGTTACGACGGCAAGTCGTACAAAGCCAGGGTCATAAATTTAGCGGCTGATCCTGATGTAGCCATATTGCAGATTACCGACCCCTCGTTTAAGGCGCTGCCGCCTATTCCGTATAACTTCAAGAAGGCGGAATCGGATATCGGCGAGAACGTATTTACCGTAGGTTATCCGATTGATGCGATGGTACTGGGAATGGGTTACCTGTCGGCAGGCAGTGGTTACCAGGGCGACTCCACCTCGTACCAGATATCCGTACCCGTTAATCCTGGAAACAGCGGAGGCCCCTTGCTGGATAACAAGGGGAACGTGATCGGTATAGTGGATGCCAAACAAACCAATATGGCGGGTACGGCATTCGCATTAAAGTCGAGTTACCTGATGAAAGCCATCGAAAACATACCGTCCGACTCATTAAACAAGCCGATTAACTTAAACAATAAAAATGTCCTCGCGACCCTCAACAGGGTACAGCAAATTAAAAAGCTGCAGAACTACATTTTCATGATCAGGGTTTACAACCAATAGCGACCCCAATAAAACATCATATATTTCTTTGCATCTCGGTTTTTTTGGCCGGGATGCTTTGTTTTATATGAAGCTGCAAGCACAAAGCTAAAAGCCGAAAGCAAGAAGTGCCTCCGCATTCAAAAACTTCCAATTTCCCCGTGTGCACCTATTCGTGAAATTCGTCTTAATTCGTGTCAATAAAAATTCGAAATCGAACATCCGAAATCCGAAATAAGGCTCACCGGTCCACTTCTCCCAACACAATATCTATAGAGCCTACAATAGCTATCAGATCAGCAATCATCACATTTTTTGCAAGCTCAGGCAAAACTGATAAATTGCTAAAGCTCGGCGCCCTTGCTTTTACCCTGAAGGGGATCTCCGACTTGCCGTCGGCTATAAAATAAAAACCCAGCTCGCCTTTGGCGCCTTCGCAACGCACATAGTAGTCCTGGGCTTTTGGCGTAAGCTTTCGTGGCATTTTGGCGCGCGGATCGAAATCCGGCGTACGTTTAAGCTCTTTTTGCAAACGGGCGAGGCATTGTTCAATAATCCGCAAGGATTCGGCAATCTCGTCGACCCTCACTTTATACCGGTCCCAGCAATCGCCGGTTGTTCCCATAGCGCCCTTTCCAATGGGGACATCAAATTCTAATTCAGGATATACGGAATAATTGTCAATGCGCCGCAAGTCCCATTTTAGCCCCGAGCCCCTTAGCATCGGTCCCGAGCAGCTGTAGTTGATGGCCACATCGAGCGGCAGCACTCCGATATTGGCGGTACGGTTGATGAAGATGCGGTTATCGGTCAAAAGTTCGTTCAGCTCAACCATCTTAGGTTTAAAGTAGGTCACAAACTCAGCGCAGCGTTCTTCAAAACCTATCGGGAGGTCGTAAAACAAACCCCCAACCCAAATGTAATTATAAAGCATTCTCGACCCGGACGCCCATTCCAGCATACCCATAATGTGTTCGCGGTCGCGAAAGCACCATAAGAAAGGCGTAAAAGCGCCTATATCTATGCCGTATGTCCCAATCGCGATCAGGTGTGATGCAATCCGGTTCAACTCGCAAACCAATACGCGGATATATTCTATCCTTTTGGGAATGTCTTTATCGATACCCATCATCCGCTCAACCCCCATCACGAAAGCATGGCTATTGTTCATGGATGCCAGGTAGTCCATCCGGTCGGTAAAGGGGATCGTTTGCTGATAAGTTAAGGATTCCGCGTGTTTTTCAAAGCAACGGTGCAGGTAACCGATGTGCGGTATAACCTCCTTAACAATCTCGCCATCAGTGATCAGTTCCAGCCGCAAAACACCGTGTGTGGAAGGATGCTGCGGACCCATGTTCAGCACCATGTCTTCGGTAGCTGCTACGGCAATCTTTTGGTTGTAGTTAGCTAAAGCCTCGTTATATTTCGGATGAATGGTCTCCAACTGCGCTTATATTGAAATGTTCTTCAAATTTCAAATGTACGCCATACAAAACAAAAAAGCCTCCGGTAATTAAACAGCAGGCTTATTCTATGTACTTTTAAAAATTAATCAGGCAAATTATTTACATTCCGCATTAATCAAATCCGAAAC
>JABDGE010000140.1 GCA_013286235.1 Bacteroidota bacterium
CGCAATTAACATACACTTAGCTCTGCTATCCTAAATTACCACGCAAGCCGTTCAAGCTCAATGCGATAAATTTTCGTCAGATAACACTACGAGTAAGCTCTCCTTACACTACAAGTACCGTTACGAAAACCCAATTTTTTTCTCCCGTAAAAACATTTCACTTTTACAAGCGCAACCCGGTTTCATAACCGGAACAAGCAGGTAACACTTAAAAAAAGAACAGATGCCATGAGTACACACGAACGCTGACTTGGATCAGCTAACAAACGTGTGACCAATTTTAGGACGAGGCATACCATGAAAGTACCGAAAATGCACCAGATAAGCGCTAAAAAGTAGCTAAAAAGCACCACAAAAGCACCAGATAAGCACCACAAAAAACGGCCTGCTTTTCACAAATATAAGCTGTAGATAGCTGATAATTAGTTCTTTGACATATTGAATGAATATTTTAGCTTCCTTTAGATGGCTGTGGAGACGCCCCGATGTGTCGGGGCGTCTCCGCCCGGACTTTTGAGTTTAATACACCTAACGAAGCTGACGAAACCGACATTAGTTCACCACAAACCCAACACTAGATCACCACAAACCCAACATTAGTTCACCATAAAACTATCATTAAATCACCATAAAACATGCATTAGATCAGCACAATTGCGCCGTCGTTTTGCACGTAAATATCTGGTAATTAATTATTTGACTTATTGATTAATAAGGGAACTAACTTTTTTTACGCTTCATAATGCATTTTTACAGGTTCATCAATGCATCTCCGGAACTTAACCCATCAATTTTTCGCTGCATGGCCTGTTTATCCGCCGCCGTTTTTGCGAGGGAAAACGCACATTGAAAGTTATCCAGCGCCTTTTGCTGGTCGATGCCGGTATAAAGCTCGCCAAGCAGGGCAAAATAAAACTGGTTACTTTCCAGTTTCAATTTTTCGGCTTCTATGATGGCTTCCTCTTTGCCGTTTGCTTTTGAAAGTGCATAGGTGCGGTTGAGTGCTGCCACGGGTGAATAAGCGATTTGCAATAAACGGTTGTACAGCTGCAGGATATTTTCCCATTTTTCGGGAGTGTCGGCTTTTTGGGTATTCCAAAACGCTATCCCGGCTTCGAGGTGATATTTTGATAGGGTATCCCCCACCGCTGCCCGGCGGAAATAATACGCGCCTTTGGTGATCAGCTCGCTGCTCCATAGCCTTGTATCCTGGTCGTCGTACAGGATCAATTCTCCGTCCTTGCTCAGCCGCGCGTCAAAGCGCGAAGCATGGAAATACATTAACGAAAGCAGGGCGTTTACCGGCGGTAAGTCGGTGCTTTTATTGTCGACCAGCATGGTGCACAAGCGCATCGCCTCGAGGCACAGCTCTTTGCGGAGCACCTGGTTGCTGCTTACCGAATAATACCCTTCGCTGAAGAGCAGGTAAATTGTGGTTAGCACATTTTCCAGCCGCTCCCCTATTTCCTGATCGCCGGGAAATTCAATCCTGATCTTTTCCTGTCGCAGTTTTTCTTTCGCCCGGAACAAGCGCTTGTTGATGGTTTCCTTATTGCTCAGGAAGGCTTCGGCGATCTCGTCAATGCCGAAGCCGCAAAGGATGCGGAGCGACAAACCGATCTGCGCCTCGGAGGGGATAGAAGGGTGGCAAATCGCAAACATCATTTGCAGTTGGCTGTCGCTTATGTTTTGGGGCGACAGGTCGATTTCAGTTTCGTAACTTTCGGGTATACCGCTAAGGATCTGCGGCGCAACTTTTTCGTCAAACGTTGCCGACCGCTGCAGGTAATTTTTTGCTTTGTTTTTTGCAACGTTGTACAGCCAGGCGGTTGGGTTAGGCGGCAAGCCGTTATAGCCCCAGCTTTGCGCAGCCGTTACAAACGTGTCGCTGGCGATATCTTCGGCAGCCTGGATATCTTCAAAACCGAAGCGCCGGCACAGCACAGATACGATCTTGCGATATTCCATCCGGAACAAGTGCGCTATAACAGGTTGCTGCGACATATAAAAAAGGCCTCCTGCTGAACAGAAGGCCAATTAATTTAACACAGTTATTATCTTTTTGAAACTCTCCGCACCTCCATGGTGTTGCCCTCGCCCCCTAATACAGGGCATCCCTTGGCAAACTCTGCCGCTTCATCGGCCGATTCGGCTTTCACGATGATAAACCCACCTATCGTTTCCTTGATTTCACCGAATGGCCCATTGGTTACCACCTTATCGTGGTTTACTACCTTTGCGTCGGCAAAAAGCAAACCGGTGCCGCTAACAAATTTGTTTTGCGCGGCAATACCGCCAATCCAATCCATCGTAGCCTTCATCCATATTTCAATTTGTTCCGGCGAAGCTGTCGTCATGCCGTCTTCATGCCTCATAATTAATGCGAACTCGTCCATTGTTTTAAATTTTTAATTGTTATCGAATTTATGAATTATACCAGCATAACAAACGGCGCCATACAAATTGGACAAGATTTAAAAGAAATGAAAAAATGATTGAGCAGGATTTGGCATTTAATGACGCTTAGTTAAGCAAAAAAGAACTCATTATCCATTTGAGCCCACAGCCGAAGTCCCTCTCCCTCGGAGAGGGATTTAGGTGAGGCGTGAATGGTGCTCTTCACTGAACGACATTGATTTGGCATTTAATAAACCCCAAAGGGTGAACAAAACCAGGAATGGCAATTAGGAGTTAGGCCTCACACGGCAACTATGCTTTCTGATCCCGGCAAGGATGTTTTTTGGGGCAATAAAGAATTGATCAAATATTTCCGATGATCGCTTGATCTTTGTACCTTTAAGGACAATCGCAATCATGAAACCCTTATTGCCACAAAAATTACTATTCCCCATCGGCTTGCTCCTCCTTTCAGGAGGCCTATTATTGAGAAATTTTCGATTGCTCCCTGATTTTTTTGATGGTTTTCTGATAGGCCTCGGTGTATCCGTCATCGTTGGAGCATTTATCTTAAAATGGTACCTAAAGCGCGCCGTTAAATAACCAGTGTACCGCGCTACCCGCAACGATTGTTTATATACTGTCGTATCCGGACGTTAAAAAATATATTTTTCATAAGAATTTCATATTAAATTATGAATCAAAACTCAATTTAACGGGGTTTTATCACAGATATTGCCGTCAAAAAAATAGATCCATAATTCGTATTATTTACCCCTTCCCTATAAAATATTTCACGGTTTTAGTGCGTTTGCCTAACTCAACTTAACAAAATAAACCATGAAAAAATCTTTGTTCCTTACCGCAGCACTGCTGTTGACAATCCGGTTTGCAAATGCCCAAACGCAGGCAGGCAACCAAAACATCGGCCTAAATTTCTCGTTCAGCACAAGTTCGTCAAATGATGAAGCCATTGATCCTACAAGTCAAATTGAAACGCCCTATGGTAACAAAAACAATGCTTTTAGCCTTGGACCCGCGTACAGCTATTTCATTAAAAACAACGTTGATTTAGGTGCCAGCTTTTCTTATTCTACAGACAACCAGAACTACAACGCGCAACCTTTGGGTTATCCTTCGACCAATAATAACAGCAACTTTTCGGCGATGGTGTATTTGAGAAGATACTTTTTATTCAATGATAAGTTTGGTTTCCGTTTCGGCCCTTATCTTGAATACGGCCGACAGAAGACATCCGAAATTTTTCCGCCTGCCGACAATACCTACAATTACACCAGCGCTACAAATTCCATGTATGCCGGGCTTAATCTGGGCCTGGTTTACTACCCGGCCAAACACCTCGGGCTTGCAACAGCGCTGGCCGATGTGAACTATCAGCATTATAGTGCAAGCGGAAGCCAGTCCGCCGATAATGGCGGCAGCTTTAACTTAAGCTTATTTACGTCAGGGCTTGAGCTATCGGTGTTTTATATTTTTTGAGCGCTCGGGCTTAAAAAAAACATCCAGGCGAACTTCTTCGCCTGGATGCTGGAGCGGGCGGTTGCCATATGAGGCCCTGTGCTATGCATCGAGGATGACATTTTGAAAACTTAAACAGGCTTAAACTCTGAATTACAGTCATTTAGTACTAAGGACGGACGATTTTAAAAAAAATTAAAAAAAACCGCAACTTAAAGAAACGACCACCGTATAAAAGCATTCATTGAGCGCCCTGCTCATCAATAATTTATCAAATCAAAAAGATCCCTGGCGCGAGGCTGGGGACCTTTTTATTATTTACGAATTTAATACATAACTTTAATATAACCAATACATTACAGTAAAAAAGTTTAGTTTATAGTTAATTGTTCATAGGGATTAGTTTAAGCAGCCGGAGTTTACCTTCCGGCTGCTTTTTTTTCCTGTAATTTTTAATGATGAAAATCGGTAGAAATAGCGATGGGCTTACGATGTTTGCACAATTGCAACGTGATGATTAATACATGACAAGACACTCTTGGCTCTTGGTTCTTGGCTCTTGGCTCTTGACTCAAAACTAAGCCAGCGCTTCCGCAATTTCAAGAAAGCCTTTTTCGCGGGCCAGGTCGGCAGGGAGCTTGCCGCCTTCCATGCGGATGCCCACATCTGCGCCATGTTCCAGTAAAAGGATAAGCAGGTCTATGTTCCCGTTTTGGGCGGCTGAATGCAGCGCGGTTACGCCAGCCTGCTGTTTAACATTCACCTGCGCATTGTTCTCGATCAGCATGCGGGCTATTTCGGTGTAATTGCCTGCTACGGCAGAATGAAGCGGGTAAACTCCGAAACCATTTTTAGATGGCAGGTTAACATCCGCGCCCTTTAAAACCAGGAACCGTGCTATCTCATCGCGGCCAAAATAACAAGCCAGCCCTAAAGGCGTAAATCCATCTTCGGCGTAGTAGTTAACTGCTTCGGGATGCTGGTAAACCAGGTGTGCAACCACGTCGAATTTACCTGCGGCGGCCGCCTCAAACAGGCTGATCTCATCCACGTACTTCAACAGGATTGCCGTAACCTCGGGTTTTTTATAGTAGCAGGAAAGCATAAGCGGCGAAACATGATGGCTGGTGCGGGCTTTGGCCAGCGAAGGATCTTTGGCAAGCAGCGCATCAAGGTTAACCAGGTCGGAATTGTTAATGTATAACTCCAGCTTTTCTACGCTCATTTCGTTTTACAATGAATTATAAAGGTTTTATAAGTTGCTTTTTTCGAAATGGAACAAACGGCAGACTAATTTATCGCAATTTTCCGCCATTCATACTCTATTTGCCAAATATTTACGTTAAGTTAACATCTTGCTTTCAATTATACTAAAAAATTAAAATATCAGGCTAAATAAGTTGTTTAATCTATTAACTTTATATTTGTAGCATATCAGGGATACATCAGGATGCCGGTAAGAGAGAACCAGTTCAAATCAAATAATTTCAAACCAGAAAATCAGCCCCGCCAGCCTTCTTCAAAGGCCGAAAAGGATCGGCCGCTAAAGAAAAAACCGGAATCCCGTCGTGATTACGGCATGATGAACAGCCAGGCAATCAAGATCACCGGCCTTTTTTCGCTGCTTTTATCGGTCTATCTATTGGTGGCGTTTACGTCCTATCTTTTTACCTGGAAGGATGACCAGAGCTATGTTTCAAAGGCGAATGGCGGATGGAGCAACCTGTTCAGAACCACGCAGGAACTGATGGAAAACGGGGTGAAAAACCCGGTGGTGCAAAATTGGGGCAGCAAGATGGGCGCCTTGCTTTCGTACCAATTCATACATGAATGGTTTGGCGTGGCCTCATTCCTTTTTGTTTTTGTGCTATTCGTGATCGGCTACCGCATGTTATTTAAAGTGCGTTTGTTTCCGTTAGGAAAGACATTGGCTTATTCCTTGTTTGGTATTGTATTCCTTTCCATAACAATCGGTTTTCTTCATTCGTTCGTTCCCGACAGTTCGGATTACGATTTTTTGGAGGGAACATTCGGGCATTGGAATAACATCCTGCTAAGCGCCCAAATCGGGCGGACCGGTATCGCGGCGCTGCTCACTTTTGCAGCACTAACGGTACTGATCATCGCCTACAACATCGACTTTAAGATCCCGAAACGTGAGGAACCTGAACCAGGGCTACAGCCTGCGGTAGGCGACTTCGTGCCCGAACGGTCAGAACCGGAAGAAGAAATTGCCGTTCCGCTGGAATGGTCGGGCAACCGGGCCAACAAACTGAAGGAAAGCGCCGAAACTGCGTCGAAAACGGAAACGCTTAAACAGGAGCCATTGCTGCAAAACCCGGTATTTCACGAAACGGTGGTGCTTACACCCGATAAAAAGAATGAAGGCGATGAGCCGGAGTTTGAAAACGAAATACCGCTTACCGTAGGCGTTACGCGACCTACACCTGAGTTAAACATCGAAAAAAGCGACGATGAAAAGGCGAACCACCTTTTAGAAGAGTTTGGCATGTACGACCATACATTGGAGCTGGCTTCGTATAAATATCCGCCGCTCGACCTGCTTGAAAACTATGGTTCCAACAAGATCAACGTAAACTCCGACGAGTTGGCGGCCAACAAAAACAAGATCGTCGAGACGCTGAACCATTACAACATCGAGATCGACAAAATAAAGGCAACCATCGGCCCTACGGTTACTTTGTACGAGATCATCCCGGCGCCGGGCGTCCGCATTTCGAAAATAAAAAACCTCGAAGACGACATCGCCTTGAGTTTAGCTGCGTTGGGTATCCGTATCATTGCACCGATGCCGGGCAAAGGCACCATCGGGATAGAAGTACCCAATCAAAGTCCCGAAATGGTATCGATGCGGTCGGTATTGGGCAGTGAGAAATTTCAGAATACCACGATGGACCTTCCGATCGCGCTTGGCAAAACCATCAGCAACGAAGTTTTTGTAGCCGACCTGGCCAAAATGCCGCACCTGCTCGTCGCCGGCGCCACCGGCCAGGGGAAGTCCGTCGGGATAAACGCCATCCTCGTTTCGCTGCTTTACAAAAAGCATCCGGCCGAGCTAAAATTCGTACTGGTGGATCCGAAAAAGGTGGAGCTTACCCTTTTCAGGAAGATAGAGCGCCATTTCCTGGCCAAGCTGCCCGACGAAGCAGACGCCATCATTACCGATACCAAAAAAGTGGTAAATACGCTGAACTCCTTGTGTATCGAGATGGATCAGCGGTACGATTTGCTGAAAGATGCGCAGGTGCGAAACCTGAAAGAATACAATCAAAAGTTTGCAAGCCGCAAGATCAGCAACCCCGAAAAGCATCGTTACCTGCCGTTTATCGTATTGGTGATCGACGAGTTTGCCGACCTGATGATGACGGCCGGCAAGGAAGTTGAAATGCCTATAGCCCGTATTGCCCAGTTGGCGCGCGCCGTTGGCATACACCTCGTGATCGCCACGCAAAGGCCGTCTGTCAATATCATCACGGGAACAATTAAAGCGAATTTCCCCTCAAGGCTCGCCTTTAGGGTACTGTCAAAAATCGACTCGCGTACCATATTGGATAGCGGCGGCGCCGACCAGCTGATAGGCCGCGGCGACATGCTGCTATCTACCGGCAGCGACCTGATCCGCCTGCAATGCGCCTTTGTGGACACGCATGAGGTAGAGCGGATATCCGACTTTATCGGCAACCAGCGCGGCTACCCTTCGGCAATGCTGCTGCCTGAATATGTAGGCGAAGGTGAAGTAAGCAGCTCCAAAGAATACGATCCGGACAACCGCGACCCTATGTTTGAGGAAGCAGCCCGGTTGATCGTATTGCACCAGCAGGGCTCCACATCGCTTATACAACGCAAGCTCAAGCTCGGTTATAACCGCTCCGGACGCATTATTGATCAGTTGGAGGCCGCCGGCATAGTGGGTCCATTCGAGGGCAGCAAAGCGCGGGAAGTTTTATACCCGGACGAATACAGCCTGGAGCGGCATTTAGAAACACTCCAAAAAAATAACAATTAAACTTTTACCTTGTCTGATGGTTCTAATGATTGTTAATATGATCTTAATTTGCCGAAATAATTTACACAGTCCCGCATTAAACAATAACTGGTAATTCCAGCATTCAGGCACAAACAACAACAATGAAACGAATAATCATATTTTCCATCCTCTCTTTTACAACCCTGTCTACCTTCGCTCAAAAAGATGTCGCGGCAAAAGCCATTCTGAACAAAGTGAGCGAAAAATACAAAAGCTACGACCTGGTGAAAACCGATTTCGACTTTACCCTTGAAAACCAGCAGGCGGGTATAAAAGAAACCCGCTACGGAACGCTGATAGCCAAATCAAAAGCCAATAAATTCAGTGTGACCATCTACAGCGCAGAGTCGACCGCGAAACCCGAAGTTGAACAACAGATCATCAGCGATGGCAAAACGCAATGGACCTATCTTAAAAAAGACAACGAGGTGCAGATCAACAATGTGGATATTAGCGGCACGGGGCTTAACCCTGCGCAGATGTTTACCATTTACGAACATGGCTATAAATACCTGTACAATGGCGTAGTTAAAATTGGCGGCAAAACATACGATGAAATCGACCTGACCCCCGAGGAGGAAAAATCGTTTTTTAAGGTGCGTTTAGAGATCGATAAGGTAAAAAAGCAAATTTACAGCGCGCTGATATTCGATAAAAACGGTAACCATTACACCTACAAGCTAACCAGCTTTGTACCGAACATAGCGGTGCCTGA
>JABDGE010000141.1 GCA_013286235.1 Bacteroidota bacterium
TAGTCCATATCCGAAATCGAATCCCGATAGCTATCGGCACCGAAATCCGAAATGTATGTTATATCGCCTGACGGGCTTTGATCTCAAGATAGCGATTGACCGTGTTCACGGTGAGGTTTTGCGGCGCGGTGAGGATGGATTGGATGTTATTTTTAGCAAGTTCCTTCACGATAAGCTTTTTGTCGTAAGCAAACTTTTCGGCGATCGTTTTGATGTAGATGCCTTCTACATCGGCGGCAGGTGTTTCGCTTAATTTTTTCAATTCCGTATTCTCAAAAAACACCACAAGCAGCAGGTGAAAGCGGGCTATGCGCTTTAAAAACGGAAGCTGCCGCTGCAGGCCTGACAGGCTTTCGTAATTGGTAAAAAATATCACGAGGCTACGCTGTTTGATCACGCTGCGAACGGTGGTGTACAGGGCCTCCAGGTTCGTTTCAAGATAGCGGGTTTTCTCTTTGTACAAAACTTCAAGGATCTTATTGATCTGGGTCGGCCGTCTTTCGGCGGGGATGACGGCGCCGATTTTTTCAGCCACGGTGATCAGTCCGGCTTTGTCCTCCTTCAGCAGTGCGATGTTCGATAAAACCAGGCTGGCATTGATGGCATAGTCCAGGAGGCTAAGGCCTTCAAACGGCATTTTCATGGCCCTTGATTTATCGATGATGCAATACACATGCTGTGCTTTTTCGTCGGTATAGTTGTTTACCATTAAGCTGCCACGCCGGGCCGTGGCTTTCCAGTTGATGGTGCGGTAATCGTCGCCCTGCACATAGTTTTTTACCTGCTCAAACTCCATGCTATGGCCCAGGCGCCGTACTTTTTTTATGCCAAGCTCCGAAAGGTTGTTTGAGATGGCCATCAGCTCGTACTTCCGCATCTGCAAAAATGAGGGGTAAACCGGAAGCGTTTCTGCCTGTTTAAAGTTGTACCTGCGGCTTATCAGGCCCAGGGGCGAGCGGACGAACACCCTTACCCACCCAAATTCATATTCGCCCCGCTTGGTAGGTCGCAATACATAGCTAATAAGCTTGCGCTGGCGGAGAGCCAGTTCGGTTTTGAACCAAATGTCGCGTTTTTGGAACTGGAAGGGTATCTCGTCGATTATCCCGATGCTAATATTAAAAGGATACCAATTTTCAACAAATATGCCCAGCTCGTTATCGTCGCTATTGCTCAGGCGCTCCGGTGCATGACGTTTGGCGAATATGCCCTTTGAAGTGCGGTACAGGAGCAGGATATCGGAAAGTACCGTTAAAACCAGGACGTAGAAGCACAGCTGCGGGATGACGCCCAGCCAGGGGAAAAAGAAGGACAGCATAAACAGCGTGGCACAGCCGCCCAGCGCCGTGAAAAGGCGGTTCGTTAAAAAAAGGTTTTTATAAAACAGGTTGAAAAATTTTTTCACAAGCAATTTACCTTGGTACCTCAATTTTTTGAACAACCTGGGCCACCACTTCATCAGGCGACACGCCTTCCATTTCCTTATCCGGCGTAAGCATAATACGGTGCCGTAAAACTGGCGCCACCACGAAATTCACATCGTCAGGCGTGATAAAATCGCGCCCGCGGATGGCTGCAATAGCCTTGGCCGCGGCAACGATGGCCAGCGAAGCCCGCGGCGAACCACCCAGGTAAAGCGATTTGTTGTTGCGCGTTTCGTGGATGATCTTAGCCACATAAACCAATATTTTTTCTTCAACATGAAGCTCACGGACTGTCTGCCGCAGGGAAGTTATTTCGGCGCCTGACAATACCGGTTGAATTTCCTGTAGCTGTTCCGTTGTTTTATGCTGGTGCTGGCGGGTGAGGATAGCGATTTCCTCGTCCAACGAGGGATACTTTACTTCCACTTTAAAGATAAACCTGTCAAGCTGCGCCTCCGGCAAGCGATAAGTGCCTTCGTGTTCCACCGGGTTCTGCGTGGCCAGCACGGTGAAGGGTTCCTGCATTTTATAGGTTTGCCCGTCGATGGTCACCTGGCGCTCTTCCATCACCTCGAACAAGGCCGACTGCGTCTTTGCCGGCGCCCGGTTTATTTCGTCGATGAGGAGGATATTGCCGAAGATGGGGCCATGCTTAAACTCAAAATCGGCGGTCTTCGGGTTAAAAACCGAAGTGCCTAAAATGTCCGAGGGCATCAGGTCGGGCGTAAACTGGATGCGCGAGTATTGCGCATCGATTGATTTGGCGATGAGCTTTGCGGTTAGTGTTTTGGCCACGCCGGGTACCCCTTCTATCAAAATATGGCCATCGGCCAGTATGCCGGCAATAAGCAGGTCGATACTTTCCTGCTGGCCGACTATAATTTTTGCGAGGCTCGCTTTTATCTGTTCAACCGCATTGCTGAGCTTGCTCAGATCAGTTCTTTGTTCAAAAAGTCCATCTTCCATGTTACCTGGATTTAATATAAAATTGTTCTATAAGCCGGTTTAATTCAATTAGTTCGCTGTTGGTTACGTTTTGCTGCTTGCTGAGATAGTTGAAATAGTTGATCATGTTGCCAGCGAAATCATCACCAACGGCGGTTTTTTGTGAAAAATTATCCGTAAATTCTTTGTCAAGCACTGTGGTCTTCAGGTTGTACTTGTCCCGTAGGTGTTCCAAAAAATAAAGTATTTTTTTGTTGGCCAGGTTAAGGTTATTGTGCTCCTCAAAATACACCTGGCCCACCGTATTAACAAATGCAAGCGTTGCATTTTCAAGAGGCTCAACGACGGGAATTATCCGCTGGCGGCGTTTCATCTCATACAAAACAAATATGATCAGGCTAAAAAAAGCGATGTAAAATGCCCAATGCAAAGATTCGTTTCTTAAAAAAACACGTATTGTAGAGTCCTCGCCCTCCCTGCCCGTGGCATAATATTGATCCCAAATCAGGTGCTTGTCATTTTTAACACGGGATAAAGCAACAGCGGCATAGGCGTTGCCGCTTGTTTTTAAAAGGCTAAAGTTGGTAAACATGATCGGCGCTGCGGAGAGGTAAAGATTGCCTTTACCAAACGGATACTTTAGAAAATTTGCATGGTGAAGCGTGTTTTCTCCAAGAACGATGGCCGTATCGGTGTTGAATTTCCGGAAATAAACCGCGCCGCTGTTCTTTCCAATACTGTAGACTTTTGACGTATCAAGGTATTTGCCGGTGAATTTGAGGCCAATCGACGTGTTGAGGCCCCGAAATTCCGTGGCAAGTTCAATTTTAAGGCGCTTTGATAATTCTCCGCCGAAATCACTCGCAGCGATAAACACGTCATTACCAGCCTTTACAAATTTCACCAGCTTTTGCACGTCATATTCGTTGACATTGGCTGAACTGCAAATTACCAGGTATGTACCATGGCTTATGCCGTGGTCATTTAACACATTGTAGACAGGCTCTCTGAAGGATTCGATTTTGGCGCTTGGGAAGATGTCGTTTAATCGATTGTAAACAATGTAAGTGCCGTAAGGAATCTTATCTGTACTGCTAAATGTTTCGGACCAATCAATTGCTTTTGGCCGGTTAAACTGTGCCACTAAATAGATGAGCAGTAACCCGGATAAGATGATGATATACAGCTTCAAACTCTTCATGACAGTGCCTGTTTAAATTCCTGGAAAAAGCTGTTGATACTATTGAACGATTGCCCATCCACCGGGAAATCCCCGTACCAAACATATTCAAATTGGCGGGTAACTATTGAAAACCGGCGCCGTTGTTCAACATCTGTAAGTTCATTCAAATAGGCGCTATTGGTTTTCTCGATTCTCCAGTTAATCAAATTGGCATCGCTCAATTGCTTAAGGCTACGGAGGTATAATAGCCGTACTGCAAGCCGGTAATCTTTTACAGTGAGCGCGTTTTCAATAGCCTCGTCGAAATTTATCTGGTGTATGTTTTCGAGCGACTCAGAATAAGGCACCTGGTCAACCGGCTGATTTTTCCTGATAGAACGCAGCAAGTCGATACCGGCCAGCCTGGAAATTATGAAGACGATGAGTGTAACCGCTAAAAGCAAAAGGACAACTTTCATAGCCGAGAAAGCAGATCGACCCAGGTGTACATGACCGAACAGACGTGCTAAAAGACGGCCGATCCAATTCCAGAAACCCGTCCATACATCCCATACCCATTGCCAGAATCGGTCCCACCAAGTGTTCGCCTGCTTATCCGCTGTATAATTGAATGCCGGGTCGTGCCGATACTTTGCCATCGCAGTTGAATCGAAATGACGCAAATAAATTTTGCTGCTGTCGGTGACGAAATGGATGGGTGATGGCAACTTTACGAGCGGTTTTTTCGGGGATGAGAAGACAGGCCCTGAGAGCATTAACATCATCAAAAAAATAAAAGCTGGTTTAAACATTTCAGATTTTAGTATTGTTCCGATGATATTTGATCTGTACCCGGCGAGCTTTTACCAAACGAATTTATCCGGTCGATAAGGCTCGTGCCTTCTTTTTCTTCGGTTAAGGCAAAGTAAACCAGGATAAGCGCGATATTAGGGATTATCCAAAGTAATTTACATAGATTTAAGTCGACGGCAAAAAAAACACCGGCAATTTCATCCACATTCTTTCCGGTAAGCCATCCAGCTACTCCATAAACAATGCCGACAGGGATGAGCAATACGAGCATTAACACTGCAGTGATGACCGAAACCAGCAAAATAATGCCAAATGTGAACCACCAGTTGCCTTTTATGATCTTAAACGCCTTCCGAATTGAATATTCGATGTTGCCGTTTTCGACCATCATCACGGGCAATACCAATGAAAAGACGACACCTAAGTAGACACACGGTAAAAAACAAAGAAAAGCACCGATAAAGATGCCGATAATCAGCAGGATTTCGGTAAAAAACACTCTAAAAAAATAGTATTTAACATACCCCCAAACTTCGATCACTTCCGGCCTGGTGTTGCTCTTCTCTTTATATAATATAAAATAGGCCTGAGTAGTAAGTACCAGCAATATGGCGTAGATGAACCCCAAAACAGCTTTTGAAAAGCCGGCAAGTGTTTGGATCGACGCGTCTTCCCGATTAACCGCCACAAATGCCGAAATCACAATATCAGTTAAAAGAAACAACCCGCAAATAACAACGATCGCTTTTAACAGAGGTGTAAAATTTTGCCTGATCAGAACAAAAGTGTCGCTAATAATATCTCCGAACTCCCGGTTCCGGGCTAACTCAATGTTTTCTTTCATTTAATGTTGATGGCGGTTTTAGGGTTTCGTGATAAATATATAGGATAAACTACTACATACCAAATGATGAATAAAAATGAGATTGCCAGGATTGAGCCGCTCAGCCATACTGGCATTTCTGTATGGCGGGTTACAAAACTTTCGAAAATTGCGGCGGTAACTACGATTGGCACTATACCGAGTATAATTTTGAGACCATCGAGGGCCCCTTTTTTTAAGGACACAAACCGGGTGTAGGTTTTCGGGAATAAAATGCTGTTGCCCATTATTAAACCGGCAGCTCCGGCCAAAATAATGGTCGAAATCTCAAGGGTTCCATGTATCCATATAACCAGCACCGACTGCATTCCCAGTCCCTTGCTGATAAACAGGTACTGGAAACAGCCAACCATCAGACCGTTTCGAAACAGAAAATACAAGGTCCCAACTGAGCAGGTAATCCCTGACAAAAAAGTTTGCACGGTGATGGTAATGTTATTTTTAGCAATCAGCCAAAACATAATAAACTCGTTCTGGCTTTTGAAAACGCCAAAGGGGTCGCCTTTTGAAATATTTTCATTGGTCATGTTAACATAGTCATCCGTTAATATCAGCCTTACGAACGAGTTATCATATCTGGCAGACAGCACACCAATTAAAAAAAAAGTGGTAAAGAATATAAAGGAATACAAAATTTGCCTATGGTATGTTTTGAAAAGCGACGGCAGTTCAAATTGCCAGAAATATACAAACCGGTTGGTTTTTTCTTTTTTGTTTTTATAGATGGACTGATGAAAGCCTGCCGCTAAACCGTTTAAGTAAAGCGTGGTTTTTGACGAGGGGTAAAAAGTTTTGGAATAGGCAAGGTCGTCGGAAATGTTCAGGAAACGTTCAGCAAGTTCGTCAGGATCGTGGGTTTCGGCGTTTTCATACGTCTTCCACTTGGCAGAATTTTGCTTAATGAATAAAGCTTCGCGCATAATTTCTTTGGTAATATTTTTCTGTTAAAATAAAAAGAAATTTTAACGTGCGGATGTAAATAAATGAACTTCGTCATATATATTTGTTAAGGATGCAAACAGTAAGAATACGTACATCGCAAAACGTTGAGATTGACTATGAAGTAGCGGGCCTGGGAGACCGGGTGTTGGGACGAATAATTGACGTTGGTGTGCTCACCGGGGTGCTTTATATTTTTTACTTTATTTTTTTATTTTTTTTTGCCAGTATTTTCCAGGACATCCAATAAGCCGGCGATTAAGGGCGGCAGCGCGCCTGGCGACATTTAACCCGCCCGGCAAGTAACCGGTGGTATGACAGCCCCGGTAAATGCATTCCTTCATCACCCTGAAAATATTCAACACACCGGTCACGGTCTCCTGCTCGCTTCGCCAGGCCATTTCATTTTCCATCACCACTTCGGATATTTTCAGCCCGGTTTTCATACACCAGTGCAGCAGGTTAGCGGCGTTTTCGATCGGGAAAGGCAGGTCTATCCAGTTTTTTTGCTGGTTTACAGCGCCGTCCTTTACTACAAACCCGCCGCCTATGGAATAATAGGTCTCTGACACAGCCGTACCATTATTCAAAAACGCCTGGAAGGTTACCGCGTTAGGGTGATAAGGCAAGCTTTCATTATAAAGGAACAACAGGTCGTCTTCTTCGTTGAATGTAATCTCCTTATGCCCGCCAAGCGCCAGGCGGTGCGATTGCCGTATGCCGGCCGTTTTGCTGTTCACCTTATCCACCTCAAAGGTAACCGGGTCGTCCCCGCTTAATCCTAAAAGAATGGCAATGTCGGTTCCATGGCCCTTGCCGGTTTTGGCCAGCGATCCGTACAGCAATATCTTTATCTCTTCAACAACGTTCAAAACCCCCTTCCCGCCAAGCGACTCCACAAATTGTTGAGCCGCCCGCCAGGGGCCCAGCGTATGTGAGCTGGAGGGCCCTATTCCTATCTTAAAAATATCAAAAACGGATATTTGCTCCTTTTGCATTCACCACAAATTTACACAGATTCGGCCGCTGTTTAATTTCAAAAGCACTTGTTTCTGAATATTATTTCATATTTTGCAGTTAATTAAAACAATTAAAAAAACCTTAAGCTTAAAAACAATGGACAACTACAATTCGCCTTTCGCAGGCATCGGTGCAGGATTCATTATCACAATTGTGGTAATTTGGGTGATTACCATAATGGGCGTATGGAAAGTGTATACGAAAGCCGGCAAACCAGGCTGGGCCGCGATCATTCCTATTTATAATATTATTGTCCTGATCGAGATCGTTGGAAAACCCATATGGTGGTTCCTGTTATTCTTTATTCCCTGCGTTAACTTTGTTTTTTTTATTTGGACTTACAACTTACTGAGCAAAAGTTTTGGCAAAAGTGAAGGATTTACAGTAGGACTGGTACTGCTCAATCCAATCTTTATGTGCATCCTGGGATTCGGCGATGCTGTTTACCTTGGCCCGTCAGCTGCTGAAGCTAATGCAGCAAACCGTTTTGGCTCGTCCGACTATCAACGTCCATTCGATTCGCCGCCTCCGCCGCCAGAGGCATAAGGAGATTACCACGTTGCAGCGTTATTCTCACAGAATATCGACTGCAACTTTCTTTGATTTTTGATCGAATTTTCGTCTACTCATTGCGTTAATCAACCGGGGATGTACTTATTACTGCTATTTCGCCATAACCTGCGTTTTGTCACCTGGCTGCAAAATCATCTAATCCCTTGTCCGTTTAAAAAGCTAACGGGCATAGACTGTCCTGGCTGTGGATTTCAGCGAAGTTTAATAGCATTATTAAGAGGCGATTTTGCAGCTAGCCTGCACTTATATCCCGCTACAATCCCAATTCTTATTACGAGTCTTTTTGTTCTGTTTGCCACAAGGCTCAAGATTGATAACCGGCACTTGGTTACAAAATCGCTCTATATGATAACAGGTGGCACAATTATGGTATCCTACATTTTCAAGATCTGCCATTTATACGCATAGCCCTAAACACCCACCCTTGAAGTAATATAGCTGTAGTCTTTGACAATCGTCTGCAAAAATTCGTAGTCATTTAGGTTTTGTGGGGCGTCGATACCTAAGTGCTCCCGAACCCTGATGGCCATATTGTATACTAAACTACTGTTTCCGGTACGTTTAAAATTGCTAATCACCTCGTGCACCAAAGTGATATCATTATCGCTAAGGCTGCCCACCTGTGGAAATACAGGCTCGTATTCATGGTCGGGCGACGTAAAATACAATTCATTTAATGTGGTAGCAGGTTTTGTTTTGATAAGGGTAGTACCCGCAACAAGGTCCCCGATTCGTTGCTTTTTTTCAGACACCGCTACCGAGATCAAGGCTGCGATGCCGCCGGTTAATCCAAAGTCCAGCAGTCTGAAGACCCACCGTAACAAGTATT
>JABDGE010000142.1 GCA_013286235.1 Bacteroidota bacterium
GTAGTATTGCTCAGCCCGGTAAATCACCATGCCGACAGCAGCTTTCTCTCGCTGGGTTTAAACGGCGGCTCGTATGGACTGATCCACGAAAATGCTGCGTTACAGGAACGTTCGGGAGATTACCAACTGAACCTGAACCAGGGCTACGAGGATTACACCGGGTACCGGCAAAACACCGCCATGCACCGCCAATATTTGCAAATGGTTAACAGTTTGACTTACAATAAAAACGACCAGGTGCGGCTGCTCGGATTCTATTCCGATCTCGATTATCAAACGCCCGGCGGACTTACTTTAAGCCAATACGAGACTGACCCTTCGGAAGCCCGGCCACCGGCAGGGCCCATTCCCGGCTCGGTAGAACAAAAGGCTGGTATTTACCAGAAAATGCTGTTCGGGGGCGTGGTGAACGAATACAATTTTGATGATCATTGGCGCAATGTATTAACGGTCTTCGGCACCTACGTTGATTTTGCCAACCCTTTTCTAACGGATTACGAGCAGCGCTACGAAAGCACCTACGGTTTCCGCACTTATTTCGAATACAAGGGTAACGACCATGTGAATTATAAATGGAGAACAGATTTTGGCGTGGAGTGGCAACAAACCAACTCCGACATTAACAACTATGGCAATGAACGGGGCTTGCGGGATACCGCGCAAACGCTTGATAAGATCAACACCAACCAGCACTTCTTTTTCGGCCGTTATGTGGCCGATATTTCGAAACGTTTACATGCCGAAGGCGCGCTCAGCCTTAATTTTTACGATTATGAATTCAAAAACCTTTTTCCAAACGACGAAGCAGCCTTTACCAACCGCGATTTCACACCTCAGCTGATGCCCCGTATTGCACTGGCTTACCAAATAACGGGCACGTTTGTATGGCGGGCATCGGTGGCAAGGGGATATTCAACGCCAACTACTTCCGAGATCCGTCCGACCGATCACCAGATCAATCCAAACCTGGAGCCTCAATCCGGCTGGAATTACGAGACAGGTTTCCGGCTCAGCAATATGGACGAAAGCCTTTACCTCGATGGTTCCGTCTTTTACTATCATATCGTCGACGCCATCGTACCCCGCTATAATGCCGATGGAACGGAATACTACATCAACGCGGGCGGCCTGAACCAGCCAGGTGCGGAATTATACTTTACCGATTGGCTGATCAAAGAACGTTCTACCGGCTTTTTACGGGGGCTTGAATTCAATGAGTCGCTTACCTTAGACCATTTCACTTTCAGCAATGATTATCATGATGCGGCAGGCAATTACGCCGGCAACCAGATCACGGGTGTTCCGGACCAGGTAGTAATCACCAGTCTTCAATTCAAACTGCCTCAATTTTTTTATTTCTTTATCTCCTACAACTATACGTCCCGCATTCCGCTAAACGACGCAAGCACGGCCTATGCCGGCGCCTACAACCTGGTACAGGCCAAAGCGGGATGGCACCACAACTTTAAAGACAGGGGAAGACTGGAAGTATACGTGGGTGCAGATAACCTGCTGAATGAGAAATATAGCCTTGGCGACGATTTTAATGCGATTGGCGGCCGGTATTACAACGCAGCGGCGCCGAGGAATTATTATGTAGGAATGAGTGTGTTTTATTAATTGGAAAGCAATAAGGACGCCCTCACAACGCCCCTATTGCTCATTCTATGGAGTAACTGGTTCCGAAACGTTGCTTCCCCGGCCTTTAGTATCAAAAGCGCGGAACTTTAGCCCGCTTCCGGTATTTGTAACAGCATCTTTATATTCGGGGCTGGCGGCCGTAGGCTCGGTGCCGTCGATGGTATAGCGGATTGTTAAACCGGGGAATTGTTCGTTGGCATAATATTTACCATCCTGTAGGGTTACGCCGGGTTTGGGTATGCGGTAACTGTAACCGCCATCTATGTAGTTCAATCTTGGGAGTTCCCTTTTACCCACCACGTTTAAAAAATTTACCCAGGCTATGTTATACAACGAATCGCTCTTTGCCGCATTGGGTTCAGTAGCCCATTGGGGATCCTGGGCCCAGGCACGCTCGGCAAAACCCAGCAGGCGTGGCAATAACATATATTCCAGGCGTTCGGTGCTTTTAATGTTTTCACCCCAAACTGCGCATTGCAGCCCGATGATATTGCCTTTGCCATAATCGGTAAGGCGCTGCTTGCCGATAAAAATATTGCGGTTAACGGGCAGCCCGTCACGGTCGACTTTGGCATTTTTAAAATAATCGTATGGGATAAAAGAAAACGGCTTGTCGATATCCGAAAACGCACCCCAGTAATAACCCGGCTCATCAAAGGATTTATAATGCGCCATATCAAAATACAAATTAGTCACCGGGCAAAGCACCGTTTTGTAACCTGCGTTCGCCAACTTATAGGCCAGGTCCTCGTTGCCGTCGCCCAGGGTATTGTTCCAAACCTCGGCCTGCGGGTGCTCGGGCATAAAGTCGGGGTTGGGAATGTAGAAGGGCTTGCCGTCCAGTTTGGTTTTACGCAAAGCCATTTCTTCCCAGCCGGATAGATAAATGCCGCGTGCCTGCATCATTTTGTTCACGCGGCCGTAAAAGTAATACCACAGGTCGGCGGTGCTTTGTATCTCGGGATGCGTTTTTTGCAGGCGGAGGTAAGCCGGAGATTTTTCCCAAACGCCGCGCGGCACTTCATCGCCGCCCCAGTTAATGGTTTTGAGCGGTGCGCCGGCTTGTTTATACATACTGATGATGGCGTCGGTAACGGTTTCCACGAAGTTGTAGGTAGAGGGCAGCGAAACGTTGATCACGTTATCCGTCCAGTACTGCGCGGTACTGTAAACCGATTTATCATCCGGGTCGGCCAGGCGGTATTTTTCGGCTTCCAGCTTTTTGCCTTCGGCTATTAGTTTATAATAACGCGCCTCCATTGATTTTACGGCCGCACGGGCATGCCCCGGCGCCTCAATCTCGGGCACTACTAAAATGTGCAGCTTGTTGGCATATCTCAGGATGTCGATAAAATCAGCAGTCGTATAAAAGCCGGTGCCGGTTTTATTGTTTACGTCGCCGCCGGATCCGTGCGAGGGTGGCAGGTTGTTCCTGGTGTCCGTGGTATGGCCGCGTTTGCCGCCTACTTCTGTTAGTTCCGGTAAACCGGGAATTTGCAGCCGCCAGCCTTCATCCTCGGTGAGGTGCATGTGAAAGACGTTGAGCTTATACAACGCCATCAAATCCAGTATTTTATAAACTTCCTGTTTGGTTTGAAAGTTGCGGCCCACATCCAGCATAAAGCCACGGTAGGCGAATCGGGGTTCGTCTTTGATCTCGACGCAGGGAATATCGATTTCGGTTTGAGGATGTGTCCAGGCTGTCGGGGGGATTAAAGACAAAAGGGATTGGACTCCGTAAAATGCACCGGTGGGGGTAGATGCGGTAATTCTTATGTCGTCTTGACCAACAGAAAGTTCATATCCTTCATTGTGAAAACCGTTACCATAAATGAATTCAATCACCTTTATGGGCCGTTGGGGCGCTTTGAATTTTCCTCCAAGCAAGCCTTCCAAATCTGATGCCAATACGCCATACTCGGTCTGAAGTTTTGGATCCACTAAAAAACCAATCGACGGACTATTCTTTAAAACAAAATAGCCCCCAGTTTCCTTATAACTAACCGGCGTCGGAAAAACTTTTACCAACTGATCATCCGGAATATCTTTTACGATCTTATTTTGCTCATAAACTGTTGCTGGCGTAATCAATCCTGCATAATTGGGCTTAAAAGGTTTGATGGTTACGCCCGCCGTATTATAGCCTTTGGCCGGTTCGTTGTCCCATACTACGTAAAAGCCGTCAGGCCCGTCGGTAATGTTTACTACACCGTCGTCACTCACAAACTGCACCGTTTCCGATGCACCGGGTTTGAGTTCGCCAAAACCTGCAGTCGGCGCCAGGCTGAACAGGTCGCCGTCAACAAAATCAATTTTGGCATTATTGGTTGGCGTTGCCGGCTGCAGCATGGACGCATCGTTGAAAAACATTTTCCAACCCGAGGCCGGGAGAGTATTTTTCCCATTGTTGGTTATCGTAATGGCATTTAACGACAGCCCCCTGTTTTGGTAATTGTTCTGAACAGGCTCCCAAACAATGCTCAGGTCATGTGCATCAAATGCTGGCCTTGTTTGGCCAAAAACCTGGGTACAGCAGAAAGCCGCAAATAAAAAGGATAAATAAAATCGCATAGCTAATTTGGTATTGAACAGGTAAATATAGGGTAATTGAACGCAATTCAAACACTTATTAAAATATTTTAAGAAGTTTAGCTTTTCAAATTAATCAACTAGTCATTGCGAATCCACCATTTCGTTAACTAAACATTAAATATTGAAATTCATGGCTGCTTTTAAAAGCGATATCGATATTTTTAAAGCGAATTGATTTCATTATTTGCCGGTCAAATTTTTCCAATGAGTTTTTCAGTAAAAAAAGCCCTCTTCCGAATACTTAAAATAACCGCAATCACAATCGCCACCCTTGTACTGTTGCTGTTCGCGTTGCCCTACCTCTTTCCGAAAACGGTTAGCGACAAAATCAAACAATTCGCCAACGGCAGCATTAACGGGCAATTGCAGTTTTCGCAAACCCGCCTGTCCTTCTTTAAACATTTTCCAAACCTCACTTTAACGCTTTATGATTTTTCGCTCAAAGGGAGCGCGCCCTTCCAGGACGATACGCTGCTTGCTGCAAAAGAGGTCTCCTTTGGTGTAAGCCTGAGCTCCGTTTTTCAGAAAAAGATCACCATCAATAAGATATTCCTCGAGGACGCCTTCATCAATATCCAGGCCGACAGTGCCGGCCACGTCAATTACAATGTATACAAGTCAAAGCCCGGCCAGTCCTCGCCATCGCCCGACACATCAAGCGCCTCATTAGGGATCAACCAGATATTGATCGAAAACAGCCGCTTTGTTTATAACGACCGGTCCATACCCATGCAATTTAGCGCCCGGGGTATCAGCTACACCGGCAGCGGTGATTTAAGCCAGGACGTATTCGACCTTCATACCCATACCGAAATGGCCTCGGTAGATTTTATTTACAACAACCAGGCATATGTCCTCTCCAAATCAATCAATGCCGACCTGATCACCAGCATCAACACAAAATCCCTGGCGTTTGAATTTCAAAAGAACAACCTGCTCATTAATAAATTGCCGGTTGAGTTTATCGGCAAATTCGCATTCATAAAAAATGGCTATGATATGGATTTTAATGTCAATGCCAGGCAAGCCAACCTGCACGACATCATTACCGCCCTGCCCCCCGAATATTTAAAGTGGCTCGAAAAAACCGATGTCAGCGGTACGGGCGACCTACAGCTCAGGCTCGCGGGTAAATACATCGCCGCATCCAATCTGATGCCCGATCTAAGCTTCAATTTCAAAGTGCGCAATGGCTATATCCATAACCAGGCGGCGCCGGTTCCGGTTAGCAATTTGTATCTTGATTTTTCCACAAAAGTACCCGGGCTGAATCCCGACAGCTTGCAGGTAAATATGGATTCTCTTTATTTTAATATGGATAAGGATTACTTCGCATCCGTACTGCGGGTAAAAGGCCTGAAAAAGCCCGATGTTTATGCGAAAGTAAATACCAGTATCGACCTGGAAAACTGGAGCAATGCATCCGGCATG
This sequence comes from Bacteroidota bacterium, assembly GCA_013286235.1. Lineage (GTDB taxonomy): Bacteria > Bacteroidota > Bacteroidia > Sphingobacteriales > Sphingobacteriaceae > Mucilaginibacter. The sequence goes on from JABDGE010000142.1 coordinate 5,665, forward strand.
AATGCCTACAAACTCAAGGGTCGGCTGGCCTTGCATTTGCTGGCAAAGGGCGACTTCGCCACCGCGACAAAACGCACCGGCATCTATAAGATTGAAAAAGTGATAACCCGTATACCGCAATTCAGCCTTCAGTCATCCCTCAGAAACGGCTATTTTAAAAATGCATCGCTTCCGGAGGCTATCAATAACGTCAGCTTTAATATCAATGCCGCCTGCCCGGACAACAATTATCATCACGCCCATTTTGAGCTTGAAAATTTGAATGCCAACGTATTGGACAATTTCATAAAAGGCTATTGCAAAATCAGCGCTGAAACTGGGTACCCGCTTGATGCGGCGCTCCAGGCAAAATTTAACCTGGCCGACCTGAAAAAGGTCTTCCCGATTCAGGGCATGACGCTCTCGGGAAACCTTGCAGCCAACCTGCAAACCAAAGGCAAGTATTTACCTGCAAAGCGAATATTTCCCCAAACCACTGCTGACATCACCCTGCAAAACGGTTCGGTGCAAACTAAGTACTACCCCCACCCCATCGAAAACATCCAGGTAAAAACATCAATAGCTGACAACACTGGCTCCATGGCCGGCTTACACGTATTATTAAAACCAGTTTCATTTGTATTCGAGGGCAAGCCGTTTTCGGTTTTTGCCGATCTGAAGAACTTTAACAACCTGGAATATACCATTAAATCACATGGCACGCTCGATATCGGCAAGATATACCAGGTGTTTGCAATTAAAGGCTATAATGTTAAAGGTACTATAACCACCAATCTCTCGCTGCAGGGAAAACAAAGCGATGCCGTGGCAGGTAACTATGCCAAACTGAATAATTCGGGCACCATGGCCCTTAAGAACATTGCACTTACTTCCGATCTGTTTCCGAAGCCCTTTATCATTAAGGATGGCATGTTCAGTTTTAACCAGGACAACATGAATTTCGACGCCTTTAAAGCTACCTACGGCAAATCGGTTATCGTATTGAACGGAGCGCTTTCAAACGTTATCGGATACGCCACAAAACCCAACGACACCCTCCGGGGAACATTTAACTTTGGGAGCGGCAGTATCGTGGCCGACGATTTCATGGCGTTTGCAAGCCCGTCGCCCAACGTGAGCGGACGTACCAACGGTACCGCGTCGGGGGTTGTAATGGTACCGCGCAACCTCAATCTTACATTCAGCGCCGACGTAAAGAAGGTAAAATACCAGGGACTTGAGCTCAATGATGTAAAAGGAAAAATGAATGTCGACAATGGCGGCATCATACTATCCCAGGCCGGCTTTAACCTCATTGGTGCGCCCGTCGTGATGGACGCCACCTATACCAGCATCGACCCGAAAAAGGCGACCTTCAATTACCATATCAACGCTAAAAACTTTGATATTAAAAAAGCCTATAACCAGGTAAAGCTGTTTCACGATATGGCCACTTCCGCAGCCAGCGCTGAAGGAATCGTATCCCTCGACTACAAACTCAGCGGGAGGCTGAACAGCAATATGCAGCCGGTATACCCATCGCTGCAGGGCGGAGGCGTATTATCGGTCGAAAAAGTAAAACTGCACGGCTTCAGGCTCTTTGGGTCAGTTGGCAGCAAAACCAATCATAAGGGAATCGACAGCGGCGACGTTTCAAAAGTGAACATCGAAACCAGCATTGCCAACAACATCATTACCATCAAACGAACAAAGATCAGGATGGCCGGCTTCCGGTTAAGATTTGAAGGGCAGGTGGGTTTCAACAACGCTTTAGACCTGCATTTCCGGTTGGGCCTGCCCCCGTTTGGAATTTTCGGCATTCCGATGACCATCACCGGTACCGAAAGTAAACCCATCATCCATTTGGGTAATGGCAAAAAAGATGATGAACTAAAAGAAACTGAAGATACCGACACCGATAATTAAGCCACCCAACGAAAATAATTTGGAACAGATAGTTTCCCGCTGCTGTTTCAGATAAAAACCGCTTATTTTCGGAGATGCTTTTCCTTACCCTTTTTATTGGTCTTTTTGCAAATTTTATCGGGTACGTTCCGCCCGGTAATATCAATCTCACGTTGGTGCAAATTACCATCAACCGGGGATTTAAGCAGGCATTGATGTTCATCACGTCGTTTTCCTGCGTCGAATTCTTTTTCACCTATTTTATCATGCATGCGGCGAAATGGCTTTCGAGGCAGGTACGGTTGGATACGGTGATTGATTGGGTGATGGTAGTTCTATTCGGGGTGCTTGGCGCCATCACCTGGATGCATCGCAAAAAGATGCCAAACACCAACTATTCAGACGCCGAAAGTATTCGATATGGAATTTTGCTCGGTTTTTTAAACCCGATGCAGGTCCCCTTCTGGATGATCACCGGCACATACCTCATCACCCACCAGTGGATACTTACAGGAAAGATCGCATTGGTTATTTTTAGCTTAGGCGCGGCTGCCGGAGCTTTCCTGGCTTTATTTGCTTATGCCCGCTTTGCCAAATTCATTCAAAGCAAGTTTGCGCTAAGTACACGAGTAATCAATACAAGCATTGCCATTCTCTTCTTCTCATTCTCACTATACCATATCGTGAAGCAAGTTTACCTGATCTTTTGGAAGAGCCATTGATTAAACCCTAAGGCAACAAATCTGCACGTTCGATTTACGATTTACGAGTTACGAGTTACGATTGCTTTTTCATTTGGACATCAGCACCCACCCCCACATCCCTCCGGCTATTAACCATGGACTATGAACTCTTCCCCATCTGCACATCTTCGCGCATCTGCACATCCGCACATTAAACAAATCCGAAATTGAACATCCGAAATCCGAAATAATATCTGCACATCCGCACATCAACCTCATACTTTCAAATTCCAAATCTTCTCCGCCCGTCGCC
>JABDGE010000143.1 GCA_013286235.1 Bacteroidota bacterium
CGCTTTCGGTTAAGCCTGTGCTTAGTATTTTTACTACATTCGGATTGGGCTGCTCATTAACCTTTGTGAGCTTTGATACTTCATTTTGAAAATTACGGTAGTTTTTGTCGTCCTCGTCCTCGGTGTGGATGGGCGTAGGCAACAGTTTCACCGCGCTGATAATAGGCCCGATCCTGCGCGCTTTGTACACCGAACCCTGGCCGCCTGTGCGCAGGGCGCCCATGTTTTCTAAACCTTCTGTTATCGTAAAAACTTTGCTCATTGTGACTTAATGCGGCCTGCAATCGAATAGATCGCTAAATGTTTGCAGCCTTTTCTCCCATGCTAAACGCGCCGGCTAAAGATAAGTTTTATCCGGCAAAGGATTATTGTGGTTGTGGCAAAAATGGAAAAATGTACGGATGCGGAGATGTGAGATATGAGATATGAAAGGGTTCATAGTCCATGGTTCATAGATCATAGCCGGAGGTGGAGGGTGGCAGTGGCAGTAGCAGTGGCAGGACGGGTTTATGATTAATAGCCGGTGCCGGCATATGAGATGTGCGGAAGTGCCCTAAACTAATGGATGTACGAGGCTTAAATTACTGAATTTTGCCATTTTGAGGCTAAAATTTCATTTTCGGCGTTCTTTTGGAATGACTTAATACAATATATAGTTGATATTCAGCTATTTATTTAATATTTCCACTGGAATTTGATGATGGTTGATGGTGGTTTGATGGTGATTTCATGGTGGTTGATGGTGGTTTCATGGTGGTTGATGGTGGTTGATGGTGGTTGATGGTGATTTGATGGAGTTGCTCGTACTGAAATAGGTTTACACTTTTGTTAGATAATCCTGCTTTTTTGTTTACTGACATGACAGGCGCAAAGGTCTGATACGCAAAACATTGCGTCTATACGACCGATCACGACTCCATTCGGAATGATATTTAAAATGTCAAAGAACAAATTTTCAGCTACGGTTATTTAACCGGATGCGCATGTAAAAATGCAGGGTTATTTTGGTTAAAAAAAATCGGGTTTTAGTGGGTGTACTCGTAGTGTATGCTTAGTAGACTCCTGGTGTATACTTACTAAAATTTGTTTTGTGCCCTGGCGGGTTGTTTTAGCGGTTTTTTTGGGCAAATATGGTGGGGAATATTACGGCGATTTAAATGCGTGGTTTGGTGCTTGTCAGCAGGGACACGGGTTGGCTTTTGCGCTTTTGGCCGGAGCTTCAGGCCCGCGCCTGAATTGTGAAAATAGAAGCCAAGAGTACAGGAAAAGCAGGGTTGGGAATTGCTTGCGGCGGGGGTGGTTCTGACTACGTTTTACACATTTATTTGCGTGTGTAGCGGTTGCTTTCCCGATTGGTCGGGAAAGGCTGTTCCTATCCATCACAGTTTGTGAAAGTGGAGTACGGGAAGGCCTTTGCGCACCGCAGTTCGAGAGCCTCACTGTGACACCCCCTCGCTGTCATCTCCCCTTCAGAATTTCTAATTTTACCACTCGAGATGACAAAAAAGGGGGGAAGGATGAAAAATATGTCATCTCCGCTTCAGAATTTTCTAATTTTACCACTCGCAATGACGCGTAACGTGTTTATTTTTAATATATTACACACACAAGCGAAAACATAATAGCATGGCCTGGGTTTTTTGAAGGTAAACATAAAGCTTCGATGCAAATCAAATCCATACGGCCGCCAACGCAGCAACCAGGGCCGAAGTCATTACAAAAGCCCCCAGCTTTAAAAAAGTCCACGCGCTCACGGTATGTCCTTCGCGGCGCAACGCCACGAGCCATAAGATGGTGGCAAGGGACCCTGTTATAGAAAGGTTAGGCCCCAGGTCGACCCCTATCAATACCGAGCTTTTGATCACTTCAGGGACATGCCCTGCATGGATCACATTTCCGGCAATAAGCCCTGCAGGCAGGTTATTCACCAGGTTGCAAACTACCGCCACCATCCCGCCGCCGACCCAGGCGGTACCAGCTATGGAAGCTGACATGCCATGATTGAGAATGGATGTGAGTTGAGCGATCAAACCTGTTTTGTTCAGCGCTTCAACGATCACAAATAAACCCGCGACCAGGGGCAACACTGACCACGACACTCCCTTGATAACGTTGATTGGATTTTTACTTGAACGCAGGACGACAAAACTGGAAGTAAGCAACCCGGTAACAGCGGTAGGCAAGCCCAGTTGAAGGCCGAAAGCCGAACAAACCAATAGTACGATTGCGGTTGCAGCGATACCGGCTAAAGCGGTTTTAGCCCCCAGGGATAATTCCGGGATAGGAATATTGGTTTCAGTTTTGGTCCGTAAAAAATTTCGTTGGGTGTAATAAAGCGCAAGATAAGTAACCACAATTGCGCACACAGATGGCAAGGCATACTGCCGGAACCAGTGCAGCAAAGGCGGCATATGGCTGCCATAGATCACCAGGTTGGCCGGGTTGGATATGGGCAGCACAAACGAGGCGGCATTGGCTATAAAAGCGCAGATAAACAAATACGGCAACGGTTTTTCCACTTTAGCGGCCGACACAGCCGCTGCGACCGCAGGCGTTAGCACCACCGCAGTGGCGTCGTTTGATAAAAACGTGGTAACAACAACGCCTACGAGGTATATTAGCAGAAATAGCTGCGCCGGCGAGCCTTTAGCCAAAACCGTGGCATGTGCCGCCAGCCAATCGAAAAGTTTTTCTTCGCGCGCGGTTTCAGCAAGCAGCATCATCCCGGTTAGGAACAGATAAACGTCGAGGCCTTTTAGGACACCTGGCCAGGCCTCGCCCGGACTGATCAGTTGGAGTATAAGCAGCAGCAGCGCCCCTATAACCACATAAACTGCTTCCGTTATTTTAAACGGCCGGATAATGACGCCGGCGACGGCTAGCAAGGGGATGATCCAGGTGAGGAGATGATTCATTATTTGTTTTCTTCTGTTTTATCCGATACCATTAAGGTGAACTATTTAAAATTGCATTGGCCTGTAAATTGTCCAATACGCACATTACAATGTGTGTTCGTTTGCACAATAACGCACCGCTCTTGGCCGCGGAGGCCCAGTCGTTATTCACGGGTTGTTTATTTTTTTTAAGGCGTGAATGATTGCTATCGCAATTTTGTCTTGGCAAAAGTAACCAAAACCGTGTCCGCAGAAATGCTCCTTGGCGCTGCAGGCCTTTGCCCACAAACCGTGGAAAACCTTGGGCTGCAATCGTTTTTCGGGGATTGTTTTTTTTCAGTTTGTTGTCCCCGCAGGGTCTCTCGAAGAGGACCCTGCGCTGCACACATCTATGTTTTATGCACTTGTATTTTTCCCGGAATATTTATATTTACTTCATGACAATACGCACCCGGCACGAAATTATTGAAGATACCTGGTTTATCACGTTCACTTGCTACAACTGGCTGTCGCTATTTGAGATCACAAATTCCTACGACCTGGTTTACAAATGGCTGAAACTAATTGATGACAAGCACCAAATAAAAACAACTGCCTTTGTGATAATGCCCAACCATGTTCATTTGCTGTTATATCTGGCAGAGACACAGGTCGAGTTAAATACCATAATCGGCAACGCCAAAAGATTTATGGCGTATGAATTGATAAAGAGACTTAACAGGCAGGAAAAAAAGGATGTGCTGCGAATGCTTTCGGGTGCGGTAACTGCAAAAGAAAACGCTAAGGGGCAATTACATAAAGCTTTTGAGCCATCGTTTGACGCTAAACCTGTTTATACACTCGATTTTTTGTACCAGAAGTTAGATTATATCCATCATAACCCCGTCAGCGGGAAATGGAATCTCTGCAACGAATTTACCGACTATCCGCATAGCAGTGCCGCTTACTATGAATTAAACAAACGGCATCCTGCTATTCAGATCACGGATTACAGACAATATTGGTTCTGATAGTACAGCGCAGGGTCCTCTGCGAGAGACCCTGCGGGGACGGGAAACCGATGCTTTTAGCCCGGAGGTTAAAGAGGAAGCTTTGCGGTCAGTTAAATTTTGGAAAGAAGCTTGAAGCGCTAATATTGCGAATGCCCATATCTAATAACCGCCTGCAGGAAGATTTGTATTATCAATTGTTGTAGGGTACTCCTCGAGAGACCCTGAATGCTATTAAGTTAACGGATCCATTGGCGGTAATTCACGCGCTCCGTTTACTCGCCCGAACATCGCTTCGCTCGTTCTGCCCTCTCTTCCGCAGGGCGGAAAAGAGGGCGAAAAGTGAAACTTAGCGCAACGCAGGGTCCTCTTTGAGAGACCCTGAGACGGGAAAGTCAGATTCCTCTACTTAGGCTTTGTCGTAGTAACGGGGGTTGGTTTTGTAAAACTTGTTAAATGTACAACGGTGTCGTCAAAATTTGCGGGGGCGGTTTGGGACGCCGTATAGGTAGTTTGTAAATTGAAGCGATCATATCCCGCCGATGCAGTAGCCGGCAGATTGTTTCCTTTTATCCAGATGCTATAATATCCCGGGCCGCCTGTGGCCGGTGTTGTATAGGTGAGCGACTGGTTTTGTTGATCTGACTGGTACTTTCGTGACGCAACCGCCGTATTTGTTTTATTATCTAACGATGACCTGTCAATCTCCAATGCCAGGTTTGTACTTTTTATCCAATTGGTTATGTTATAATAAAGCATGGTTGAAGTAATGGTTTGATTGGTATCAACCCATATACGGCATACTTCCTGTTTATAGTTGCCAGCGGGGGGTATGCTCAGGTCTTCTGCGCCATCCCATTCCTGTGTAACAGGGCTTGCATGTGTTTCAAATGAGCCGGTAATATCCGGCGGCGCCATGACCAGGTAACCGCGCCCGTTTATATTGGCCGGCACCGTTAGGGAAAGCATGCCGTTGGTAACTGTCGCGGTTACATTATGATCGGTATAATCAGTAAGAATGGTACCGTTCGGAATAGTTGTGGGCACGGTAACAAGATTTGGACTAGTTTGATCGCTGTTTAAAAAAACGATAGCCTGCCTGCCCCCGGTTTTTTGAAATGCATATACATGCCCGTTTGGCGAGACGTATTCATTGGTCAATCCGCCCGAGATGATAAAGTTATGACACCAAATTAGTTTATTAATATGGTAATGCAGGCTATGTGCGTCAATGATGGTTGACCCGTAAGCACTGGCATCGGTATTCCAATCCCTCAACGCTACGCAAGGGGTACCAAATCCGATCGTCATAATATAGGCATACCCCAACAGGCATTGTTTGGGCAGTGCTGAGGTCAGCAGGCTTTCGGAATCTACTTCGTTAATTGCCGTCACCACCTGGGCGGTGTCGGTTACCAGCAAACTGTAATAGGTATCATAAGGGCCGGGTTTTACTGCCCCTGCAGCCGGGTTCATTTCGTTGGTGGCTCCCCAGGCCAGGTATTTGGTTTGAAACTGGCCCATATTGAACTTATCCGTTTTGCAGGCCACTTGCAATTCAGGCTGAAGCGTCTGGTCTATCATGGTAAAATTACTGCCGGTTTGCCCCATCGAAGATTGCAGCCATTCTTTTAGCTGGGCACACCCATAGTCGGAACCAGCCAGCTCGGCAAATGCGAATTTGTCTTTCATGGCGCCGTAATTCACGAATTTTTTTAAAAAGTCCCATGATATACCACCAACGTCGTCAAGCCGGTAGCCCTGTATCCCCGTGGCTCTTATCAACCAATCTCCCCATAAATATAGTTGGTTTGCGTTATACACACCCGGAATGCCGTTTACATCCTGCTGCCCGGTGACATGGGCGAAGTCGGGCCCGAAAAAGCCTTCGCGGTGGCCGGTTGATGACCCATCAGGAAAAGTTGTCGCCGGCACATCCGGGTCCTGGGTACCGCCGGGAGAACCCGGCAAGCCGGCCGGCGGGTTGTGAAAATCTTTTGTATATTTTGGGAACCGGCCGCCACTATCGGCGCCAAAAGCATTTTTATATTGGAACCAAAGGTAGGAAGGGGGCGCCGGGTGGGCCACGGTGGCATGAATGCCGACCTGGTTGGTGACAAAATCGTTATAAACATCCAGTCCGTTCGCGCGCATCATCGCTATACAGCGTGTTAATTGCATCCGCGAACCATAGCGGGTTTGGTAATTACCTTGCTGTAATTTATCGCCAAGGTCATAATGATCAAAAACGCCATAACCGGTATCATAAATACCGCCAAATAAAAAAGCCGGCTTTTTAATCGGCCCTTTAAATCCCAGGCTTCCTTTTGCCATGGGGGGAAGCCAAATGGACGTAAAACCGCTTTTGGCAAAATCATTCGCGTTCTTAGCCAGGTAATCATAAAACCAGGTTGTTGTTTTAGGGTAACAATATGGATCTAAAGGACAGGGGGCATTGCCGGTATGGGTGGTATCAAAGCTGGCGCCATTGTAAAAGTAGCCAGCATAAAAACCGAGGAGAATCACCTTTTTGGGCGCCTGGGCGTTTGCATTATAAAATGCGCATAGCAATAACAGGCAGGTAAGGGTGGAACGGCAAGAGGTGAGGGATGAGAACCAAGAGGTAAGCGTGGAGCGGCAAGAGTTAAGGGTTGAGAACCAAGAGCCAAGAGCCAAGAACCAAGAGTTTAGGAAAACAAGGGTGACAGGGACAAATTGCCGAACAGCGACAGAATTGGCATATTTGGGTCTTTGTTTAGCGGCAAAGCGGCCGGAATTTACCAGGTTATCCTGGTTCGTATGCGGACATGCGGGATTGTTTCCTGACTTATGATTCGTATAAAACACCAATACCGTTTTCGCTTGCATGCCGTGAAATAAGACCCGTTAAAGGTAAACATGTTTATAGGGTTCGATCTGTAACATTTCTGCTTTGTTAATCTCTTTTTCATCGAATGAAAATTGAGACTTTCTCAGAACGCGTTCCGCCCGGCGGTTAAAGAAGATACCCTGCGATTTGTTAAATCAATGGAAGAAGCTTTTGAAGCGACAAATCAGGCTTTAAATTTTGATTTAAAGTTCCCTTGCAGCACTCATTACATAAACGTAACTAAGGTGGGTTTTAGTTCGACGCTGTTTCAAAGGAGTTAACCTGTTTGTTGAAGTATTTATAAGTCACACCGAAAAATAATAATATCAACCAACAAAAAAAACTTACATAAACCTGGAAGTTATTCAGGTAACGATATGCTGAACTAACAAATCCGTTTGAGTAGGCGAGATACATAGCAGTAGCTGAGAAAAGGGCCAGCAGTACCCAATACATAGAGGGCCTCAACGCAAATCTGCGAACATGCAGCAGGTAGATCTGAACTATGGTCATAATACAAGCCAATACGATCAGAGTGCGTAAAACCTGGAAGTCATTATTAAAGAAAAGCTGAGTATTTAAAAATCGATCACCTAATAGCTGGCTGCTGATATTTAAAAGCAATAAAAGAAAAACCAGCGTTGCCCAAACGGAATAAAATATGGTTAAAAAACCCTCTCTGTCGAGTTGACCAGGTATAGTGTATGAGTTTACGGCTGTACGATTAACCTGCTGATACAATTCGTCAAAATTAATACCGAGCGCCTGCGCTATCTTCTTTAGTGAATATGCCCTGGGAACAACTTGCTCATGCTCTATTCTCTGGATAGTCCTTAAAGTTATGCCGGTAGCCGTCGCCAGCTCTTCTTGTGACATGCCTTTTGCAAGTCTTAGTTCTTTTATTTTTTTCACTGCATTTGTTTTATACAAAATTAGCTAAAAATCGCTTTTTCGTTCGGACATTCTTACGACATTTAGGCGCTGTCGTAAATACGAAAATGCAAAACAAACCACATACTACGTTAATTTTCCTCGCAGGCTAAACCCTTTGCCTTTAGCGTTGTCTATTAGCAGATAACGATCCACATGAAAAAGTTAACGCTACTGCTATTTTTGTTTTCACTGGGTAAAGCGTACGCGCAACAGCCCAATAATTATACCACCAGCCGCCCCGCTAATCCCGGCAATAATCGCGTCGGCAATTATAATAAAGCTGCTGACGACAACGACTACACCCAAATCCGTATAGTGGACAGCACCCAGGAGATACGCGCCGATGTGCTGCCTTATAAGAAGGATCCGAAAAAAAGGAACGACCGCTACTATTACTGGTACCTGGGTAATTTGATCCACTCCACACAGGGCGGCTACAACGGGCAACTGTTGAACGGGCATTACGTGGCCTTTTATAAAGACAAAAGTTTGAAAGAAGAGGGCGATTTTAAGACCGGGTTGAAAGACGGCGAGTGGAAAACCTGGAACCAGAAAGGCGACCTGACCAATGTGACCACCTGGGATGAAGGCGTTGCAGTGCCGGATAACCAGAAACCCTTTTGGAAAAAAATACCTTTTGTCAATAAGAAGGACGATCAGTCGCAGCCTGCAACAGCCCCTCCGGGTAGTGGGAATTAGTTGAAAGTCGGAAAGTCCTAAAGTCCGGAAGAAGCTGCGACTGACGTTTCGGCTAAAATAACTGTAGTTATACAGAAGTGTAAAATAAAAGCCGGATGTTTCGGCTAAAATAACTC
>JABDGE010000144.1:0-399 GCA_013286235.1 Bacteroidota bacterium
GTTACGGGTTATACCTCTGCAAGTAACGATGAGGCGGTTGCCGATGTTGTTAGCGCGCATCCGCAGCAGGGCTGGGCGGCTTACAGACGATACCTGAAGAAGAACGCAAATTCGGCCGATGGCGCTGAAGGAACAGTAAAGCTAACTTTTACCGTTGATAAATATGGGAGCATTTTGCAAATCAGGGTGACGAAAGGCCTTAGCGCCGGCGCTGACAAAAAAGCTGTCGACCTGGTAAAAAACGGCCCCGACTGGGTAGGGAGCTCTGATAAAAAACCCGAAGAGATCCATATAAGGATCCGTTTCACTAAATAATGCGAATTAAGAATCAATCCCGCACGTGCGGGAAAGAGTCGAGAGTCAAGATAAAAAAGACAAGATCTGGCTCATTTTTATGGA
>JABDGE010000144.1:409-3784 GCA_013286235.1 Bacteroidota bacterium
CCCTTTTCTCTTTTCTCTTGGTTCTTTTCTCTTGGTTCTTACTTCGCAGCGGTAAAAACTAAAATGCCCTGAGCAGGGCAAAAATGCCGGCAGCAATCAGGGCCGAAATGGGTATGGTGATCACCCAGGCCCAAATGATGTTGATGGTTAACCCCCAGCGAACAGCGGAAAGCCTTTTTGTTAAGCCAACGCCGATGATAGAACCGGTAATGGTATGTGTAGTGGAAACAGGGATGCCAAAATACTGGGTAAAGAACAAGGTAAGTGCGCCGGCGGTTTCGGCGCTCACGCCTTCGAGCGGGGTGATCTTGGTTATACGGGATCCCATGGTTTTTACGATACGCCAGCCGCCTGACATCGTTCCGAGGGCTATTGCTGAATAACAGGCCAGTGGTATCCAGTTGGGCATTGGATCGCCCGATTTTATAACGTGCGCGGTAAACGAGGCAACGTACAGAATTCCCATTACTTTTTGAGCGTCGTTGCCGCCATGCGCAAAACTTAAAGCAGCGGACGACACCAACTGTAAACGCTTAAACCAGACTTCCGCATTTGCGGGACGGCTGTTTTTACAAATGTGCAGAATGGCAATCGTCACTAAATAGCCCAACACCAAGCCTATAAAAGGGGCAAGCACAATGTAGGCCAAAATGGTTAATATGTAGTGCATGTTTACCGCGCTCAAAGCGCTTGAGCCCATATATAAGGCGTTGGTGATACCTGCACCGGCAAAACCTCCGATAAGCGTGTGCGATGAACTGGATGGAATACCGAACCACCAGGTTACCAGGTTCCAGGTGATGGCGGCCACCAAACCGGAAAGGATCACATTCATAGTGATAAACTGCTCCTGTACTATTTTGGCTATTGTTTTCGCGACATTATGCTCTTTTACAAAAAAATACACCAGGAAGTTAAATGCCGCCGCCCAAAGTACAGCCTGGAAAGGCGTTAATACCTTGGTTGATACAATTGTTGCTATGGAGTTAGCCGCATCATGAAAGCCGTTGGTATAGTCAAACACCAGGCTCAGGCAAATTACAACAATCAGGATAGGTGTGAACATTAAGGATTTTAAGCGTTTTTAACTAAAATGGACTCCATTACGTTTGCCGCGTCCTCGCACATGTCGGTCGCCGTTTCAAGTGACGACAATATCTCCTTGTATTTGATCAGCCTGATGGCATCTGTTTCGTATAAAAAAAGGTCGGCCACGGCACGGTCGAAAACATGATCGGCCTGGTTTTCCAAACTGTTTATCCGGATGCAGGAATCGGCGATATGCCGCACGTTTTTTAAGTCCTTCAGTTCTTTCACTGCTTTCGCTAATTCGATGCCGGATTGGAGGATCAGATCGGAAAGATTTTTGATATGCTCGTTAAAATCGTCGATACGATACAAACTCATCCGGTTGGCGGCGCCCTGTATATTATCAGCAACGTCATCGATCGCCGATGCCAGCTGGTGGATATCTTCACGGTCAAAAGGTGTAATAAAATTCTTTCCCAGCTCCAAATGAAGCTGATGGGTTATTTCGTCGCCTTTATTTTCAAGTTTATCAATCGTTCTGATGAGCTCCTCGCGGGTTGCGGCATTTTCCATATTCACCGCTTCCACCAGGATGGTGGCCATGTTTACAACGTTATTGGCGGCTTGCTCGAACAATGGAAAAAAAACCTTTTTGTCCTTTGGAACAAAGTATTGAAATATGCTGTTAAGTGACATTTTTAGAGAAAGTAGTTGCAAAGATATGTTTGCAATGTTAAGTTAATGTTAATTCTTTCGGCCGGGTATGTTAGGAAAAGGTAAACTCTGCCGGGATTTTTGAAGGGTGAAGCCGAATGTTGAACCCAGTCCCTCGGTGCTTCTAACGTTAATGGTTTGTTCGTGAGCTTCGATGATATGTTTAACTATTGCCAGCCCCAGGCCCGAGCCACCGATTTGCCTGGAACGGCTGCTGTCGGTGCGAAAAAACCGCTCAAAAAGTCGTGGAAGATATTTTTCTTCGATGCCGATGCCATCATCGGTCACTTCCACCAAAACCTGGTCATGCAGTTCGAATAGGCTGATCGAGGTATTTCCTTCTTCATTTCCATATTTCAGCGAGTTGTCTATCAGGTTTACCAACACCTGCCTGATCTTTTCCCGGTCGGCATTCACCAGTATCGGCTCATCATATTTTTGTTTGAATATTAATTTAATGTTATGCTGCCGGGCCTTGATTTCCATCGACTCCATCACTTCTTTTATCAGGTCGTTGATTTTGAAGCGCGTAAGATTGATAGGGATCTCGCCCGATTCCAGTTTGGATATTTCGTCAAGGTCGTTGATCAGGTAGCTTAGCCGGTCGACGTTCTTTGCTGCCTTCGCCAAAAAGTCCTTCGCCAGCTCTTTATCGTCAAAGCCATCATCCTGCAGGGCTTCGATATAACCCTGGATGGCAAAAAGCGGGGTTTTAAACTCGTGGGAAATATTCGATAAAAAATCTCTCCGGAATTTTTCCTGCCTGCGCAGTTCATCAATTTCGGATTTCTTTTCCTTCGCCCATTCGTTTACCTCCTTTTCCACGTCATTGATCGGGTCTGCGCTGAGTTGCTCACCCAGGGCATCGCGCAGGTCGCGGCCAAGTTTTAAATTGTGAATGAGTTTATATATAATCTTAATTTTCGAATAAACGTATTTCTCCATCAGGTAATAAAACACGATGAAACTGGTTGCAAGGGTTACCGAAAAGGTTATGGCAACATAGTACCAGCTATGCTGGAAATAATAGTTTACCGCCGACAAGGTCACGGCAACGGCCGTAGCGCAGATTAAAACAAGTATCCGGAATTTCATACCCGTAAAGTTACAAATACTGGCCTGTGTTTGCAGTTTAGGATTTGTTATTAATTTCTAAAACAGATGTTAGCTGAACAACAGTTTTCGCTACATTTTGATCGGCCTTAGTTCTTTAATTCGGTATCCACGGAAATAATAACATTGTCAGACAAGGTTAAGCTACTATCCCCCACGCCATAATCGCGCCGGTTTATGGTGAAAGTGCCGGTCAATTCTATTATGCCGCCATTTTGTGTATAAGTGAAGGGGATTTCTACGGGCAGCGTTTTGTTTTTGATGGTGAGGTTAAATTTGCCGGTGTATTTGTTCCCGCTCTTGTGTTTTACCGAAACTGACTTTATTGATATTTTCGGAAAGTGAGCGACATCAAAAAATTCATCGCTTTTGATATGGTCGTCGCGCAGCGAATTGTCCGTATTGATCGTGGCGACATCAACTGAGGCTTCGATGTCAGCCGTTGCCGTGACCTTGTCGGCGGTAAACTATTATTTCCAGCATAGCTGGTACTATGTTGCCATAACCTTTTCGGTAACC
>JABDGE010000144.1:3794-8492 GCA_013286235.1 Bacteroidota bacterium
GCCCGTAGAAATCCCCTTCACTTATACACAAAATGGCGGCATAATAGAATTGACCGTATTGATCGTGGCGACATCAACTGAGGCTTCGATGTCAGCCGTTGCCAGGTCGGTCGGGTTAAAGCGAACGGTTGCCTGCAAGCCGCCGATGGTACCAACAGTATTAATGCCAAGATTTTTAATTTTGAAGGTAATGGCAGAACGGGAAACGGTATTTTGAGCGAAGATTGAGGAAATACTGAACAGCGTAACTGCGGTAAAAAATAAAAGGGCTTTCTTCATAGGACGAAATAACGTTCGAGTGGTGGCTATAATTGCCCACTGCGTTCCATATTTGGACAAATGGAACGCCGAAAAGTTACCGGGTTAAAATTTATTGTTTAAAACTCTATGTGCGCCCTGATGGAAAAAACGTTTACAGGGCCACGGTCCTTGTTATAGGCTGGATTGAGAATAAACTGGTAGTCGGGGCTAATAAAGAATTTTTTTTGATAAGCGTTAAATTTATAATACCATTCTACGATCTGTTCCAAACCGTAATTTAGTGCGCCGTCACCGATAATAAACCCATAGCCGCCGTCGGCAAGGTACTCACGGTGTGGATCGGACAAGCCATCTACAATAAAACCAAGACCCATTTCATCGTTCGGGCGGCTCCATATATGGCCGTTTAACGTACCTCCAAATGTTACCGATCGGTCAATTTCGGTAAAAAACCAGGTTTGGGTATGCCCGTCATTCCAGCTGGCCTTTGCAAATACCCCAAAATTATTGCTGATGTATTGATCAAAGTTTATACCGAAGCCGTATTTATGCCGGCCGTACTGTTGGGTGGTGTCAACATTAGGCGCTTTCGGATTTAGTGCAATGGCCTCAAGATAGTTGCCGAACTTGCCATTGTTCAAAAAGCCAAGCAGGCGAAACGTTCCCTTTTGCCCGTCAATTGTGTAGCGTCTTTCGTATTCGGCAGTTTGGGTATTGGCTTTTAATATTTTGGCATCCCATACTGAGGAGTTGGCCTGTGTTACGTTCATCGTAAAGGCAAACCTAAGGGTCCAGTCGGGCTGGCCCAGTTCAGCATACGTGCCAAGAACGTAGCCGCGTGTATTCGCAGGGTAATCCCAGGCGGCATTATCCATCAGCGCCCAGTTCATAAATTGCTCACGCGGATCGTGACTGAACTGGTTGTCGTCGAAAAAGTCGCCCATGTTGAACTTTCCGATACCCGCTGTAAAATATCTTTTACTGCGCAGGTGGCGCAAATTAAGTTCATCGGCATCGATGGTGTCCTTGTCTTTACCCCACTCAAAATATTGCTGGTAAAACAGCCTCGCTATGTATAACTTGTTTTGTGTGCCGCCTACCCTGAAGGTTTCGCCGTTTGGAAAACCCGCAACACCCAGGGTCTGACTAAGGCCTGCCCCGCCTGAAAGCTCAGGGTCGAACTCGAACCGCGAGCCTTTCCATAGTGTTGCATTGCCAAAAAACGTCGAGGTGATAGAGGTCTGGGTTTCGGCGTTGGGCGATAAGCTGTTTAGCCCGCTATAGTCGGCATGAAAAGCCGGCTTGTATTGGGTGATGATGGTTTGCTGAAAATGAAAACTGGTACGCTCCATCTTAGCAGTATCAGTATCCTGCGCCATTGCGAGTTTTAACGTGAAATATACCGGCAGAAAAAGGAGTAAGTTTTTTCTCATGTAAAAATTTGCGCTAAGATAATGTTACAATATAAACGGAATGTTAACTAATCCTGTTGATTATTTAGGCAAACATAATAAAAATTTTAGACTTGTCTAAAATTTGTAAAATATATTTACCTGCTTAGGGTAGGTCACGCAAGCCGATGGAAATATATCAGGTTTTCTGTTCAATATGCTCAACTTCCGCTACCGGGCTGAACAGGTAAACGCGGCGCGAGCTCACTTCCACGCATTTGTAACGCTTACGCAGTTTTTCTTCCTTGCGGAAAATTCGTCCATCCTTTAGTTTAAAAAGCGCTTTTACCGGAAGTTTTTCTACGGTATGTACCGATTCTTTTGGTGCATCGTATTTACGCAAAGCACGGTAGAGTGTCAGATCAGAGCAGCTTGAAGCGGCAGGGTTGTTGAGGTAGTTTGTAATGGCATGTTTAATATCAGCCGGGAAAATGTTCTGTTCAAAAAATGGCTGCATCATTTTTTTGAAATTATTTTTCCATTCGGCGCCATGGGGTTTAGCCTTATGCTTGTGTTCATTCCAGGTATGCAGGTGCGCAAATTCATGAACAGTTGTTACCAGGAAAGCAAATTGATTCAGATCATAATTGACTGAAATGCGGTGCCCTTTTCCATCATGCGGTGGGCGGTAATCGCCGAACTTGCTGTTGCGGTTCCGCGAAATTTTGAACTCGCATTTAAAGTAGTCGATCCATCGGCCGATGAGCGGAGCCGCATCGGGCGGAAGGTATTTTTCAAGAACTTTTACTTTATCCAATTTTGTTCCCCGGTATAAAGATAGGGGTTTGACCTGAAAGGTTAAAACAAAAAGCCCATTTCAAACATATCCGCAACACATTTTTCATTCGAAAAAAAATTTTATTCTTGTAATCAGAATTGCTTTTGTAAACCTTTGTTGAAAGCATATTTTTATAATGCCGGTTGAAATTTCTGAAACGCATAAAGCTTAATCTATCATGAGAAATGTCCCTTTGATTTTTTCGTTTATCATCGCTCTGATGTTATTAACGGCTTGTGAACACCCGTCCAACACACAAGTGCTTTATGTCAGTTATAATTATTTGGGTATCCGGGAGGGCAGGACAGTCAAATTCTATAAGACAAAGGACCAGTTGACATGGCACTATAATTCCACCAGGGAGTTTGTTAGTCCGGGGAACTTTGACGATGCATTTTACTTTGTTGGCCCATATATAGGCATCAGGAATGGCAGGACTGTGAAGTTTTATGAAACAAATCCGCAAGGGACCTGGGCTTACGGCGCCGGCCGGGATTTTACGAGCCCTGATGATGTTGACGGAGTATTTCATTACAATGCCGACATAATAGGCGTGTGGCATGGGAAAACTATAAAATTCTACCTGGCACATGACAATGGGACCTGGAGTAAAAGCAGCGTAAACGATTTTAATGCTGCTGACGATATAGATGGTGCGTTTAATCTAAATGGCAGCGATTTAGCGATCAGGGAAGGCAGAACGGCGAAATTTTACAGCTTAGACGCACGGGGAAACTGGACTCACATTCCGGGCCGGGATTTTACGAGCCCCGATCGCGTCGATTATATGTTCTACCTTGCAACGGGCGCAATAGGCGTAGTGAACGGCAGAAACATAACATTTTACCAGGTAAATGAAAACGGATCCTGGACTCACAAAGCAGGTCCGGACTTTAATTTTTGACGATCAATCACTTCAAAAGATGGTAGGCCACAAAGCTCGCTGCATAGGCCAACACGGTCATATATGCAAACTGGGCGGCGGGCCATTTCCAATTCTTGGTTTCGCGGTAAACTACGGCAACCGTACTTGCGCACTGCATAGCGAAGGCATAAAACATCATGAGGGAAAAAGCTACGGCTAATGAAAATACAGGCTTGCCGGTTTCGGGATTTGTAGCAGTTTTCATCTTTTGCTGAACCGACTCCATTTTTTCGGCATTGCCTTCAACGCTATAAATGGTAGCCATCGTGCCTACAAACACTTCGCGGGCCGCAAAGGAAGTAATAAGGGCTATGCCAATTTTCCAGTCGAAGCCCAGTGGTCTGATGACTGGCTCAATGGCATGGCCGAGCACACCTGCGTAGGAGTTTTCCAGCTTTTCGGACTTGATGGCCCTGTCGAGTTCTTCCGGCTTAAGATGCTGCGTGTATTGCGCTTGCTTATATTTTTGGTCGATCCTGGAAAAACGGTCTCCCGGGCCATAGGACGCCAATACCCATAAGATGACGGAAATGGCGATGATGACTTTCCCCGCCTGGAATACAAATGTTTTTGAACGATCGTACATGCTGTAGGCCACGTTGTTCCAGCGGGGCATGCGGTAAACCGGCAACTCCATGATAAAATAACCGCGCTCGCTGCCTTTAACGATAAACTTGAACGCAAACGCAACTACTACCGCCGAGATAAGGCTGAACACATACATGCCCGTCAATGCAAGGCCCTGCATGCTAAATATCCACCAAACGTTGCGATTCGGTACCACCAGCGAAATAAGCAGCGTATATATAGGCAGCCGGGCCGAACAGGTAACCAAAGGCGTTACCATGATCGTGATCATACGGTCTTTCCAATTTTCGATGGTGCGGGTACTCATGATGGACGGCACCGCGCAGGCAAACCCTCCAATCAGCGGCACCACCGATTTGCCGTTCAGCCCAACCTTGCGCATAAGCTTATCCATCATAAACGTAACACGCGACATATAGCCGGTGTCCTCGAGGATCGAAATAAAAGCGAACAGAATGGCTATTTGCGGGATGAATACCATCACGCCGCTTAAGCCGCCGACAACACCATCGGCGATCAGCCCGGTAAGCGGCCCGGCCGGCAATAGTTGGTGCAGCATGTTTTGAACCCACACAAATCCATCTGAGATAAGCTCCATGGGATACGCCGACCAGGCAAAAATCGACTGGAACATAAACAGGAGTACGCCTAAAAAGATGATGAGGCCAAATACGCGGTGGGTAAGCACTTTGTCG
>JABDGE010000145.1 GCA_013286235.1 Bacteroidota bacterium
CGAGCGTCTGAAAGGATTTCCCTGCAATATTGACTATGTGAACCGTTTTAAATCGTCCAAACAGATCAAGGAAACGCTTGAAAATCTGAAGAACGGTAAAGTGGACATCATCATCGGCACCCACCGGCTGGTGAGCAAGGATGTGAAGTTTAAAGACCTGGGGTTGATGATCATCGACGAGGAGCAGAAATTTGGCGTATCTACTAAGGAAAAGCTGAAACAGATGCGCGCCAATGTGGATACGCTTACGCTGACAGCGACCCCGATACCCCGTACCCTGCATTTTTCATTGATGGGTGCGCGGGACCTTTCTATTATTTCAACCCCGCCGCCAAACCGGCAGCCTGTGGTTACGGAACTACATGTTTTCAATGATACCCTTATAAAGGAAGCCATTGAAGCAGAAATTGACCGCAACGGCCAGGTGTTTTTTATTCATAACCGGGTGATGGATCTGCCGCAACTGGGCGGAATGATCCACAAGTTGGTACCGAAGGCACGCATCGGGATCGCCCATGGGCAACTGGAAGGAGATGCCCTCGAAGACGTGATGCTGAAGTTTGTAAACGGCGAATATGATGTGCTGGTGGCCACCACCATCATCGAAGCCGGGCTCGACATTCCCAACGCCAATACTATTATTATTAACCACGCCCATATGTTTGGCCTGAGCGACCTGCACCAGATGCGGGGCCGGGTAGGCCGGAGCAATAAAAAAGCATATTGTTATTTGCTGAGTCCGCCTTTGTCAACCCTGACAAACGAATCCAGGAAACGGTTAAGCGCAATAGAAGAATTCTCCGACCTTGGCAGTGGTTTCAACGTAGCCATGCGCGACCTAGACATACGGGGCAGCGGCAACCTGCTCGGCGCCGAGCAAAGCGGTTTTATTGCCGAAATAGGTTTTGAAATGTATCACAAGATCCTGGACGAGGCCATACAGGAGTTGAAGGATGATGAATTCCACGGCCTGTTCACCGAAGAAAAGCCCAGGCCCTTTGTGTCGTTCACCCAAATAGATACCGACCAGGAGATACTAATACCTGATGAATATGTGACCAGTATAGGCGAGCGGTATAACTTATACACGGAACTCTCCAAACTGGAAAACGAAACAGAACTGAAAGCTTTCAAACAGCAATTGACCGACCGTTTCGGGCCGGTACCACCTGAAGTGAACGACCTGCTGAACACCATGCGCCTGCAATGGATGGGCAAGGCCATCGGGTTCGAAAAAATTTCCCTCAAAAAAAATGTGCTGCGGGGCTACTTTATTACCAACCAGCAATCTCCTTACTTTGAAACGGATGCTTTCAGGCAGGTGCTGGCGTTTGTGCAGGCCAACCCGCGCAGGTGTAACCTAAAGGAAGTAAAAAATTCCCTGCGCCTGAGCATCGAGGGTGTAAACAGCATCAACCAGGCGGTGAATTTGCTGAATGAAATTGCGGAGCCGGTTGGGGTGTAAATTTGCGCCCCGAACCTAATTAAACAATCGTCTTTGGTGAAATTTTATGAAAAAAGGTAAAAGGGCCAGGTATCCCAGGAAAGCCAAAACCTCCATTATTTTGCCTCCGTGCATAATGGGCTTTATCACCCTGAAATCGATCAGGACGAAATAAAAGTTTGCAAGTACGAGCAGCACGATGCCGACGATTGCGATAGCGGTAGCATTTTTCATTGTATCTAAGTATTAGTTAATATATTTTGCCTGGATAACTGCGCAGCTGGAATCAAATGCGCCTGATGTTTTTAACAGTAAAAAACCATAGTTGTTTGCCTGGGTGCATTTATATTGCGTTGATAGTTAAATATTTAATGGCCTTTAAAAATGGTGGGAAAGTTTGCAGTCGGCCAAATTGCAGATCGGCATCCTAACAAGTTTAGATGTTCGGCAACTATGATTCAAAAGTGGTTAGAAGCACGTTGCGATTAACTGTTAATGGCCTTTATAGTATTGACCAGGCGGTGAATTTGTTGAATAAGATCGCAGAGCCGGTTGGGGTGTAAGTTTCAGCAAATGAGTTTTTCAAAAGCTAAGAAGAGTTTCTTTATACCAAACATTCTTAATGTACGCTTGGCCAGAAAATGAACCATTGTATTTTAGTGGGACTGTGATTTTGGTTCGGAAAGGTATCCCCAAATATTTTCTTGGAGTCCAGCTCCCACTTTTTAACACAGCCGATTGAAGCGACTCGTTAAATGCTGAATCGGTAGATCCTATAGCTTCGATGTGGGAAAGTTGGCCATCTGTTTCTATGACAAAGGATAAGGTAAAATCCTCCAAAGGCATTTTTTTTCCATTTTGATCTTTTGGTAAGTTGATCCGGCTGCGTAAGAGGCTCAAATAGTCTACCATACCCAGTCTACAACTTGCGGGCTCTATTTCCCTTGTGAAAGGACAAGCTTTTCCTGATTTATCGAACCCGGTGCCTCCAATAAACTCGCCGTTTTTATATGTTAAAATATACTTTATCGAATCACCACCCGAACGGATAGTCCCTTTCCAATCGCCGTCTTGACGCCCCTTCTTAATTGTACCCTGTGATATTATTGACGTAAAATTTTGGTCGTAATCTGTCCACTGACCATTTCCTTTCACACACGTAGAGGTTCCGCTACTTGTGTAACAATCTACATAGTGCTTCCTTTCATAAGTGGGGCCATGGTCGGAAAAGCCAAACTCGTCATATTTACAAACTGCATACAATTGACCGTTAGGGAAATATAGGTGCTCAATTCCTGCTTTTTCTCCATTCGAATAGGTTACCGTGCTACGTGTCTTACCGTCTGCGAAAAAGCTGATGCAGGATCCTTCAAGTGTTCCCCTACCATTTATGCCGAATCCCAATCCTCGTTTGTATTTCCCTGTAAACATCAGTTGGCCATTTTTATAATAGTCTTCCACAATAAAATCTGCTTCTGCGGAATCGGGCGTAATGATTAACCTATAAAAATCGGCATACTCCGGATTACTTACCTGGCCTGTAAGCCCGTCATCATATATTTTATACCAGGTTTTGCTAGTGTCACTTTGCCACGTACAAGAGTTTTTCGCAAAAAAGACGTTAAAAGAAATAAACAGGAAATACTTGACCGCTAAACTTGTCATAAGATCTGGCGATTTGCTAAGCTAAAAATAATTCTTTTTTCAAAAGAAAGGAAAAGAATTGAAGAAATACTATTCCATCCTAAACTTCAACCCAATCTGTTCCCTCGCCACATCCAGCATCGAAATCATTTCCCGCGACATTTGGTGACTAATAATCGGGCTTTCCGTCTCGCCCTTATTAATGAGTTCACAAAAATGCGCTATCTCATAATTTAACCCGCCTGACGTAAAAGGCTCGTCCAATTCAACAACGCGTCCGTCGGCATAATGGATGGTCGCCCGGGCGGGATTCCACCAGTTTTTGCGGATGGTAATATGGCCGAGCGGCCCGCAAATTAGCGCGTCGCCTTTGCCATGCAAGTCGAGGCCGCAATAGAGCTGTGCATAGCCTTGCTCATGCTCCGACTGGAAGATGGAAAACATATCGATGCCATTATCGGCAAATCGACCCAGCGTTTGCACCTGCTTTACGCTGCCCAGCCAATCGATGGCCAAAAAGGCTTCGTAAATGCCGATCTGCATCAAGCTGCCACCAACCAATTCATGACTGAAATTTGGATGCTCCGGCGGGCAATCGATCACCGCCGAGCCTGCCCGCACATAACCGACCGGACCGATAGGGTCCGTAGCAAGATAGTCTTTCAGTTTTTTATAAAGGGGAAAAAAGGGAGGCTTCATCCCTTCCATAAACAGCAAACTCCGGGATGTTGCCGTTGCCAATATAGAATTAAGCAATTGGAGATTGGGAGCCGCAGGTTTTTCGCAAAGCACATGTTTACCGGCATTGAGGGCGGCGATACTGTAAGCAACGTGACTATCGGGTAGGGTGGCGATATAAACTACATCAATGTCGCTCGTCAGCAATTCGTCGAACGACCGGCAGGGAATCCCCCCATATAGTTTAACAAAGGCATCAACCGATTCTTCCCGCCGCGACCAAACCGATACCAGTTCAGCGCCCGGCACGTCGGCCAGGCCCTGCACAAAGCGGTGCGCGATCCGCCCGCAACCTATTATACCCCACTTTAATTGTTCATGATTGACCCGGTTCATGGTTCATAGATCATGGTTCATAGCCGTTTTGATCTTGGCTCTTGGTTCTTGACTCTTGGCTCTCTTACTGATATTGTATATAAATAGGATGCGGTTTGTACATTTTCAGTATCTCCTCGGGCGTAAGCATGTGATGCGGCGGCAACCACGAGTCATTTTTGTAAAACAATTTGAAGCCGGTAAACTGTACCGGGTCGTGATAAACATAATCGCGGTAGGTGCCGGTTTTTAAATCGGGGGGACCGAAGCCGTCCATATCCATAACGAACTGGATTTCGGGGTGAAGCTTAATGTTTTGATAATTGGTGAGCATTTTACGCGTAAAGCGGTGTACAATAAAAATTTTTGGCGGCAGGTGATATTTGCGCACCACGTTAGCCAGGTAACCGGAGACATAATTAACATCGGCCGCATCGTAAGTGCCTATTTTTTTGCCGGGGTGGGTGCCATCCTTCATAGAAAATTCGGGGTCGATACCACAATGTACAAAGGGCATTTCCCAATATTTCTCCAGCTTGGGCAGCTCCGCGTGGATATTGCTTAACGCCACCTGTATATCCAGGAAAAGTATGGCATGGGCCCTTTTTGCCAGGCGCACCGCGCTATCTATTTTTTTATTCGGCATGCGGTTGATATACATGTTGTCCTTACCGGCGAAGCCGGCGGCCACCACGGCGATGTAATGCAATGCAGGTTGCACAGGTGTTTGCGGGTCAGCTTTCTCCCAATGTTTTACTTCTCCATGTAGTTTGGCCAGCATTTCGTCTGGCGGCAACTCGCCCAGGATACCCATTTTTTTAGCGGACAGGTTACCATAAAAGGCCACCACGCGCTTAAAAGGCAATATGGCTCCGGGCAAAGGGTAAGGCGCATTTTTTACCGGCCACTTTCCGGTAGTATCACCGGCGGCCAGGCGTTTCACCAGCGAATCATATAAATGCTTATCGAGCGGCGGATAGGTTACCGGCGGGGCTGTGGTCGTATCTTCAGTTTTAGCTGCGGCAACTTTTTTTGAGGTGTCGGCGGATGCTTTTTTTGCCGATGGAATCGTGTGGCTGCAGCCCGAAATAATTGCGATCAAGAATGCGGGCAGTACGACGAGCAGGATGTTTTTTTTCATGTATGCGTTTGTTTTAACCCTTTGAGCTTTCGGCACGGTTCAGTTTGATTGTGGATGAACCATATCCCGGCCCGTGCAAAATAACACCTTTCCGTGTCCCGATGTGCTTAAAATTATCAACAGTAATAGCCCCGTTCACCAAAACGTACTTAAAACCAGTGGAATAAGCATGCGGGTGTTCAAAAGTGGACTGATCTTTCACCGTAGCGGCGTCAAAGATAACAATATCAGCATACATCCCCGGTTTTAATAAACCGCGGTCAACGATATGGAATTTTTCCGCGGGCAGCGATGTCATTTTGCGCACGGCGTCCTCCAGCGTGATCAGTTGCTTATCCCGTACGTAGACGGCGAGCACCCTCGCATTGCTGCCATAACCTCGCGGATGCGGCATTCCCTGCCCAAACTGGCGAATACCCGAATCCGAAATAACCATCGTTAATGAATACTTTAGAATATTTTCTACATCTTGTTCGTTCATGCTATGGAATACCATACTGGCGCTGCCCATTTTTACAATATCTAAAATCGTTTCCACTTCGTTAGGTATGGTTGAAGGGCGCCCGGCGTCGATATTGATCTGCATGATGTTTTTCCCGTTGATGGCAGGGTTCGAAACACTATTGGCAACCACGGCATAGTCAAAATGTGCAAATTTGCGGCGGCGCATATCGGCGACCATTTCATCAACTGCTTTTTGATGCAGCACGGGGTCGCTCAATCTTTCATAAATATCCTTCGTTCCACCGGCTTTCAACCAGTCGGGCAGTAAAATGTAAAGACTGGTGCTGCTTGCGGTGTAAGGATACACGTCGTCAGTTACTTCAATGCCCAGTTTGCGGGCGCTGTCTATCATGCCGAGCATTTTTTCAGAGGCGCCCCAGTTTGGCTGTCCTACCTTCAGGTGCGAAATTTCGACAGATATCTTAGCCTCACGGCCCACCTCTATGGTCTCGTTAATTGCATCGAAAACTTTGTCCGACTCGTTACGCATATGCGAAGTGTATACACCGTTGTATTTCGCCGCAACCTTTGCCAGGGCGACAATTTCGTCCGTTTTGGCGTAAATGCCCGGCGTGTATTCCAGCCCGGTCGACAGGCCGAAGGCCCCGTCACGCATGGCTTTACCAACTATGTCTTGCATTTGTTGCAATTGCACCTTATCTGGTGCGACATCAGCTTCGCCTAAGACCTTTTTTCGGACATCGTTATGGCCGATGAGTGTCCCGGCATTGATGGACAGGCGGGCGTCTCTTACAACACCCAGGTAACGTTCCACGTCGACGTCGGATGCCCCGCAGTTCCCGGTGATTACCGACGTAACCCCATCATAGATAAAGCTGTCAGCGGTTGGCGTTACTTTCTCGTCACCCTCGATATGGGTATGCACGTCGATAAAGCCTGGCGCCACGATCAGGCCGGTTGCATCCAGCACACTATCGGCCTTTGCCTGGGAAAGGTCGCCTATCTTAACGATCCTGTTTTTGATAATACCTATATCGGCCTGGTAACGCGGGCTGCCGCTGCCGTCAACGATGGTTCCGTTTTTGATGATGATGTCGAAATGCTTTTGGGCAAATACAACAATTGGGGAAAAGAAAAATATAAGCAGCAGCCCTCGTATCGTCATAAAATCAAACTTACCTAAAGTAACGATTTTGGGTGAAAAATGATGTGGGCGGGAGAAAATTATTGTTTTGTTGTTTTATTGTTGAAGGTTGCAATATTGTAAAGTTGAAATGTTGGGGAGGTTGCTTTATTGTTGGATGGTTTTATTGTTGAATTGTTGGGATGTGTGCCTCATACTGATTATGTGGTGCGATCTTCCTACTTGCGGCATTGCGCGCCGCCTTTCGGCTTCCGACTTTCCGCTTTCTGCTTTCTGCTTTCCGCTCAAGCCTTACAAAATTTACCAAAAACCCCCAGCGGCAATTTTGGTCCGGCGGTTGCCTGGAGGTATAGCTCTCCGGTTTCGAGGTTTTGGGCCTCCGGGTAAGCGCTTTTAACCAGGTTTTCGATGATCACCGACGAAAAGCCCAGCGAATAGGTGTTCAGGATCAAAAAGTGCTCTTCAGGTTCAAGGAGCTGCACCACATCGCGCATCATCTCGTTGATATTGTCTTCCAGTTTCCATTTCTCGCCGCTGGGGCCGTGGCCGTAAGCGGGCGGATCGAGGATGATACCATTGTATTTTTTACCGCGCTTCAGTTCACGTTTCACAAATTTGAGGGCATCTTCCACCACCCAGCGGATGTTGGCGAGGGCTGAAAGCTCCTGGTTTTCGCTGGCCCAGGTCACCACTTGCTTTATGGAATCCACATGCGTGGTATCGGCGCCTGCGGCCTGCGCTATCAATGATGCACCGCCGGTATAGGCGAATAGGTTAAGTATTTTAGGGTTAGGCGTTTTAAATTTTTTGAGGCATTGGGTAATATAGTCCCAGTTTACTGCCTGCTCCGGGAAAATGCCCACATGCTTAAACGACGTGAGCGCCAGGCGGAATTTAATGGCCGCCTCGGGGTTTTTATATTCGATGTGCCACCGATCGGGAATCGAAGTGCTTTTCTTCACCCACTCTCCTGACGTTGCCGAGCGGCCCTTAAATTTAATATGGTGCAGCTTGTGCCATTCCTGCGGACTTAGTACTTTGCTCCATACCGCCTGTGGCTCCGGCCGGATGATGATCACATTGCCAAACCGCTCCAGTTTTTCAAAGTCGCCGCAATCGATCAGCTCATAATCTTTCCAGTGGCTCGGAGCGAGAAGTTGTATCATCAGTTTGCAGTTTGCGGTGGGCAGTTTGCAGTTAAAATCGGCACAAATATAGCAAACTTAGTCTTGTGGTCTTTCCAACTTCCGGACGTCCCGACTTTTCGGCTTTCGACT
>JABDGE010000146.1 GCA_013286235.1 Bacteroidota bacterium
TAATTAATGAAACTGCTGTTAAAAGCTTTGGGTGGAGAAATGATGAAAATGCAATAGGTAAAAAGTTAAGCACGTCAGGAAAAGAGGGTGTAGTGATTGGCGTTTTGAAGGATTATCACCAGCATGGCTTACAAGAACAAATAAAACCTGTAGTGCTTGGAATTGGTAACGGCGTAAGTGTCTTTGCAATCAGGTATAATGGCGCTGACCCGCATAAAGTCATAAACACAGTTAAGGATGAATGGAGCAAGGTTTTTAAAGGCTATGAATTTGATTACAAATTTATGGATGAGGATTTTCAGCAACAGTACATAAAGGAGGAGAAGTTTGAGACTCTTTTTGGCCTTGCAGCATTTCTTTCAATATCTATCGCCTGCCTGGGATTACTTGGACTGGCCATTTATACAGCCCAAAAACGAATAAAGGAAATTGGGGTGCGTAAGGTATTAGGGGCTTCAGTTTATAATATTACTTTGATGCTTTCCAAAGATTTCCTTCAACTTGTTTTCGTGGCATTACTTATAGCATCCCCTTTGGCCTGGTATGCAATGAATAACTGGCTTCAGGGTTTTGCCTATCATATAAATATGTCGTGGTGGACATTTCTTTTCGGCGGAGCCATTTCCTTACTGATAGCCCTGATTACCGTTTGCTTTCAATCCATCAAAGCGGCATTGGCAAATCCGGTTAAAAGTTTAAGAAGTGAATAGAAAAGAGGGCTTAAAATTTATTACGATAAAGAAAAGGAAGATGGCAACCAAAACCGGAAGCAGCGTTAACGGCACGGGTTAATGAACCAATATTAAATACTCAATAGTTCCTACCGCATCTTCATGGCGGTTAATAATGAAGGTCAGTTAATAGTGATCGCCTCCCTGTGAGTAGGGAGGTGATTTTTAAAGATAAAAAATAATACGGGTGTCCATCAAGGGAAATAGTTGTTTGGATTAACCAATAATGGATTTGAGATTAGTAGATAAAATACTTAGCCATGATAAAAAATTATTTAAAAATCGCCTGGCGTAATTTATGGAAAAGCAAGGTTTTTTCTGCCATTAATATATTGGGCCTTTCATTAGGCTTGGCTATCAGTATCCTTATTTTATTATGGGTGCAAAATGAATTAAGTATCGACTCATTTCATGCCAATAGTTCGCGTCTATATGCAGTGTTTGAGCGCCAGTATTACGACCATAAAACAATGGGGCAATATTCCGTTCCGGGAGTACTGGCAAATGAGATGAAAAAGATCATACCCGAAGTAGAATATGCCACCAACATTGGATATATCAATCAAGCCACATTCAGGGTCGGTAGTAAGGTACTTAAGCTGGAGGGGACATCGACTGATTCTGATTTTTTTAAAATGTTCAGTTATCCTTTGGTACAGGGCAACGCGCAAACCGCCCTGAACACACCCCTAAGTATTGCCATCTCCAGGAAAATGGCCGAAGACTTTTTCGGAAGCCCGCAAGCGGCAATTGGTAAAACCATCCGGTATGAAAATAAAAAGGATTTTGACATAACAGCGGTTTTTGAAAACCTTCCTGAAAATACATCCGAAAAATTCGATTACCTTATCAATTGGGATAATTTTCTGAAAGATAACAGTTGGGCAAAAGAATGGGGCAATAACGGGCCAATGGCTTATGTAATGTTACGCGCCGATGCAAACCCGGTATTAGTTGATAAAAAGATAACTCGTTTTTTGGATAAATACAGTAAAGCACAAAGCACAACTTTTAGGGTAGAGCTGGGATTACAGAAATTTGGGGATGTTTACCTGCATTCTGATTTTGAAAACGGTGAGCCGGCGGGCGGTCGTATTGAGTATGTAAACTTGTTCAGTATAGTTGCAATTTTCATCCTGCTCATCGCCTGCATCAATTTTATGAATTTAACAACTGCGCGTTCAGTTAAAAGATCAAGGGAAATTGGCGTCCGCAAAGTTGTTGGGGCAGTTCGTTCCGTTTTAATAAGGCAATTTATTGGAGAAGCTATTTTTCTGACTTGCATTGCTGCAGTTATCTCAATTATATTGATTGTAATATTGTTACCGGTTTTCAATTCTGTTACCCAAAAACAGATTTCTTATCCATTTAACCATATTTCTTTTTGGTTATGGCTAACCGGGTTAACTTTTTTAACAGGTTTTTTGTCAGGAAGTTATCCGGCTTTGTTTTTATCATCATTTAACCCTGTTAAAGTATTAAAAGGCACGCCGAAACTTAGTGTCGGTTCCGCGTGGTTCCGTAAGGGCCTTGTAGTATTCCAGTTTGTACTATCGGTGATACTTATTGTTGGCACTATAATTATTTCAAAACAGGTGAATTTTATCCAGACAAAGAACCTTGGTTATGACCGCGAAAATCTCATTTATATTCCTTTAGAGGGAGATCTGACCGCCAAATACGAGATATTTAAGAATGAAGCATTAAAAATGCCGGGTATACAATCGATTACCCGTATTACGTATACACCAACAAATTTTGTCACCAGTACGGGCGGCGTTAAATGGGAGGGCAAGGACCCTAACCTCAATGTTGAATTTACACAAGTTTCGGTTGGATATGATTTTGTACCCACAATGAAGCTAAAAATAGCAGACGGCCGTGATTATTCACGGGATTTTGCTACCGACTCTCTTGGTTATATGATTAACGAGACCGCATTGAAAAAAATAGGCTATGCCGATCCGGTAGGAAAACCATTGACCATGTGGGGCCAAAAAGGAAAAATAATTGGTGTGTTAAAAGATTTTCATTTCAACTCTCTTCACGACTCTATCCAGCCACTCATTGTCCGGCTGCGTGAAAACGAACAATTTGGAAATATTTTAGTCCGGACTAAACAGGAGCAAACAAAACAAGCGCTGGCAAGCCTCAATACGCTTTGCAGGAAACTGAATCCAAATTTCGCATTTAATTATACTTTCTCGGACGAAGAATATCAAAAATTATATAATAATGAACAGATCATCGGGAAACTATCCGACATATTTGCTTTTCTCGCCATACTCATTTCCTGTCTTGGCCTGCTTGGCCTTGCCATTTTTACAGCCGAACAGCGTGTAAAGGAAATAAGCATACGCAAAGTGATGGGTGCAAGTGTAAGTTCATTGTTCGCGTTATTATCATCTGAATTTTTAGTACTGGTATTTATTTCGCTGCTGATCGCTTTTCCCCTGGCTTGGTTTGCAATGAATAAATGGCTTCAACATTATGCTTATCATACAAAAATGGAATGGTGGGTTTTTGCGTTTGCCGGTTTAATTGCAATCCTGATAACCCTTTTAACTGTAAGCTTCCAGGCGGTGAAAGCGGCGATAGTAAACCCGGTTAAAAGTTTGAGAAGTGAGTAAATTATGAACAAAAATATTTAAACAGCCATGATAAATTACCCAATATCCAAATGAAACATTCGAAACTGAACTATTCACTAAGTGCATTGGCTTTGTTCCTGTTTATTACAACAGCTTTAGGACAAACAACTTCTGTCATAAATGGAAAGAAAGAATCAACATTGACTGTAGCCGAAATCATTAATAAGAATATAGAGGCAAGAGGAGGTTATGGAGCGCTCAAGAATATTCAAACGTTGATCTATTCCGGAGGAACGTACCACGAAGGCGATTTCAAAAGTGACGGGAATAGTTTTATGGCCTATGGGCGGCCAAACTATAGAATAGTAGGTAACCCTGAAGATTCTACGACCGACATTCTTGAGGGCTATGACGGAAGTGCATGGGAATGGTATGCATCTCCTGGAGTAGTCGTCCGCACAGTTGGTGCTGCAAATGCGACAGCGCGAAGAGGAACAGATTTCGAAGAACCATACGTGGACTACAAAGAGAAAAATAATAAAGTTGTTCTTGGCGAACAAATTAGCATAAATAATAAAGTAGCTTATCAGCTAATTGTAACATTACCTGATGAATATAGCGAATCCTACTTTATTGATTCAGAGTCATTTTTATTAATTGCCCAACGCCAAATTGCGCCATTTCATGCATTTGGCAATGCCATTAAGACAGAAACGCGTTTTAGCGATTTCAAAAAAATAAATGGGGTTGTTTTTGCATTTAATACCGGACAATTTGATATTTCCAGTGGAAAACTGCTTAACGAGATTCAATGGAAATCTATCAAAATAAATAATGATGTACCATACAAATGGTTTTTACCACCAACTTATCAGAGAACAATTCTACAAAATTACCTGGAACAGTTATACAATGAACGTAGCGACTCTACCGCCATAAAATGGACTTATGATAATTTCAATCGCTTTCACCCAGAAATTAATACTGAGCAGGGCATTGAATTTATTGGATACCAAATCCTAAAAATGGGCGAAGGTAGAAACTCGCTTCTCTTATTGAAATTAAATGAAAAAATGTTTCCCAATTCTGCCGTGGCGGCTTTTGGGGTTGGCAGAGCATTCAACACAATTGGTGACAAAAAAAACGCGCGATTTGAATTTAATAGATCATTAAAATTAGACACTAGCTACAAAAGATCGCATGATGGGCTGAAGGCTTTAGATAATGATTAGAATCGCAAAATATAAAATTTCAGTTATGATAAAAAATTATTTCAAAATAGCCTTGCGAATCCTTTCAAGGCAAAAGCTTTATAGTCTTATAAATATATCAGGCCTTGCCGTTGGTTTGGCTGTTTGTATGCTAGTCACGCTTTATGTAGCACATGAAAGGAGTTATGATCGTTTTCATACGAACGCCAAACGCATCTTTTCGTTAAAAGAGCATTTGAAATTGGGTGGACAGGAAGTGGTTATGCTATATACAAGTTATGTTAGCGGACCGATGATCAACCAAACTGAACCGGAGGTTACAGGATATACTCGTACACGAAAGGTCTCTAAAGATGTAATTGTTGAGAATCCCTCGATAGCGAACATCAAATTTTCTGAGAGTAAAATGGTATTTGCTGATGCTAACTTTTTCAATTTTTTTTCATTTAAATTGTTATTGGGCGATCCTTCGACCACCTTGGCTAAACCATTTTC
Source organism: Bacteroidota bacterium (assembly GCA_013286235.1). Taxonomy (GTDB): domain Bacteria; phylum Bacteroidota; class Bacteroidia; order Sphingobacteriales; family Sphingobacteriaceae; genus Mucilaginibacter. Next base: position 5,029 of record JABDGE010000146.1, read on the forward strand.
GCTGGTGATCTCAAAGGACATGGCAAAAAAGTATTTTGGCACCCAGAATCCGATAGGTAAAATTCTTAAAATTAAAACGGATAACCCTTATTTATATACAATTACAGGTGTTGCCGAAAATGTGCCGTCAAACTCCAGTATTGAATTTGATTTCCTGGCATCAATGTTAACCTTAAAAATGATGACCGAAACAGCATCACTTTTAAAAACACAAGAGATCGGTTATGGTGAATTTACAACCTATTTGCTTTTAAGAAACCCGCAGGATTCTGTGAAGGTACAGCGGTCTATACAATCGCTGATAAAGCATAATCCTGGCGAAGGAAAAAGTTGGCTGCGACTTACAGCGTTGCCTGATGTGCACCTTAACGACAATTTCGACGATTCATCAAATATAAAATATCTCAAAATATTCCCGCTTGTCGCAATTTTGATCCTTCTTCTTGCTTTGGCTAATTATATGAGCCTTTCAACGGCTCGCTCAACATTGAGGGCAAAGGAGATTGGTGTAAGAAAAGTGGCAGGTGCAAGCAGAAAGTCAATAGCTATTCAATTTTATATAGAATCATTCCTATTTGTCTTTTTATCTTTTATTTTGGGATATGTCTTGTTTTACTTCCTTGAGCCGGTGCTTTTAAATGTTTTACAGTTAAAAATTGATACATCATTTTTATATAGCCTTCCGGTACTATTGATCTTATTAGGATTGTTATTATCAACTGTACTAATTGCGGGTAGTTACCCTTCATTGGTTTTATCTGCATTTAAACCTGTCATTACCCTCAAAGGAAAAATGAGTAAACAGACTGGTGGCGTCGCCTTGAGGAAAGTTTTTACGATTTTCCAATTTACAATATCCGTTGGGTTAATCATTTGCGGAATAATAATTGACCATCAGTTGTACTATTTCAGGCATGTAAATACGGGAATTAACCGTGAAAATGTAGTTATGGTGCCGATTAATCGGAGTTTTGGAAGACAGTATCAAAGTTTTAAAAGCGAAGTCAGGTCATTGGCTGGTGTTAGCCATGTCGGGACATCTAAAAGCCTTTTATATAAGTCTTATGATATGATTTTTTTACCAGGCAAAATTGGGGAAATCAATGCTGTGCCTACATTGTCGGTAGATAAGGATTTTATTGCCGCACTAAATATCAACTGGAAAATACCTCCTGTGTCTCTGAATGTTTTAACAGCAGCCAAGAAAGTAGTGATCAATGAAACGGCACTATCCAAACTGGAATTGCCGGCCAATCCCATTGGCAAAATGATTGATTTTGGCGGTACCGAAAAATATCAGATCGCAGGGGTAGTAAAGAATTTCAATTATTTTTCATTGGAAACTGCCGTAGGTCCTTTATGTGTGTTTATAAAACCTGACACAACCGAAAACTGGGGAGTGACGGGGTGCCTTTATGCTAAAATCAAACCGCATACTAACCTCCCCTCTTTAATTGCTTCTATCCAAAGCATCTATAAAAAGTACAATCAAGATACACCCTTTGATTATTCATTTTTGGATGACGCCTTTAACAAGCAATACAAAGCCGAAGACAAGCTGGCATCCATATTCAGCATTTTTACTATTATAACAATATCGCTGGCTGCTATGGGCCTGTTTGGCCTCGCGGCATTTACGATCGAACAGCGCACAAAGGAAATTGGGGTACGCAAAATATTAGGCGCCAGCTTATCCTCCATTACATCATTACTGTCCGTTGATTTTTTAAAGCTCGTGCTACTGGCCATTCTGATCGGTTCACCTATAGCGTGGTGGGCCATGCACAATTGGCTGCAAAGCTTCGCCTATCGAATAAATATACAGTGGTGGATGTTTGCTTCAGCGGGCCTCTTAGCAATAATTATAGCGATTGTAACGATCAGTTATCACGCGTTAAAGGCAGCTATCGTTAACCCAGTAAAAAGTTTAAGAAGCGAATAAATAGTATTTCAAAAGCATTAAAAAATATTCAACCCAAATTATTAAATATTCCAATGAGACATTCGAAACCAAGCTATTTGTTAAGTGTATTGATCTTATTTCTATTGACTATAACAGCATCAGCACAAACATCATCCGATTCAATAAAGTACGATCACAATGAAGTATTCGGCCCTATCGTATGGCCAACAACCACTGGCGATACCCGCTCGGCAAGCGGGCAGCCGGGGCAGCATTATTGGCAAAACCGCGCCGATTACCAAATCAGGGCCAGCTTGAATGAAGGCGACAAAGACACCACCATTACCGGCGAAGTAACCATTAGCTATACTAATAATAGCCCGGATAACCTGGACTACTTATGGGTGCAGCTTGACCAAAACCTGTTTAAGCCCGATTCCCGCGGAGCAGCTACAGTTCCTGTCGGAGGCAACCGTTTTGATGTTAAGGGCTATAACCGCGGGGGCTATCGTATCGAATCGGTATCGGTAACCTACAAAGGGCAAACCTATAAAGTTGATCCTTTGATCAACGATGCCCGCATGCAAATACGATTAAATACCCCTATGGGTTCAAAAGGCGAAAAAATACAGCTAAAGATAAACTATAGTTTTTCTATACCTTATTACGGCGCCGACCGCATGGGCCGTCAGAAGTTTAGACAAGGCTGGGTATATGAAATTGCTCAATGGTACCCTCGTATGTGTGTTTATGACGATTTTGAAGGATGGAACACCTTGCCATATATGGGATCAGGTGAATTTTACTGCGACTATGGCGATTATGATTATTATATAACCGCTCCATCAAATATAACGGTTGCAGGCTCGGGGGACCTGCAAAACGCGGATAAAGTGCTTACTTCAACCCAGGTTAGCCGGCTTGACGATGCCAGAAACAGCGATAAAACTGTAATGATCATTAAGCCTGAAGAAGTTGGACAGGAAAGTACGCACCTTAATACAAAGACATTAACCTGGCACTTTAAAATGATGAATACCCGCGACGTAGCATGGGCCGCTTCGCCTGCATTTATTTGGGATGCAGCCAGGGTTAATCTCCCATCGGGACGCAAATGTATCGCGATGAGTACTTATCCAATTGAAAGCGCAGGAAACGACTCATGGAGCCGCTCAACAGAATATCTGAAATACAGTATCGAAATTTATTCAAACAAATATTTTGA
>JABDGE010000147.1 GCA_013286235.1 Bacteroidota bacterium
AAACAACCGGAAAAACAATGAATTCCTGCGATGAACCATCGCTAAAACACCGGGGCCAGTTTCTGTTGCCAACCGGATAAGGGTTTCCGGAACGTCGTCGCCCTCAGCAACCCTGTAGGAAAGTCCCTGGTAAGCTATTCCTGCAAGTTGTTCTTTGAACCCGCGCTCCTTTGTGCTGATTGGTTGCCCGCTTGCGCCAATGGGTTTTACGTGAACGATTTCTAACAAGAAATGAAATTGTCTGCAAAGGTTAACCAGGTAGTGAACTGCATCCATGTCTCCCGGACCAAAATCGGACGCGAACAGGATTTTGCCGATGTGTTTCAGATCGGCGCCCGCCGGAACAATAAAAACAGGTCTGTTCGCCCCGTCAATGATCGCATTTGTGTCTGCCCCATATAATACATCATCCTTGTTGTGGGAACGCGCGCCAATGACCACCATTTCAATATCTTTCTGACGGGTTATTTGACCAACAGTTAGTTCGAGGTCGGTGTCTTCCGAGTCGGTATAAATGGTCGGCACCCGATCTTCCGGATCCAGCTCAACGGCGATCGATTCAAGGCCTTCCATCAGCGAATCCAGGCCCATTTTGCTTCCTGTTTTACGGGCTGAAAAATCATCGGCTACCCAATCCGCACCCGGATGGAAATTCATCGTCGCATAGTCGATGCAGGTATTAAAGAGTAACACGTCAGCATGAAGTTTCCCTGCCAGAACAAAACCGGTTTTTGAAGCGGATTCGGCGTTCTGTGAAAAATCGGTGAGGATCATTATCGTTTTCATAACCTCAAAAATAGCCGGGAAGCAAGCGGCTATTCATGAGCACAGACATAAGCCAGCGTGATGTTGGTCACTATTTAACATTAACGGATCGGGCAACTTTGGTCCTGTAAAGATATGAGATATAAGACGCAGCCTCCAGGCCTACCTGTCCGACGTTGGAAACTTCGGGCATCATGGGGACTCTGATTTGTAGGGCCGGGAATTATTTTGGAACCAGCGCTATACCATTTAATACACCGTTTGTGGTAAGTTGTGTTGGCACGCCATTTTTCCAGTAGGTAGCCGAATTTGGATTTGTATACCCGGCCACGTAAACATCGGTGCCATTTACAGCAATAGCCGTCGCAAAAGAATTGAATGGAAGGGATATACCTGCACCATTCTTCCAATACCAACCCAACGCAATACCGTTATTGCCCGCTAAATAAATATTATTGCCATTGACTGCCATTGCTGTGGCGTTGGAACCAGATTGGCCAACCGAAGTAAGGACGTCATTTTTCCAATATGCAGCAGTACCTGCACTTCCAATGCTTCCTGCTATATACACGTCATTGCCGCTTAGTACGATTGCATTTGTACCCGAAGTTGGCTGGGCGCCGGAATCAAGATAGGTGGCGACACCATTTTTCCAAAAAGTTGCTACCGGCAGACCGATTCCCGGTGTGGTATAACCTGCTATATAAACATCGCTGCCGCTTACCGCTATACCGTAAGCCCAGGAGAATGAGGAGCTATCGGTTACAAGCCGGATGGGCACGCCATTTTTCCAATACTCCGCTACCGAATTAGTAGTTTTGGTACTCATCGCGCCAGCCACGTACACATCGGCGCCATTAACTGCAATGGCGTTTCCAAAAGAAGGTATGGCTCCCGGAAGCGTTGCAGCAACACCATTTTTCCAGTAAGCGGCCTGGCCATAAAGGGTTCCTGCAATGTAGACATCTGTGCCTGATACAACGATCGCATTCGCCGTCGAGGAAAGTGCCGTCAAAGCTGTTGCGCTGTCTGCCAGCCTGGTTGCAACTCCATTCTTCCAGTATGTGGCGATGGAATTGCCGGTATAACCGACAGCATATACATCAACCGGCGGGTTTGGAGCGGTGGTATTACCCGGCATCTGTGTCCCGCCTTTTTTACAGCCTGCAAAGGCAATTAAGGCAATGAAAGCAAATGAGATAAGTTTTTTTAATTTTATGAATATCATACGTGGTCTGGGTACGGTTTAAGTGTTGTCGTACAGCCTCTTGAAGTTCGTTCTTAATTATTAAAGTAAGCGGTTAATTTTTAAATATACAAATCCGATTGTTGTTATTTTTTATGAGCGTGTTTGACAATGGATGGGTAAAATTGTTGGATGTTGATAGTGATTGGGGATTGTGGAGACGCAGTCTCCAGGCATATCGGTCCGAAGTTGCAAACTGCGGACATCGGGCATCGGGGGTCAATAGGCCGCAGGCTTACTTTCTTTTGCTACATTTGTTTGGCTTAAAAAACATGAAAACTACTTTTTTAGGACAAGGCCTTGAATTCAACTCAATCAATGCGGTTGGATACCATTTAATTGCTTGTTTGGAAGCCACTGATTTTCACACGTTTACTGGTCTTTCAGCGTTTGCAAGCGAGGCAGGAATATTTGGATTATCATCCTACATACAGGCAGCAAAAACGAATTATGAAACGCTTACATTGATCGTTGGGATTGATCAGGATGGTACTTCAGAGGAGGCATTGAATGAAATTTTAAGCCTGGATATTGAGAGTTACATATTTTATCAATCAGAAGCACCGATTTTTCATCCTAAAATCTATCTGTTTGAGGGAAATAGCTTCACGAAACTAATTATCGGTTCAACAAATCTTACCGCCAGAGGCCTATTCACAAACGTTGAGTGTTCTTTATTAATTGAATTTGGTAATAATGACCAAGAAGGGGTTGCTTTGTTGGCTGAACTTAAATCGTACTATAGATCCATTTTTGATTTCTCAGATCCCAATCTATTCAAAATCAATAATTCAATCATTACCGATTTTATAGCGAAAGGAATCGTACCTAACGAGGATAGGAGAAGACAAATTTATAGTAAAAAAAATACAGCAAGCCAATCAACGAACGTCTCCAGTGCTACCAGTAATTTCTCAATACCCCGGAGGCGACCATCGACCATACCTTCTTTTTTCCCAACAAAATCACGAAATTCTGGAATTAGGACTGACACCGCTCAGCAAATAACCCCAGGCTCCTCAGCAACAGTGCAAAATGTACAAAGTGTAGCTATTCCTTTCAGTGCGCAAACTGCAAATTTAATTTGGCAAAAGGTATCTTTAAGTCAAAGTGACGCGCAACACGTTCCCCAAGGGACAGCCGTCACAGCAAATCTTAAATTATCACAAGCACGATTCAGAATAAATAACGTTCCTATTGATCAAACAACTTACTTCAGAAATCATATTTTCAACAATCTAGCTTGGGCTAAAACCAAAGCGGGAAGTAATACTTATGAAGAGGCGCTTTGTCAATTTAATATTACAATTTTAGGTAATGTTGTTGGTAACCAAACGCTTAAGCTAAGCCATGACCCGGTTCGAATAGCCGGGCAGGGTAATACCCCAACCTGGCTTCATTGGGGTAATACTCTTTTGCAATTGTTGCGACAAACAAATGTAACCGGAAAGACACTCAATCTTTACCAGTCAAATCAAAATTTCTCTATTGAAATAGTTTAACCCACGTTGTGGAAAACTATATGTGATTAATTACTAATTCATTTTCTATATTTGGACTAAAGTTGTCCAAAATGGGATTCGAGAGAACTTTCGGCGATACAATTAAAAAGCTTAGAGAGGAGAAAAAGCTCACTTTAAGAACAGTGGCTGAAGCCTTGGAAATCGACACCTCAATGTTAGGGAAAATTGAGAAGAACAGCAGAAAGCCTACTAAGTCATTCATTGAGAAAATTTCAAAATATTTTAGTGTAAGTGATAAGGACTTACTTATCTCTTTTTTAAGCGACGAGGTCGTTTATCAAGTATTGGGTGACGAAGATTATGCGGACCAAGTGTTGAAAGTTGCAGAAGAAAAGGTTGAGTACATACGGAATCAAAAGAGTTCATAATCAATGAAGTTAATAGCGGATGCGACGGCAGAAAAACTAAGAGGCGGTTTTTACACCCCTGAACCAATAGCGGAGTTTATATTACGATGGGGCATTAACGGGAGTTTCGATTATGACATTCTGGAGCCCAGTTGTGGTGACGGCGTGTTTTTGGAGCAGCTAAGAAAGCATAGCTTGACATATGGATCACTAACGGCCATTGAATTGGATGAAGCAGAGTATGACAAGGCTAGTCACATATCATTGCCGAATAAATTGGTCATCAATGCCGATTTCCATACCTATTGCAACAATACGCTACAAAGATTTGATCTGGTAGTAGGAAACCCTCCGTACATACGTTATCAATTTTTTGACCGAGAACAACAAGTTGAAGCCGAGAATATTTTTATTAAAGCTGGTTTAACTTATTCAAAATTGACTAATGCATGGGTTTCTTTTGTAGTGGGCTCCTCGTTGCTGTTGAAGGAAAAAGGAGGCAAAATCGGATTTGTGTTACCTGCCGAGGTATTACAGGTATCTTTTGCGAAGCAGCTTAGAAATTTTTTGGCTCATTTCTACAACAAGATCAATATTATTTCTTTTGAAAAGTTGGTTTTTCCCAATATCCAACAGGAAGTAGTCTTGCTGCTGTGCGAAAAAAACGTTTCAAAACAACATAATATTGAGCATTTTGAATTGAAAGACGCAAGCGAATTGAAAAATCTTGACATCGCTTTATTAAAAAGCCCTAAGAAAAGAATTGATTTTAAATCCAATAAATGGACCTTCTATTTTTTGGACCAGGATGAAATCGATTTTTTAGAAAATATCGCGAAGCGGTATGATATTGCCAATATAGGAAAGTACGCAAATGTTGAAGTTGGGATAACTACAGGATCGAATGATTTTTTTACAGTTCCACTTACAACTGTTGAAGAATACAATTTAGAGCATTATGCTAAGCCAATGGTTGGGAGAAGTGTCCAGGTCAATAGTGTTATTTTCACTCTTGAGGATTGGCAAAAAAATAAGCTTTCAAAAGCTAAAGCACATCTTTTGGTCTTTCCTCGGAAGGACCAGTTGGATCAAAAAAATGGCGCTGTGAGATACATCGAATACGGAGAAAAATTAAATATTCATACGGGATATAAGACAGGCATCCGCGATGACTGGTTTGTGGTCCCTTCGTTAAAAATATCTGACGCTTTATTTATCCGACGAAATAACCTTTACCCTCGTCTGATAATAAACGAGGCCAAGGCGTTTACAACGGACACCATGCATCGGGTTTTCCTAAAACATGGAGTAAATATCGCTGCGTTTACGGCAAGTTATTACAATTCTCTTTCGTTAGCATTTACGGAAGTATCTGGCAGAAGCCACGGTGGTGGAGTTTTAGAATTGATGCCAAATGAAGCCGAAAGAGTTTTGCTTCCTTATCATCCCGATAATGCCGCGCTTTTGCCTAAAATAGATGAAATGATCCGCAATAAGGCGGATATCGAAGACATCCTCAAATTAACCAATCAGGTAATCCTAAAAAATCATTTCAATTTGTCACAAGAAGAAATTGATCTGGCGTCCAGAATCTGGAAAAAACTTTCTTTAAGAAGGCGAAGCCGTGGTAAATGACGTTGCCGAAACCGGAACAAGGGCGGAATGGGATCAACCTGCAATTTTCTGTTTTCCTGGCCAACATTGGTCAATCATTGGGCATATGTTGACCATTGAACAAAAAGTAGCCTGTAATAGCCGCTGATCATTCTTGTTTTTTCATCAAAACATTATCGGGCATACCTTCAACGTCCCCCGATTGACCACCATCAATCCCTAATGTGACCACGCTCATATTTTCCCCGGAATGTTATGGGGATTTTTGAGCTATCAAAAATCCCGATCATGAAAACTATAGCAGTACTTACCGATTTTAGCGAGCGCTCCGAACATGCCGCCAAATATGCCTTGCACCTGGCTCAAAAGCTGAAGGCCAATGTTTTGCTGTTCAATGCTTTTTTAGTGCCGGCGGATATACCGATGATTGCGTCGGAAGTTGCCTGGCCAACGGACTATGAGGAGGACAAATCGGAAGCGGAAAAAGAGCTGGATAAGCTTTGCAAGAAATTGGTAACGCAGCTGGAAGCGCATTTATTACCGGGCGACTACCTGCCAAACGTGACTTTTGAATGCAAGGAAGGGCCTATTTGTAATGCCCTCGAGGCCATTGAAAATCATAAAGAGGTTTTTTTGACTGTGATAGGCACGCATGCGTCTGACAGGATCACCTCGCTGGTATTCGGCAACAGCTGCCGGCAAATAATCGACAGCACGCAGTTGCCGCTGTTGTTAGTGCCGGAGCATACCCGTTTTACAGTCCCTGAAAAGTTTGCGTTTGCCACCAATCTGGGCTACCGCGACGTAGCTTACCTGGAGGCCTTCACCCGCTTTGCCGCTTGTTTTTCGGGCGATATTACGGTTATTAATGTCACTAAAGCCCATCCGGGAACTGAACAACGCTGCGATGATATGGCCATATTTACCGGCCAAGCTAAGCACAAAATTAATTATAAAAAGATAGCGTATTGCTCGGTCCCCGCCCGCGATCCGGAACTGGGTTTGGAGTGGCTGCTGCAACGCAGCAAACCGGATATGCTGGTGATGATGCATCATGAAAGCGGCTTTTTAAAAATATTGCTTAATGGCAGCCTTACGCAGAAAATGGCAGCGCATACGCCGGTGCCGATAATGGTGTTGCCGTATGGGGGAGGGGAGATGTTTGTGGTTTAGGAGGAGGGGTTTTGGGAAGTAGCAGTGGCAGTGGCAGTTGATGCTTGCAGGTGGGACTGGCTTGCGGCTGTGGGGGCCTGACCACATTTTACGTATTGATTTGCATGTGTTCGAATGACTCCCCTGGAGTAGAGGTGGCTTTCCCGAATGCTCGGGGCAGGCTGTTCCTCGCCATGACAGTTCGTGAAAAGTGGTGTACGGGAAGGCCTTTGCGCACCGCAGTTCGAGAGCCTCACTGTAACCCCCCCTCCCGCTGTCATCTCCCCTTCAGAATTTTTCAAGGTTATCACCGCCATGACGGTCTGGTGGCGGTTCCGATAATGGTTTTATCCGCACAGTTTGCATCCCGCACGTACGGGATGCATCTGGACACTTTGTGCGCTGTAGCTTCAGCGAAGGGGCATCTGCCTTAACCGCTTACCAGGTTTTTTACGTCCTCCAGACGCCGGCAACTGTTGGTGGTTATAATGTTAAAGGCGTTGTTTTTAAAATAATGTACGATGATGTCTTCTTCGCTGTCGGCAATGAATGTTTGATCAAAGGGTAGCTCGGTTTCGGGGATGCGATCGAAGTTTTTGTCTTCGTGTGATTGTTTTACGAGGATATTTTTTAAGGCGACAGGCCTGCGGTTGCGGACGCTGACGGTGGTGCTTACCCCGAATAGTACCTGGGGTTTGGTTTCGAGGCCGATGTTGAACACGTATTGTTCCATTTCTTCAAAGTCGAGGTTTTGGCAGTTAATGTATAAACAGCCGTCGCGGATGCCGATGACCTTGCCGCTGTAGCGGTGCCCTTCGGAAACGGAATTTACGACGATCTGTCCGTTTTCAAGTTCGCGTAAAATGAATGGGGTTTTGATGATATTGCGGCTGCCGTCGGTTTTTGGGTAGTAGAGGAAATAGTTGCCGAGGTAATAGTTTTTAACGATGGCCAGTGACGAGCGCCCCATGCCATTGTTTGCGTAGGATTGCCGCGACAGTTTATTGTGGTAGGCCTCTTTGTGCTCATCGGGTACTTTTTGCCACTCGTCCCATTTGGCGAAAGGGATCTGCAAAAAAACGACGAGGGCGTTCACCTTTATATATTTTGCGTCGCCATCACTCCAGTAGCTTTGCAACGTTTTGCCGCTTACCCAGTTGAAAACACGGTATTCGCCAAGGTTGCCGAGGTATTTGATAAAATCGTACACATGGCTGCAACGGAGTGCTCGCAGCTGTTTTTCGAGATTTTGGCGGCCGATGATGAGGTTCATCTCGACGAGGTCGGGATTGGCTAATACTTCTTTACTGATCTGCCTGTTGATCACTTTGGCGGCAATATTAAACTGGGTGCGGGTGAAATTATCCCACTTATTGCCTTTGCCTTTATTGTTCAGCGATGCGACAATTGCGGGGTGGTCTTCGATGGCGCTTTTTAATTTTTCGGATAACTGCATATAACGAATTAGCGTAGTGTAAATAGCGGCCCGATGCTTCGGCTA
>JABDGE010000148.1 GCA_013286235.1 Bacteroidota bacterium
CGTTAAGCTAAAAGCATTCCTGGTGGAAACCAATTCAAAGATGCCGGCAACCACGAGCGAATTGCTTGTACGGTTAAAAGACAGCTACAATGATGCTGAAAAAACGATTGGAACGGTAAAAAGTTATCGTGACGGCGGTTTTACGTTTGATTTTGTACTTAATGACAGTTTAAAGTTAACATTGGACCGCAGCTGCACGCTCCTGCTTGAAGACCCGACAATAACGAGGCCCGGAAAAAATAACAACCACAGGGGCGATGTCATCAGCGAGGATGGCCACAAGGTGTTGATCAGCAGCAGTTTTGGCTATGAAGACTACGACCTGAAGTCGATAAACTTCAAGGCGCGTATGGACAAACCCGAACTAAGGCCAGGCGAACCGGGAGTGATGTACTTGAAAGCGACAGACGAAAACGACATGCCTGTTCCTGATGGACGCGTAACCTTAACCCTAACCACCAGCCGGGTTCAATATTTTAAAACAAACCGCGACTTTGTCCCCGATACGCTTTGGACTCACGAACTTAAGCTTGACCCCATAGGCGAAACAAAAGTAATAATCCCTGATTCTATTTTCCCGAAGGCCGATGTCGACTTTTTAGCGGATGCTGAGTTTCGTAATTCAGCCAACGAAGAGCACGACCAGCGGGTAGATGCTTCCTACAAATTCGAAAGGTTCAATATCACCACGGAACTTAGCGGCGACACGTTAAAAGTGAGGTATAAAGAATTTGGGAAGGACATTAGCGCGGCCGCCACCACAGCGGCGTTAGATGCAAACGACGATACCTTATCATCTACAAAAGTAATGCTTCCGGCATCGGTCATTATTAACCCTTATGCAGCATCCTACAATATCGAAACCGACAGTACCGATACAGATTTCGATTTCAAAGATGAAAGGGGGAATATTTCGCTGGCGGCAGATCGCACTGCCGATTCTCTATTTGTTAAAGTTGACAATCCGAGGAACCTGCATTTCTGGTACTCGGTTTTTGCGGGAGAGCGTCTTATTGACGCCGGCGATGGCGACCGACTGTCCTATAAGATTGCCTATAGCAAGGCAAAGCGGCTCGACTTTTTGGTGCATTATATGTGGGGCGGCGAAATAAAAACAGCGGAGGCCAACGAACTTGTATACCGGGCTGACAAGCTTAATATTGCAGTAAAACAGCCTGTGACAGTCTACCCGGGTCAGCAGGTGCAAACGGATATACTGGTTACCGATGTGGAAGGCAAACCGGTTGCTGATGCCGACCTAACCGCATGGTCGCTGACTAAAAAGTTTAATAATTACCGTACTCCTTCCATCCCCTACATGGGGCCACCCTACCCTTTAAGGAAACGGCAAACACCTTTTGACTTGGACGATGTCGATGCAAACGGCCAATTAAGCCTGAAGTGGAAGCGGTGGAGTAAGGCGATGGGGCTTGACAGTATTACTTATTATAAATTCACGCATACCCAGGCGATTTATCGTATGGAAGAACGCGGCATAGATACCATTACGCAAATTGCACCTTTTATAGTCAGCAACGGAGCAATTATACCGGTGCATATTCTTTATATAGATGAACGCCCGGTGTACTTCAGCCAGGCCCAGCAACTGCAGCGATACAGCTTTAATGTGTCCCCCGGAAAACACATGCTCAGGTTTCGTACGGGCAATCAAATGATAAAGCTTGACAGTGTCTCGGTGGAAAAATCAAAAAAATTGATCCTGGGCTTAAATGCAGAATTCGCGCAATCTGTTAAAGTATCCGATACATTGAGCGACTATGAAGCCTCATTAATTAATAAATACATGATCACGGTCGTGAACAATTTTGCACAGCGAAGAGCGCTGCTAACCCAACGAGACCAGGTCTTCTTTTTAAATTCAGAGCAGTCGGGGCGTACCGTTCTAACTGGTCCGTTGAGCGACAACTTTGCGCTGCTGGATGTACAAGGCGAAAAACTGCGGGGGTTTGAAACCGAACCGGGATATATTTATCAATTCGAGCCGGGCTTGCTTAAACAAACCAGCATCGCCTCGAAATACCCCTTCAATAAAATATTGTTGACAGCAACTATAGTTCCGGATTATACCCAATATGTTTTGACTGAAACGGAGGCTGATAGTATTTGGCAGGATTACCTCGACAACCGAAGTAATCAGCAGGCCTTATTTAGTAACCAGCAATCGAATTCGCCGGAATCCGGAAGCCTACTGATAGAAAGGAGTATACAAAAAAGAGAAGATCCGACCCTTATAAAGAATATCATTATTTATAAATATAACGACCCGGATTTTATAGCGGTGTACCCTGGAAATCTAACTCAATTTTATGGACTCAAAGGCGGAAACTACCGGTTGCTGTTTTTGTTAAAAGGCGACAAATACGACCTTAAGGAAAATATCGCTATAAAAGCACGTGGTTTAAACTTTTATAAGTTCAGGATCACTCCTACTCACCCGCGAGATTCGGTGAGCATAAAAATCAACTTGGTTATTGAAAGCAGGAAAACCTGGCGGGACGGCTCGGACAATAACATTGAAAACGACGCGCTAAAACTAAAAGAGGCTTTTAACGAGAAATATCTAAGTAAAGACGAATTCAAGGATGAGGTTTCCGGGCAGGTTGTGGGGGCCGATGACAAGTTACCGATTATTGGTGCCTCCGTAAGAGTTAAGGGAACGGGCAAAGGAGCCGTGACCGATATAAACGGGGATTTCCATTTAAAAGCGCCGGAGGATGGCAAGCTGATCATATCTTATATCGGTTACATTACAAAGGAAGTGCCGATAGAACTGGGGAAACGGATTAAAATATCGCTTACCCCGGCCAGTTCATCGTTGAATGAGGTAGTAGTTATCGGTTATAACACACAATTGAGAAAAGACATAACGGGATCGGTAGCCATGGTAAATGGCCTGTCGGGCAGCGTTGCCGGTGTTGTGGTTACGTCGGAGAATGGAATTAGCCACATCAGGGGCATGTCTTCGTTACCCAACCAGCAACCGCTTTATATTATAGACGGAGTGCCGGTTAAAAGCCTTGCCGGGATCGACCCGGCGCAAATGCTAAGCATTGATGTTCTAAAGAGCGCTGCAGCCGTCGCGCTGTATGGATCAGAAGCAGCAAATGGCGTGGTGATCATCACTACAAACAGGGAAAAGACACAAACAAGCCAGATAGCTGTCGCTCCCCGCGATACGGGCGAAACCATCCGCAAAAACTTTTCCGACTACGCCTACTGGCAGCCAAAGCTAAGAACCGATGAAAACGGCAAGGCCAGCTTCATTAGCACTTTCCCGGATGACATTACCAACTGGCGTACTTTTGTGGCCGCAATTAACGGCAACCGGCAGTCGGGTTTTATTCAGGGTGAAATCAAGTCGTTTAAACCGCTAAGCGCCAGTTTTATATCGCCATTGTTTGCTGTTGAGGGCGACGAATTGAGTGCTATTGGCAAGGTTGCCAACTACAATGCTGATAAAGCTAAAGTCACCCGGATATTCAGTTATAACGGACAAACACTAAAAGCCGACTCGTTTACCGTGGACAATGCAAAAATTGACACGCTGAATGTTAGAGCGACAATGGGCGCCGACAGCCTGGCGTTTGAATACAGCATTAAACGCGATGGTTATTTCGACGGCGAGCGGCGGAAGATACCGGTTATAAAACAGGGAACGGAAGAAACCAAAGGCATATTCGCGGCGCTTGACCGCGACACCAGCATTAATCTGCAATTTAACCCTAAACTGGGCCCGGTTACACTGCGGGCAGAGGCATCCGTATTACCCGTGCTGGCAGACGAGGCGCAGCACCTGCGCGACTATAAATACTTGTGCAACGAACAGCTGGCCTCGAAGCTAAAGGGCTTGTTAGCAGAAAAGCAGATCAAGGCCTACCTGGGCGAACCATTCCGCTATGAAAAAAACATAACCGGACTTATAAAAAAGCTGCAGGAGAACCGCCGCAGCCAGGGCACCTGGGGGTGGTGGAAAGATACGGATGAGGAATTGTGGATCAGCTTGCACGCCGTGGAAGCATTGCTGGACGCCCTACGTGAAGGGTATGCCATCGACATCGATCAGCAAAAGCTGACTGAATACCTGGTGTACCAGATGGAAAGTTATCGTGGCGACGATAAACTGACCTGCCTGCGCCTGCTCTTAAAATTAAAGGCAAAGGTTGCCTATGCGCGGTATTTAACGATAATCAGCAAGGACATGGCAGAAAATAGAGAGAGTTCGGAGTATGACCGTTTTAGCCTGATACTCTTACAGGAAGAAGCTGGTATACCTGTAAAACTGGACAGCCTGTTTGCCCGGGAACGGCATACGCTTTTTGGAAATGTTTATTGGGGCGAAAATAATACTCGTTTTTTCGACAATTCGATACAGGTTAGCCTGCTGGCCTACAGGATATTGGCAAAAGACGGTAAGCACCCGGAATTACTCCCTAAAATCAGGGGGTATTTTTTGGAGCAACGCAGTTCAGGACAATGGCGTAACACTTACGAATCGTCATTAATCCTGGAAACTATTCTGCCCGGCCTATTAAAGGAAAGCAAAAAGGTAAATCCGTCGTCGATCACCATAAAAGGGGCCCAAACGCAAACTATTACCAACTTCCCGTATACTGCAACCCTGACCGACAAGGAGGTCAGCATAAGCAAATCAGGAAGCCTGGCGGTTTATATTACAGGCTACCAGCGGTTTTGGAACAAAAATCCGGATAAGGTGAACAAGGATTTTAGTATTGAAACCTGGTTTGAAAAGAACGGCAATAAGATTACCAGGCTGACTGGCGGCGAGTCTGTTCAATTAAAGGCCAGGGTAACGGTGAAGGGGGATGCGGACTTTGTAATGGTAGAAATACCAATCCCGGCAGGTTGCTCGTACCAGGGGAAAGAACAATCCTGGCAGAACAATGAAGTCCACCGGGAATATTTCAAGGAGAAAGTGAGCATATTTTGCCGCAAGCTAAAGGAGGGCACGTATGAGTTTACGGTAAACCTTATACCGAGGTATAACGGCAAATACACCTTAAATCCGGCGAAAGCTGAAATGATGTATTTCCCGGTATTTTATGGCAGGGAGGGGATGAAGACGGTTGTTATTGGTGAGTAGGGAGTGGCGAGTTGTGAGTGGGCAGTTGGCAGTGGCAGTTTGCACAAGGTGTGAGTGGACAGTTGGCAGTAGCAGTTTGCACAAGGTGTGAGTGGCAAGATGTCTAAATGCCTAAAAAATCAGATGTTTGACAGTTAACCCGTTATTGATCAATTGCTTCAGCGATTCAACACCGATCTTGAGGTGTGTTTGCACGTATTGGTCGGTTACCTTGGAATCGCTTTCGGCGGTTTTTACACCTTCGGGGATCATGGGCTGATCGGACACCAGCAACAGGGCGCCTGCCGGAATTTTATTGGCAAAGCCGGTGGTAAAGATGGTGGCGGTTTCCATATCTATGGCCATGGCCCGTAGTTTCTTTAAGTAGCGTTTGAATTCCTTGTCGTGCTCCCATACGCGACGGTTGGTGGTGTAGACTGTTCCTGTCCAGTAATCGCGGCCAAAATCGCGGATGGTGGTAGAAATAGCTTTTTGTAAAGCGAAAGCCGGCAGTGCGGGCACTTCGGCCGGAAGGTAATCGTTCGAAGTACCCTCGCCGCGTATAGCCGCGATGGGCAGGATGAGGTCGCCTACGTTATTTTTCTTTTTAAGGCCGCCGCATTTTCCTAAAAATACCACCGCTTTGGGACTTACGGCGGTAAGCAGGTCCATAATGGTTGCCGCAACAGAGCTGCCCATCCCAAAATTAATGATTGTTATGCCATCCGCTGTAACGCTTTGCATGGGTTTATCCAGTCCCAAAACCGGCGCGTTGTTATTCCATTCAGAAAATAACTGGATGTACTTGGAGAAATTCGTAAGAATGATGTACTGTCCAAATTCAGCGAGGGTGCGCCCGGTATAGCGCGGAAGCCAATTGACAACGATCGCTTCTTTCGTTTTGAGACCACTTGTTATGGGGCTATTTGTCTCCTGCGATTTTTTGCCGTCTTTTAACGGCTGATCGTCTTTCTTTATATCGAGTTGTTCATTCATAGCGTTCTTTTTATCCCGTTAATGCAGTCGGCAAGTTGCGATACAACAAACCCCGGCATAAACCAGGGTTTGTTACAAAAAAAATGACTGGTTGTGTACTTACTATTAAGCCACCTTTAATTTTTTCAGATCGGATTTCTCGAATTTCTCATGCGCATAGTCCAAAGTCACGGTCAAACGTTTGATATCCTTTTTCGACGGGAACTCAAACATGGCGTCGATCATGATGGCCTCGCATATCGAGCGAAGGCCGCGTGCACCTAATTTAAACTCAACTGCCTTATCCACAATAAAATCAAGCACCTCATCATCGAAATCCAACTTAACACCTTCGTATTCGAACAGCTTTTTATACTGTTTGAGGAGCGAATTTTTTGGCTCGGTCAAAATATTATGCAAGGCCTCCCTGTCGAGGGGATTAAGATATGTGAGGATCGGCAACCTGCCTATCAACTCGGGAATAAGCCCGAAAGACTTTAAATCCTGCGGGGTTATGTACTTGTACAGGTTTTTCATATCAACCTCGCCATCATCCCGTTTTAGCTTGTAACCAACGGTTTGTGTGCGAAGGCGATTTGCGATCTTTCTTTCGATACCGTCGAAAGCGCCGCCGCAAATAAACAGGATGTTGTTGGTATTAACGGTGATCATTTTTTGATCAGGGTGCTTACGTCCTCCCTGCGGGGGAACATTTACCAGCGTGCCTTCCAATATTTTTAGCAAAGCCTGCTGCACACCTTCGCCGGAAACGTCGCGAGTTATGGAGGCGTTATCACTTTTGCGTGCAATTTTGTCGACCTCGTCAATGTAAACGATACCGCGCTCCGCCGTAGCCACATCATAATCAGCAGACTGGAGTAACCTTGTCAGGATACTTTCAACGTCTTCCCCAACGTAACCGGCTTCAGTTAATACGGTTGCATCACAGATGCAAAAAGGCACATTTAATACTTTGGCGAGCGTTTTGGCCAGCAACGTTTTACCGGTACCGGTTTCGCCCACCATTATGATGTTCGATTTTTCGATCTCGACCTCGTCCTTATCCATCCGCTGGTTTAACCGTTTATAGTGGTTGTAAACGGCTACGGACAGAATCTTCTTGGCATCATCCTGGCCAATGACATACTGGTCGAGGTGGGCCTTAATTTCGGCCGGCTTTAATATAGCCGGCACCTGCGGTGAAGTTTTTACCTTGCGTACTTTTAATTCTTCAGCTAATATTTCATTTGCCTGGTTAACGCATTTATCACAGATATGCGCGTCGAGCCCGGCTATCAGCATCAGGGAATCCTGTTTACCGGCTCCGCAAAACGAACACCTGATTTCCTTGCTGTTTTTATTCATCGATTTATAAATTGCTACTCAAAAATAATAATTTTTTTACTAAGTTGAAACTATCGTAACCTGATAGTCCAAAACCCCAATTATTATCTTAACATTTTGGTTACGTAATTTTTATGAATTTGTTTCAAAATGTTATTTCTTCGGGTTGTTCCCGCGTAAAATCTCATCTATCATACCAAACTCCTTTGCTTCCTCGGCGATCATCCAATGGTCGCGATCGGATGCATCCCATACTTTTTCGAAGGGGGCTCCGCTGTGGTCGGCTATGATCTGGTACAACTCTTTTTTAAGTTTTGTAATCTCGTGATACGTAATTTCGATATCCGACTGCTGCCCCTGCGCACCGCCTGAAGGCTGATGGATCATTACCCTGGCATGCGGTAAAGCCGCTCTTTTGCCGCTTGTGCCTGCACACAATAAAACTGCGGCCATTGATGCCGCCATGCCTGTACAGATAGTCGCTACGTCGTTTGATATGAATTGCATTGTATCATAAATCCCTAAACCCGCATAAACCGAGCCGCCGGGCGAATTGATGTAGATCTGTATATCGCGCTTGGCATCAGCCGATTGTAAGAAAAGCAATTGAGCCTGAATAATGTTTGCGATATTTTCATAAATGGCATCGCCCAGGAAAATGATCCGGTCCATCATCAGCCGCGAG
>JABDGE010000149.1 GCA_013286235.1 Bacteroidota bacterium
GTTGCCTGGGTTGAAATTGCACCCCAGTTACTTCCGTCGTACGTAAGCGCCAAAACCTTTTGGTAATTGCCGCTTGCGTAATAGCTGTAGCTTACATAATCCACATCGCCGGCTTTGGCGGTGTCGGCAATGGTGATATCATTCTTCAAAAAGAAATTGAATTCACCGGGGAGCTTGCTCAAGTCGGCGGCGGTAAACTGATCGTATTTACCTTCGCCGGCTTCGGTGTATTCCGCCGGGGTAACCTGGTAAATTTGTATCCATGTGCCATTGAGGAATAAAAACGAGTTGACCACCGACTGATCTGCCCCACCCGAATACAATGTGTAGCTGAGTATGGCTAACTGGTTGGCTACCGCATTAGGGTATTTAATATATAAGAATGCAAGCACCTGGCCCGAACTGAAATCGCCGTAGTAGCTTCCGCCGCTTACATAGTCGGCACTGGTAAGCTTATAATAATCATCGGCATACAGGCTATCGGCAACTTTCAGGTTAGCCGGCGCCAGGGTATAGGTTACGGTCGCCGTCGAACCATTGTTAAGAAAGGGCGATTCCAGGGCTGTCAATATCAACGGAATATACGTGTCCGCATCAGTGGTTGAATTAAAATTATAGGAATTGTATGGATAATCCGTCTTCGGCAATAGCTGGTAATCTGCCTGTGTTAGCGTTAATGTCAACGCCCCTGCCTTGGTTAACGGACTCGTCGGCGTTATGTAAGGTTGTTTCTGGCAGGATGCAAATGCTGTGATCGCAACCGCCATAAAAAGATATATCTTTTTCATCGTAATGTGTTTTTAATATTAAAATTTAACCTTCAAACCGGTTGTAAAAAGCCTTCCCAAGCCATAATAAACCTCGGCGTTTGATGCCAGGCCGGTTGCACCGGCGTCTGTCGCATCCGAAATATATTTGGTGTTTAATAAGTTGGTAATGGTGCCTATTAATTCCGAATCGAAGCCTGCCATTTTGAAACGCCAGGTTCCGGCAAAGGTCCAGAGCGAATAATCGGGAACTTTGTATGGGTGCAGATCCGGCGACGTATAATCTTCAAACGGAACATTCGCTGTGTAATTGCCGAAATAGTTCCATATCACACCAAGCTTTACTTGCGGCAGCACGTTAACGTCAAGGCTCATAGAGGCAGTGGTTTGTGGCGCGTCGCCAATTTTTTCATTTTTAAGATCTATTACCGGTATTGTTTCCACCAGTTTTTCCTGGTTGTTAAAAACCGATGTCGGGCCGGGGTTATTGGTATAATAATAGTCGCCAAATGAGCCCGAGCCTCTTAACGTAATCTCCTTAATAGGTTTCCATATCAGTACCGCTTCCAACCCCTGGTGCAATTCGTCAACACCGGTAACATTGGCGCTATACTGTTGATTGGTTGCGGGATCATATTCTGCACTTTGATCAGACCTGTCTTTATATGCAGTGCGGTATAAATCTACTTTCGCGCTAAAGCCGGAAGACTTGTAGCCATAACCCAATTCATAGCTGAATAATTTTTCATCTACCGCCATTTTATTGATCTGGTTGGTGTAATTTTCGAATACGGAAGCATAATAGGGTGGTTTTGTTAGATACCCGATATTGGCGTAAACGTTCATCTGGTCGTTAAGATTGTAGTTTGCGCCTCCCTTTAGCTGGAACGACCCGAAGTTTACGTAAGGTGTCTTTTGTTCCGGGTCGCTGTTCAGGTAGTTGAAATAATCAACCCGCTTTAAGCCGGAATTTTCCGCGGTAGCGGTCAGGAATGCGGTGAATTTATCTTTCGAGTATTCAGCCTGCGCGAAGGCGCTTTCCGACAATTCGTAGTCTTCATCATCATAATTTATCTTATCCCCTGCAACTGCCATGTTGTTAGGGTTATTAATGTTGCCCGCTGATTCACCCTCTGCTGTGCTCTTGGCGCCGGTATAAGCGTCGAGCACATAATTCGCCCCCAGCGGGTCGGTCAATTCTTCATAGTGAAGGCCGTGATAATAGCGCAGGTCGACCCCTGCCTGCAGGGTGGTGTATTTGCCGAGCATGGTTTTAAACGTGCTTCTCAAGCCAAACCAATTGGTAATATCATGCGAGTTGTACAGCCAGGTAAGGGCCGAACCATCAGGGTTTGCCGCGTTCGCCTGTTCCGCGGCGGTAAAATCATACGGAGAATACAAATTGCTGATCCTTGAAGGTGTCGCGCCGCCTATTTCGCCGCCGCCGCCGCTTCCGAAAATGCCGTAAAATTCGGTCGAAAGGCTTGATTTGTCGTTAATGGTCCAGTCATGGTTTAATGAAAGGAAGGGCTCGCTGAAAAAGTTTGTATACGGATTGATCTGCTCACCGTCCTTAACGCCCACTCCGGCATTCCACCTGATGCCTTGCGGCGCTTGCTGGTAGTCTAAAATAGACTCCTCGAAACGCTCTCCATGGTGTTGGTCGCCACCGATTAAGTTAAACGATAACGTTTGGTTCGGCGTCAGAATTTTTGAAATATTAACAAAATAATTGTATGCTAAAAAGTTCAGGCCGTCGGCATCGCCATTACCAGATGTTCTGCTGCCTTCAATGGTTGCAGCCCATCCGTTTGAATTTACACCGGTCGACACCAGGACAGCAGTCTTTTCGAAACCGTCGCTACCTGTTGTTTGCCAAACATAACCGCCTTGCTGCATATCCGTGCTGCGCGAGGTTATGTTGATGGTACCGCCAAAAGATGGAACGATCACTTTTGATGCCCCTAATCCGCGCTGTACCTGTATAGAACTGGTAACATCCGTTACACCGGAGAAATCGGACCAATAGATCGCACCCGTTTCGGGGTCGTTTACGGGTATACCGTTTATGGTGTAAGCAACGTTGCCATTGCCGGATTCGCTGGAGAAACCCCTGATGCTGATGCGCGAGTCGCCATAGCCACCACCCTGCTGTGTAGCGTAAACACCCGGTACTATATTTAATAGCTCGGGTATATCCTGTGTGCCGATGTGCTCTTCGATATATTGTGCGCCGATGGTTGTAACCGCTACCGGCGTTTTGCGATCGATCGCTACGTCACCATTCACTACCACCTCGCTCATGCCTGTCGAGGCAGACTTCAGCGCTATTTCGCCCAGGTCGGTTTTGCCGGCAACCGTAATTTCCTGCGAAACGTAGCCGAGGTATGTGAAAACCAACACCGGGTTATCAACGCCGGATACGTCAATGCGGAAAGAACCGTCGAGGCCTGCCGAGGCGCTTTTGTTGGTCCCCTTTATCGTAATGGTCGCGCTGACCAAAGGTTCTTTGGTATCCGCATCCACCACCTTACCCCGAACGATGCTTACAGCCGCATTAACCTGCATGCAGGCTGCGAGCAGTACAACCAGCAGGAAAGACGTGCGGGCGGCCGTTTTTCCTGTTATTTGCAGGCTTTTTACCCTGGGAATATCCGTCCCGGGCTGCCCTTCGCTCATCGCTGGTAATGAGGTTTTTGATGTAAAAAATGTAAAAAAGTTCATGTTTTGTAGCTGTTTTTAGTGAATTTTCATAGAATCGTTGCAAAACTGGTAGAATAACGTTGTAATTTAGTTAATGAAATGTTAACTAATAATAAAGACTTTGTAACCTTTTAGTTACAAAATAATATTTTGTTAATATGATAATTTGTGGCCGAAATCCCGGCCCAATGATACTCTTTAGGCAAAAAATATTCAAAACCCTGTACTTAACATAGTTGTTACTTTGTCAGGCTTTATAAATAATTAATTTGGGTTTTATTTACCTGCATGAACTACAGAAGGATTAATGCCGGCCTGTTTGCGGCCGTCTGTGTGCTTGTTTTGTCGGCGTTCGCCCGGTCTGATGACGACCCTGTCAACCGGATCATTTCACAATTAAATAAATGGCTTTCGGCCAACCCGCAGGAAAAGGTTTACCTGCAGCTGGACAGGCCCTATTATGCGATTGGCGACGATATATGGTTTAAAGCTTATATCACCGTTGGCAGCAGCCACCAGTTGTCGGCCATAAGCGGTGTGCTCACTGTTGAACTGATCAATGCGCAGGATTCCGTAAAGGAAAATATTAAACTGCCGGTTATCAACGGGCTTACCTGGGGCGACCTGCAATTGCCCGACACCCTGAGAGAAGGCAATTACCGGGTAAGGGCCTATACCAACTGGATGCGAAACGCCGGCCCGGATTATTTTTTCGACCAGGCGTTAACTATCTCCAATGCCATCACCAATGATGTTTTTACGCAGACCACGTTCAGCTACGGCCCCGCGGGTGCAAAGCAACAGGTGAACGCAGTTATTAATTATGCCAATATTGACGGCGCTCCTTATACCGGCAAACAAGTTAGCTACCAAGTAAGACTCGGCGATAAAAACATAGCGGAGGGTAAGTCGGAAACAGATGATAAAGGGAACCTGCACCTTGAATTTACTAACCCCGATCCCGTCACGCTGACTTCCGGGCGCATCATAACCTGGCTTAAATTACCAAATGGAAAAAAGGCGGAGAAAACCCTGTTGATACAAGCTGCCTCAACTAATACGGACCTGCAGTTTTTTCCGGAAGGCGGCACCCTCGTAAACGGAAATGAAAGCAAGGTGGCTTTTAAAGCCACGGGGGCTGATGGCCTGGGCGTTCATATAAAAGGGGTGGTTACGGACGAGGCAAACAACCAGGTTGCAACCTTCAGCAGCAGCCATTTGGGGATGGGCCTGTTCAGCCTGAAACCCGAAAGCGGGAAAACCTATAGTGCAAAAGTGACTTACAGCGACGGTTCCGAAAAAACGGTCGCCCTGCCGGCAGCGACCAATGAAGGATATTCTTTAATTATCGATAACAGTGACCCGGACATTTTACATGTAAAAATATTGCCGGGACCGGATGTAAGCGCAAGTGCAAGGCCAAACGATGTGCTGAGCCTGGTAGCGCAATCGGGCGGAACGGTGTTTTATGCCGGCAAAAGCAAACCCGGCAGCAAGTTTTTTACGGCCGATATGGCTAAAAGTAAATTCCCGACCGGTATTGTGCAGTTTACCTTATTCTCCGCAACCGGCGAGCCGCTGAACGAACGGCTGGCTTTTATCCAAAACCATGATCAGCTTAAGCTCGAAACGATAACCGACCAGCAAGCTTATACCACCCGGCAAAAGGTGAGGATAAACCTGCAAGCGAGGGATAAAGATGGAAAACCGGCGCAGGGCAGCTTTTCTGTAGCTGTGACGGACGAAACCAAAGTGCCGGCCGATGAGAACAAGGCAAGCGGCATTCTCTCCAGCCTGTTGCTTACATCCGATCTCAAAGGATATGTGGAGCAGCCGGGTTATTACTTTCACGATGAAAATGATGAAACCAGGAGCAACCTGGATGTTCTGATGCTTACCCAGGGCTACCGCCGTTTTGAATGGAAAAAAGTATTGGACGACACTTACCCGCCCGCAGCGTTTGCGCCCGAAAAAACGCTCGAAATATCGGGCCACTTAAAAAACCTGCTGGGCAAACCTGCAGCAAACGGCAAAGTAACCCTGTTCTCGAGCCAGGGAGGTATTTTTATGATCGATACCGTATCCGACAGTAAAGGCAACTTTGTTTTTAAAAACCTGATCTTCAAAGACAGCGTGAAATTCCTGGTGCAGGCGCGCACAGCGAAGAACGGCAAGAACATACAGGTCGACATTGAAGGCGTTCAGCCGGCGCCGGCTGCCGGGTTCAAAAATGCGCCCGATTTTTTGGTGAACCTTGACAATGGCCGGTCGCCTTTTTTACTGAACAGCAAAGCGCAATACAACAACGGTGTTAAGTATGGGATCGTTAACAGGTCTATTCAATTAAAGGAGGTGGTGGTTAAGGATACCCGGATCGAGCCGATAAAAAACTCATCGAACTTAAACGGCCCCGGTAATGCCGACCAGGTGCTGCGCGCGGAGGATAATATCTTCAGCGGCTGCGGCGATATAACCGATTGTTTGCAGGGGAGGATAGCCGGCATCATTTTCAGGAACGACACGCCTTTTTTGATGCGCAGCCTGCACCGGCCTATGCAGATCGTGCTGGATGGCTTGTATGTGGACGGAATAGTACTCACTAGCGTAAACCCCGGCGATGTAGCCAGCGTTGAGGTGCTGCGCAGTATTGAATATACCTCTATGTATGGCGGCAGGGGCGATGCGGGCGTTTTGATCGTCACCACTAAAACCGGGAAAGCAGACTACTCCTACCAGCGGTATGCACCGGGTGTAGTTAACTATATGCCCAAAGGATACGCCAAAGTACGCGAGTTTTATTCGCCGCAGTATGATAACCCCCGAACAAATGCACAGCTGCCCGACCTGCGCAGCACTATTTACTGGAACCCGCATGTTGGAACCGACAAGGATGGGCAGGCGTCTTTTGAGTATTTTAATGCCGACGGCAAAGGGAACTATCGGGTAGTGATTGAGGGGATAGACGGGAAGGGTGAGTTGGGGAGGAAGGTTTTTCGGTACAAGGTGGAGTAGGGGTTTAAGTGGCAGTGGCAGTAGCAGTAGCAGTGGCAGTAGCAGTAGCAGTTGGTGGTGGGCGGCGGGAAGTGGCAGATGTGCGGATGTGTATTTTTCGCCGGGAAATTTATTCTCTTTAGCACCAGGAACAAAGATTTAATATGTCAAATAACTAAATATCAGTTGTTTACGATTGTTTTTTACCCAAAACAGATTGTGGTCTGATGGTGGCTGATGGTGATTTGCTTGTGGTTGATAGTGGATTGCTTGTGGTTAATGGTGGATTGCTTGTGGTTGATGGTGGCTGTTTTTTCATCTGCCTCGTCCTAAAATAGGTTTACACAATTGTTAGCCGCCTTCGCCTGGGCTACGGCCGCCGAGGAATAATCCTGTTTTTTGTTTACCGGCATTATGTTAGTCCTGTTATCTGTTTATAGGTTTAAACGCGCAGATGTGTGTTTTTTTGCGGGATATTTATTTTTTAGCACCCGGAGCAGATATTCGATGTGTCAAATAATTCAATATCAACTATTTACATTTATATTCCCGAAAAAACACCATGTGAATTCCGTGTGATTTTTGTGAAATTTCGTGTGATCAGCGTGTGATTTCCGTGTGAACGGGGTGTGAATTTCGTGTGATTTTTTTTTGAGAATCACATAATAAATTCCGGACATTTAGAAAGACTCCGTTTTATGGTGATTTTATTATTTTGGTTTTCCAAATTCATTACAGCTTATAAACTAATAATAGCAAATCGAAGAAACGTTGGGCGGTTGCCCAATGGATAAGACAATTACCAAGGTATTGATTTATAATATGTTAAGTCTTTTTTCTTCATCTTTTCAGCGATCATAATGGTGTTTTAATGCACTATAATGCGTGGTTAATGCTATGTTTTCGCCGGGTTTCCAGCAATTAAAGCCGGGGTAATGCGTGGTTAATGCTACTTTTTTTGCGGGGTTATTGTTTACTGCCCATCGATAAACGAGGGACAGGCTGGTCAAAACCGGGCAAGCCAGCGGCTGCAAGTTTTCATAAGTTGCTGGTTCATAGGTTGTTGGTGATAACACCAACAACGGCGGTTAACGTCCCACAAACTAATGATTATCACTATTGTTGATAAAATCAACACCAGCGGGAATTAAGTTATTGTCAAAGAACGGGATTGAAAACGGGTCACGCGTTTTCTGATTAATTGTCCAGGCTTCCATTTTAGGAAGCTATCGGGATTTACTGCTTTTAATTCCTGAAATCCGGCATAAATATGTTTTGTTTTTATAGCGAATGCAAATCGGGATTTGCTAAGCTAACTCGTAGTGTAAGCTCACGTTACACTATGAGTTACTTTACGAAAAGTTTTTTTGAGGACAAGAGGCTGGCTATGAGGATCTTTGGCTCATAACCGGTAGGGAATTTTACCTTGCAAAAAAGGTATACAAATTAATCGAAGCGGCTTGTCAGTG
>JABDGE010000150.1 GCA_013286235.1 Bacteroidota bacterium
CGCTTCATACCACTGTAATGGGTCCCCGTGGACAATGGGTGGAAGTGCAGATACGCACCAAACGGATGAACGAAATCGCCGAGAAAGGCTTCGCCGCGCATTGGAAATATAAAGAATCGTCAACCGATAGCGGGCTCGACCTGTGGGTGCAAAAGGTACGGGAAATGCTCAAGAACCCTGAATCGAATGCCCTCGACTTTATCGACGATTTTAAGATGAACCTGTTCTCGGACGAGATATTCATCTTCACCCCTAAAGGGGCTTTGATACAGCTCCCGCTAAACGCCACGGCGCTTGACTTTGCATTCGAAATCCATACCGATGTGGGCGCAAGCTGTATCGGTGCAAAGGTGAACCACAAGCTGGTGCCGCTGAACCATAAGCTGCAAAACGGCGACCAGGTAGAGATCATCACATCCGGCAAGCAAACCCCTAAGGAAGACTGGCTGAACATCGTGGTTACTGCCAAGGCAAAAGCCAAGATCAAGTCGGCATTAAAGGAAGAAAAACGTAAGATAGCGGAAGACGGCAAGGAAATATTGGAACGAAAACTGAAGTCGCTGAAGATCACTTATAATTCCGAAAATATCCATAAGTTGAGCTACTTTTTTAAGTTGCCATCGGTACAGGATCTTTTCTACAATGTGGCGCAGGGCGTCATTGATATGAAGGACCTGAAAGACTACCAGGCCTCGGAAAAACAGGTTGACAATAAGCCGCAGGATAAAATAGAAGCTGAACAGGTTCAAAGCCTGATGCGCAACCTCAAAGCCAAAGACAGCGATATGCTGCTGATTGGTGAGGACATGCAGAAAATTGACTACAAGCTGGCCAATTGCTGTAACCCCATCCCCGGTGATGATGTATTTGGATTTATTACCGTGAGCGATGGCATAAAAATACACCGCACCAATTGCCCTAACGCAGCGAAGCTAATGTCCAACTATGGTTACCGTATTGTAAAAGCGAGGTGGACCAACCAGCAGGAACTGGCATTTTTAACCGGTTTGCGGATTACCGGTATTGATGATGTGGGCTTAATTAATAAGCTAACCACTGTAATTTCAAACGACTTTAAAGTGAACATGCGCTCCATTACGGTCGACAGCGACAACGGTATATTTGAAGGCTCCATTATGGTTTATGTAAACGACACCGAGCATTTGGATAACCTGATAAAAAAATTAAAGACTGTAAAAGGCGTAACGGGCGTAAACCGTTTTGATTCGTTGGTTGAGAAAGCCTCGTAGGCAGTTGGCAGTGCTCAGTGGGCAGTTTGCGGAAGGTTTATAGTTCATGGCTCATAGCCGGACGGGGAAAGCATCGTAGGCAGTTGGGTGTAGTGAGTGGGCAGTTAGCGGCGATTTTACTGCAAACTGTGTACTGCAAAGTAAAATTTGTTCATGGTCCATGGCTCATAGCCGGACAGGAAAGCTTCTTAGTCAGTGGGCAGCTGGGAGTGGGCAGTTGGCGGCGATTAACTGCAAACTGCATACCGAAAACTGCAAACTGCAAAGTAAAAATTCGTAAATTTACCCCGTAATAAAACACTATGCCTCAACAGGAAACCATTGCGATGGTGAAAAAGATTTTCGAGGCTTATCTCGAAAACAAGAACCTAAGAAAGACGCCGGAGCGTTTTGCAATACTCGAAGAGATCTATTCACGGACCGACCATTTCGATGTGGAATCATTGTATATCCACATGAAAAATAAAAAATACCGCGTTAGCCGGGCTACCGTTTACAACACGCTGGAACTGCTGGTATCATGCGACCTTGTGACCAAGCACCAGTTCGGCAAGAACATGGCCCAGTTTGAAAAATCGTACGGCTACAAACAGCACGACCATATTATCTGTATCGACTGTGGTAAGGTGGTAGAGTTTTGCGATCCCCGTATCCAGCAGATACAAAGTATGATGGGCGGTTTGCTGAAGTTTGAGATCAAGCACCACTCATTGAACCTGTATGGTAACTGCGATAAACTGAGGGCAGGTTATTGCGATAGAAAAGTTTAGTTTAGTCCGAAAGTCAGCAAAGTCCGAATACCGATAGCTATCGGGACCGAAAGAAGCTGCTACTGAATTTTGGACGAAAATCGCTGAAGTTATATAGAAAGTTATGGATAAGCCGGTTTTGAGCAAAAACGCCTTTAACAATGTTGACCTGGACAGCATTGACTATGAGGATGGCGCACTTAATGTGCTTGAGAGGGTGGTATATCGGGGCAGTTCAACCGATTTCGTTGCTGTTCGGAATTTTTATGGCGATGAAAGAATTCGCAAGGAAATTGTTAAGACAAAATGCTTTGGGCCCAAGGAAGTTAGTTTTTGCTGTATTGTTTTTGAACTGAACCCCGCCGATTTTATAAATTATAAAGAAGGATCATTTAGAGCTTATCCGGAATTTAAGGACTACCCGAAAGAATTAGAAGACGAGTATTGTAAATGGTTAATTTGCCAAAGGATGTCATAAATTTTATGATATTTGACCCTGTCTTAAAAATTTCAATAAACAACAAAAATCTTGTAAAAAAAGATAAATAATTTAATGGCTGTTGATGTACTCTTAGGCATCCAGTGGGGCGATGAAGGTAAAGGAAAGATCGTGGATGTGCTGAGCGCGGACTATGATCTGATCGCCCGTTTCCAGGGTGGGCCGAATGCGGGGCATACACTTGAGTTTGATGGAAAAAAGTTTGTTTTGAATACCATTCCTTCGGGGATATTTTTCGATAACACCATGAACCTCATCGGTAACGGTGTGGTGATCGACCCGATTACGTTAAAACGTGAGCTGGATAAATTAAAGGATGCCGGCCACGACCTGCTGGCCAAAGGCAATTTGATGATTGCAAAAAGGGCGCACCTGATATTGCCTACCCACCAGTTACTGGATGCCGCTTCGGAGAAAAAAATGGGCGAAGGTAAGATTGGTTCCACGCTGAAAGGCATCGGCCCGACTTATATGGATAAAACTGGCCGTAACGGCTTGCGCATCGGCGATATTACGCTGCCCGACTTTAGGGAGCGTTATCAGAAACTGACTGATAAGCATGTGTCAATGCTGAAGGCTTTGTATGGTGAAGTCGCCGACTTTTCGGATCGTGAGAAAGCATTTTTCGAGGCGGTTGAATTGATCAACCAATTCCCCCTGGTGGATTCGGAACATATCGTGAACAAATACCTGAGGAAGGGAAAAAGGGTTTTGGCCGAAGGGGCGCAAGGTACTATGCTGGATATCGACTTTGGCTCCTATCCTTTTGTGACGTCGTCGAATACAACAACAGCGGGCGCTTGTACCGGGCTGGGTATCGCACCCAACACGATAGGCGAGGTGATCGGCATTTTCAAGGCCTATTGCACACGCGTAGGCGGCGGCCCGTTTCCATCCGAGTTAAATGACGAAACCGGCGAAGAACTTCGCCGCATAGGGCATGAATTTGGCGCCACCACCGGCCGGCCGCGCCGTACGGGCTGGATCGACCTTCCCGCGTTGAAATTCGCTATCATGCTGAACGGGGTTACCCAACTGGTAATGACCAAAGCAGATGTATTAAGCGGTTTTGACAAAATATATGCCTGTACGCATTATAATTACCTTGGCGAAACGATTGACTACATGCCGTATGACATATGTTCGGTTGAAGCGCAACCTGTTTTTGAGGAAATCGACGGCTGGAAGGAAGACTTAACCGGCATAACAGAAGTTTCTCAAATCCCCGCTAAACTAAAGGCCTATATTGACTACCTGGAAGAGCAGTTGGGTGTTCCCGTAAAGTATTTGTCTGTCGGACCCGACAGGGTGCAAACATTGGTGTTACATTAATGTATCGGGGCGCAGGGGTTGCGCCTCTTTTCATTTCGTCGTGATCATATCCTTAGTCGATCCGGTAGATTTTAAACGAAAGGCGCTGCAATGGGCATCAGCCTTCAGGGTTTGTTGTTACCTGGATTCCAACAATTTTTTCGACAAATATTCCCGCTTCGATTGCATGGTGGCCTGCGGCGCGAAGGCTGAGCTGACAGCTGATTCCGGCGACGCATTCGACAAATTAGCCGCATTTCATCTGAAAAACCCGGGCTGGATAACAGGCTTTTTGGGATATGATCTGAAAAACGAAACCGAACAGCTGCACTCCGCTAATGCGGATGGGCTGCAATTCCCGGATTTGTATTTTTTTGTCCCCGAATATGTTGTCGTTATCCGGGGTTCCGAGGCGGAGCTTATTGCGGACGACCCGGAGGATTTGTTTAAAAGCATTCAGGATCAAAGTGTTTATGTTGATGCTGATTACCCTGAAGTTAAAATTCAAACGCGGTTTACAAAATCCGCATACCTCGAAGCTGTAGCGAAAATAAAAGCGCAT
This sequence comes from Bacteroidota bacterium, assembly GCA_013286235.1. GTDB lineage: Bacteria > Bacteroidota > Bacteroidia > Sphingobacteriales > Sphingobacteriaceae > Mucilaginibacter. Next base: position 4,372 of record JABDGE010000150.1, read on the forward strand.
ATCGCAAGGGGGGATATTTACGTAACTAATTTTTGCCAGGAGTTTTTTGCTGAAGATGCGGTCATAAACCCTTTGGAAGTGTTTGTGAAGTTGAATCAGGTCTCGCCCAATCCGTTTTCAGCTTTTTTTCGGCATGATCACCAATATATCATTTGCGCATCGCCCGAACGCTTCCTGGCAAAACGCGGGAACAAATTGATATCGCAGCCGATAAAAGGAACAGCCCCCCGCGGTACTAACAAAGCCGAAGACGATGCGATAAAGCAGCGCTTAAAGGCACATACCAAGGAACAGCAGGAAAATGTGATGATAGTCGACCTGGTTCGAAACGACCTCACCAAATCCGCCAAACCGGGAACCGTGAAAACGGAAGAATTGTTTGGCATTTATAGCTTCAGCCAGGTTCACCAAATGATCTCTACTGTTGTTTGCGAACTGGAGGAACAAACCTCTGCTGTACAGGCCCTAAAAAATGCCTTCCCCATGGGCAGCATGACAGGGGCCCCGAAAGTAAGCTCCATGCGCCTGATGGAGCATTATGAGCGCAGCAAGCGTGGCGTTTATTCGGGGGCGATCGGTTATTTCGGCCCCGACGGCGATTTTGATTTTAATGTAGTGATCCGGACTATTCTGTACAATAGCGCAAGCCGGTATCTTTCCTTCCAGGCAGGCAGCGCGATAACGTTTCATGCCAATGCGGAAAAGGAATACGAAGAATGTTTGCTCAAGGTAACGGCGATCCTGCAGGTTTTGTCGGACAAAGCGGAGCGTTAATTCGTTGCTGCCCTATCAGTTCTGTCCGCTCGCTGACAGGGTGATCTTTCTTCCGGCCCGCACATTGATCTCGGATCCTTTGGCAAAAAAAGCCGAATAGGGTTTTACCGCCAGGTAGGGGACAAACGCGTCACCATACAGGGCTGCTATGTCAGCTTCAAAAACCGGGTGTTTAACAGCCGCGGTTTCCCATGAAACATGTTCAACCTGGTACTCCATCGTTTTTCCTTCACCAATACTATTATATCCCCAATAATGCTCAAAAATAAATTCCTCTGCGCTGCCGGGTTTTATTTCTTCAAAACTGTGACTTACAATGGCGCCCAGTTTATTCCACGTTTCATTCAGCTTCCATTCATATAAGCATAGCGAATGATCATCGTCAACCAGGCTGAAATTATGCCGCATCGGCAACGCACGGTAGTGCTCTTTATACAGGTTATTGGCTATCAGCGCGATGAGCCGTTTCGGCACGATCTCGCTGATAAATACCGCCCCCCGCTTCCATTCCCGGCCGTCAAAATGCCTCACATAAAAACGAAGGTTCACTTCCTCAAAGTTGACGTGTCCCGGCCATTTCACACCCAGCACAGCGGTCTCTTCGAACATAAAACCTACCATGCTTACCAGGGTTTTTCCCTCCCATTGGTCAATCTCCGTTGCAAACGGCAGGTATGGCTTTAATATTTCAGGGTCAACCTCGTAATTGAGCATTAACAGGTTTTTCCATTCTGCCTTTAAAAAACGACGTTGCATGGCAATAAAATTGGCAAATGTTGATACGGACGAATTGCGCAGCCTCAGGCGGTTCTTCTCTTAAAAAGATTTACCCTCGATTCCTTCCCTTTCAGCAACCTTTCGATATTTTTTTGATGGGTTACCAGGATCAGGATACAAATGCACATTCCATAAATAACTACGGCTCGATTACTCGGAAATATAAACGTAACGCCGATGGGGTATGAAAATCCGGCGATGATAGAACTAAGGGAAACATAGCGGGTGATGAGTAAAACCACGATGAAAACGCACACGCAAAGGAGCGCAGCCTGCAGGTGAATTGCCAATATCATTCCAAATAAGGTCGCGATCCCTTTTCCGCCGCGGAAGCCCGCAAATATCGGGAAGAGGTGACCCATCACTGCCGCTATCCCTAATGCCAGCGCGTAATTGGTATAGGCGATGGAGTTGGGAGCGCCGGTGGTGGAAACCCCGATAAAAAAGGCGAGATTGGTAGCCGTCCAGCCTTTCAGTATATCTAATAGCATAACGGGTATGCCCGCTTTTTTACCTAACACCCGGAAAGTATTGGTAGCGCCCGCGTTGCCGCTCCCATATTCCCTCACATCAACCCCATAAAACGCAAGGCCTATCCACACGGCCGTTGGTATCGAGCCGCATAAATAGGCCAGGATAAGGGCCGATAGAGAATAGGGTGTTATCATCTCACCACAATATTAATAATTTTATGTTACTGATGGGCTGTTATTTAAAGGTAAGATGGGTTTTGTCGTTGATAGGTTAAGTAATTTTCCCCTCATCCTATTTACTCATCTCCGCTTTTAAACTAAGATCCAAACTTTTAACGGAATGTGTTAATGCACCCATGGAAATATAGTCGACACCACAGGCGGCATAGTCACGAACATTGTCAATGGTTATTCCGCCCGAGGCCTCGGTAATAAACCTTCCGCCGATGATATTTACGGCGTCTTTCAAGTCGTGGAGATTGAAATTATCCAGCAAAATACGGTTTATTCCGCCCGTTTGCAAAACCTGGTTCAATTCGTCAAAATTTCGTACTTCAATCTCTATCGCAAGCGTTTTGTTGTGTCGTTTAAGATATTCCCGCGCGTTTTCAATTGCCTGCGTAATGCCGCCGGCGTAATCCACATGGTTGTCTTTTATTAAGATCATGTCATAAAGGCCAAACCGGTGGTTAACGCCACCGCCAATTCTCACCGCCCATTTTTCAATATACCTTAGGCCGGGCGTTGTTTTGCGGGTATCGAGAGCTTCGGTGTGGGTATCCTTCAGCAAATCGGTTATTTGGTGCGTTTTAGTGGCTATGCCGCTCATGCGCTGCATGCAGTTCAGCACCAGGCGTTCGGCTTTCAAAATGCTTTGCACATCGCCCTCAACCTCGAAAGCGATATCATGAGGTTTTATTTTTGCCCCGTCGTTCAGATAGACGCTCAACTTGAGATCGGGGTCAACAACATGAAATATCTCTGCGGCCAACTCAACACCGGCTAAAATGCCTTCGTCCTTAACTAAAAGTTTTGCTTTGCCCTGGGTGCCGGCGTCAATGGTGGCGAGCGAGGTGTGGTCGCCGTCCCCGACATCTTCTTTAAGCGAATTTATAATGAACTGATCGATGAGCCCTTTGTCCAAACCGGTAGAATTTAAGCGCAAAGTAACAACAATTCACGATTAGTTCATAGCATAGCCCGAGTCTACCAGTGAAATCGAGTTTAATAACACCTCTTTAAAAGAAAAATTTTTCCACAGATTCCTTCTAATATTTGCTCCGCAGGAGGATTAAAAAAACACCCCTCCCCTAAATTTAAGGGAGGCCGGGAGGGGTAAAGCGACAAAAGCCTCTGTTTCTCCTATGTTTAACCTGGCAACGAAGTCAATGCAGGGAAGGTTCTCAAAAAACACTCCTCCCCTAAATTTAGCTGTCGTGTGGACACATTAAGTCATTCTTACAAATCAATGCCTCGTAGAGCAATATCATCAGGCAAAGAAAAACATACCCGCTTTTGAC
>JABDGE010000151.1 GCA_013286235.1 Bacteroidota bacterium
CATCGGATATGTGATTGACAGCACTATATCAGGTGGCGGTGCATTTATCGTAGAAAACCAATGGGGAACCCCATGGGGTGCTCATGGTTATTACCTGATGCCTTTCTCGGTTATTCAAAGCACCAAGATCGTTCCCGCAGGAAGCTTGTTTGTTGCAATAATCTAAGACTATTAAGTTTTTTATAGTAAAAGCTCCGGGTAAATCGCCCGGAGTTTTTTGTTCGCGGCATCTCGTCTCAAGGAGCATCCTCACCTCCTGCTATGAACCCGCTCACATCTCACATCCGCACATCTGCACACTTCGTGCGCCGTAGCTTCAGCGAAGGAGCATCCAACCCGGTGTCCACTATTTTACCGGCATTGATCAATTAATTATGCATGCATAGCAATTTTACGCAGGAATATGATGGATTTAGCTGTAAAATGCCGGTTAAACAATGAAAAACGCTTTGATAAAATTATTTTCAAATTGATAAAATCTTATCAATTTGATAGGGATACTAGCGTTTTAAAATTATTTTTTTGTATTAAATAATGCTTTGTTATCAAATTCTAAGTAATGCTTCAACGCTTTGAAATTATTTGGCATTGATTTAGCTTTATTTTCGATAAGGCACTGGAAACCTGAAGATATAAACCGGTGAAATTCATTTCATTAGTTGAACAAACCAATTAGCAGTGCCCGGCTTAATTGTTTATTTAGTGCAAGAAGTTATGATCATTGAAATATTACAGGTCAGCACCATGATGGCTTTGCTGGTTGTGCCTTTATTTTTTCCTCTGAAAAAGAAAAACAGGGGCATCAGGATCCCAAAAAACTATACCGATACATCAGGCGCTCGTTATGCCGTCAACGAACGCGGTTACCTCGAGGAAATACACCACGACAGGCTTTCCGCATAAGGGTTTGGTTTCATTTAAAAATTTGCGCCCGCCCCCGCTAAACCCGGGGGCTTTTGTTTGTCGCCGGTTTTTTAATTTTATTGCATTGTCCGCCAATATTTGTCTTAAAAACGGTATTCTTGATGGGGTACAACCGTGCGTTAAACCACTAACCGGAATTATATTATCTATCAACTAATTTCACATGAATTGAAATAGCATTGATGATTATCAATATTTTAGCTTTGAGTTTTTGGCTTTCAGCTTTATGCTTTTCGCTTTCAGCTTTTACATAAACTTTTTACAGGAATGAACCGATTTAAACTATTGCCGCTGTACTGCCTTATTGCTGCATTTTCCGTTGCGGACGGCCAGCAGCTTACCGTCGCTCAAAAAGTCGATGCATTAATGAAGAAAATGACGCTGGCCGAAAAGATTGGCCAGTTGAACCAGGTTAACGGCGATTGGGCTGCCACCGGGCCCATAACTACTGATGTAGGCGACAAGTTGGAGCAGATCAGGAAAGGCCAGATCGGGTCGGTGTTAAATATAACCGGCGTAGCCCATACACGCGCGTTCCAGGACGCCGCTATGCAGTCGCGTTTAAAGATCCCTTTGCTGTTTGGGCAGGACGTGATACACGGTTATAGCATTACATTCCCTATCCCGCTCGGCGAAGCCGCCAGTTGGGATATTGCAGCCATAGAGCGCTCGGCACGCATTGCCGGAACTGAAGCCGCGGCGGGCGGCGTTCACTGGACTTTCGCCCCAATGGTAGATATTGCCCGCGACCCGCGTTGGGGCCGTGTGATGGAAGGCGCGGGCGAAGATCCCTACCTCGGCTCACAAATAGCGCGTGCCCGGGTTAAGGGCTTCCAGGGAAATGGATTCGGTAGTTTGGATGCCATAATGGCTTGCGCAAAGCATTATGCCGCCTATGGCGCCGCGATTGGCGGCCGCGATTATAACAGTGTGGATATGAGCCTGCACACCCTTTGGGAGTTTTACCTCCCTCCTTTTAAGGCAGCCGCCGAGGCAGGAGCGGCCACTTTTATGAATTCTTTTAACTCGCTCAACGGGACCCCGGCATCTGCCAGCAGCTACCTGCAGCGCGACATCCTGAAAGGCAAATGGGGCTTTAAAGGTTTTGTGGTAAGCGACTGGAATTCGATTGGCGAAATGGTGCAACAGGGTTATGCAAAGGACAACGACCAGGCGGCTGAATTTGCCATCAAGGCGGGAAACGATATGGATATGGAAAGCCGCAGCTATATCAATAACCTTGAAAAGCTGGTAGCCGCGGGCAAGGTTCCGGTTAAACTGATCGGCGAGGCGGTACGCCGTATCCTCACCAAAAAATTTGAGATGGGACTGTTCGATGATCCCTACCGTTACAGCAATGCCGACCGCGAAAAAAGTGTGCTCAACAAACCGGAGTTTATCGCCGCCGCGCGTGATATGGCCCGAAAAAGCATCGTGCTGCTCAAAAACCAGGGACAGGTGCTACCCCTGTCGAAAAACCTGAACAGGATCGCCCTGATCGGCCCACTGGTAAAGGCCAAAAAAGAGATGAAAGGTTTTTGGTCGCTGGATATTGGCGACGAGGGCAAAATTGTTTCCCTGTATGAAGGGATGCAGCAGGCAGCCGGCAAAACACAGCTCCTTTACGCAAAAGGCTGCGATATAACCGACACCAGCCGCACCGGGTTCGACGAAGCTTTCAAAACAGCCATGCAGGCCGACGAGGTGGTAATGGCCATGGGTGAACGTCCGGACATGACAGGCGAAGCCAAAAGCCGCGCCAATATCCATTTGCCCGGCGTGCAGGAAGAATTGATACAAAAGATCATGGCGACCGGCAAACCGGTGGTTGTACTTTTAATGAGCGGGAGGCCCATGGTGTTCAACTGGACGGCCGACCACGTGCCTGCTATTTTATACACCTGGTGGCTGGGCAACGAGGCCGGGAATGCCATCGCCGATGTACTTTATGGCAATTACAACCCTTCGGGCAAGCTGCCCATCACCTTCCCCAGGACCGAGGGGCAAATACCCATTTACTACAATCATTACAATACCGGCCGGCCGCCGCAAAACGACAGCGACGTAAATTATACGTCGGCCTACATCGACCTGCCCAACAGCCCTAAATTTGCCTTTGGGTATGGTTTGAGCTATACCGCATTTAAATACAGCAACCTTAAATTGAGCGGCAAAAGCCTTCAAAGCAATGGAGCCATTATTGTTTCATTCGACCTAACCAATACGGGGAAATATGCCGGAGAGGAAGTTGCCCAGCTCTACCTGCGCCAGCTAATTTCGCAGCCCGTACGCCCGGTAAAGGAGCTGAAAGATTTTCAAAAGATCATGCTCCAGCCCGGCGAAACCAAAACATTGACGTTCACCATCGATAAGGAAAAATTATCGTTTTATAACGACCAATTGCAATGGGGCACACAGCCCGGCGAATTTAACCTGATGATCGGCAGCGCATCCGATGATATCAGGCTGCAGGATGGATTCGAATTGTTGTAATCAGTTAATGCGTTATTAGATAAGTATAAACATGTGAGGAAAGATTTTTAAAAGCCGGAGATCGTTGCGTTGCATCCGAAAAAGAGGGCTGAAATTGATATATAATAATTGCATGAAATAGACGCAATAAGGAACCCGGAAATCATCCAATTGATTGAGTTCATAGCGAAAGAACTGATCTTACTATCAAACATATAGTGACCTTTACATCAACTTTCACGTTAAGAACGCATTCCCTTTGCTTTCGCAATCGAAGGGAAAAAAATTAATCCTCACGTAAGCTATGGGGATTTGGTCTTTATACGCAGTTGGAAAGAAAGCCTCACATTGTCAGCCTAAAAAATCTTAAAAAAAAACAGGGTAGTCTTTGCAGACTACCCTGTTTGGTGGGTTGAACAATAAACACTAAGTAAAATTCGTGCCCCGCTTACTTATAGTGTCCCCGCCAATGATTTTATGGCGCAGCGCGCTTATTCTTTAAACCTCGGTTCAAAAATAAGGCGGTATTTTTGATACTTCTTTAACAAAGCCATACAAGATGATTCAAGATGGAACAAGTGTGTTCTAAGAGAAATTTATTAAAAAACACCCCTATAGATACTACGAAAATCTTATTTCATACCCGACGCCAGCTTATTAGCGGCGTCTAAATGCATCTGAACGGTTGGCAATATTTTAGTGGCGAATGCTTTCAGCGTACTGTCTTTGCCGTTCTTCGACTCATCTTGCAATAAACCAACGGCGTCCTTATGGTCGGCTACCATCAGTTTTACATAAGCCTCGTTAAAGGCGACGCCCGACATTTTTGATATATCAGCATACTTCTTTTGGTGGTCGGCATCCATCGAATCGGGCAGCGTAATGTTTTCTTTTGTGGCGATTGTTTTCAGGGTATCGCCGGCCTTAGTATGGTCGGTGATCATCATCGCGGCGAAATTTTTCAGCTTACCGGCTTCTACCTTCGTTTCGGCCAGTTTGGAGAAAGTGATCTCGGCCGCGCCGCCTGCGGCAAGCGTTTTGGCAAATTTAACGTCGCTGCTATCTGTTGTTGGCAGGGCGACAGTTTTGCTGGAGTCGACGGTGGTTGTCGCGCTATCAGTAGTGGTAGCCGAATTGTTGGAATGGCAGCCTTGCAGTAAATAACAGGCAAGCGCTATCATCATAAAATAGCTTAGTTTTTTCATGGCAAATTATTTTGGTTTACTTGTGTTAAGTAAATACAAATTATCCGCCGTTAAGTTTTTTAGATTTGGGTGATCAGCTAAGCTCCTTCATCAGTTTATCAAACTCGGCTCTTAAGGAAGCAAGTTCGGTTTCCAATCTGGAAACGCGGGATTCCAGGGCCGAAGTATGGCGGCCTGTCGGTTCGTCCGCCTCGTCATCGTCACTGATCTCCGGCGTACCGCCCAGCAAATGCGCATACCTCACTTCCTTTTGACCGGGGCGCCGCGGCAATTGTACTACAAAAGGCATTTCGGGGGTGCTGAGCCGCTCCAATACCGCCTGTACCTCTTCCAGCGAGTCAAACTCGTGCATCCTCCCCGAATTGGTGTTTAGCTCTCCCGGCGTTTGCGGACCTCGTAATATCAAGAGGGCAATAATAGCAACTTCGGCCGGCAGAACAGGGAATACGATGGCAAAATTGTGCTTGTATTTTACAGACCTGTCTGAGCCTCCGGTAGCCGTGGATATCAGGCCCCGTCTTTTCAGCGTACCTAAGGCCTGGGCAACGGTATTGTCGTCATATTGCACTACCGGCTTGCGCGAAGTCTTTTGGTTACAGGCAGCCACGAGCCCGTTGATGGTCATTGGGTAGTAATCGGGTGTTGTTTTGCTTTTTTCCATCAATGCCCCAAGCACACGCAGTTCTTCGGCATTCAGTACAGGCAAAGTTATCGGTGAATCCATGCGGGTAAAGATAGGGGATTTTCGATTTCGGATTTCGGATGTTCGATTTTGGATTTGATTTACACGAATTAGGGCGAATTTCACGTATGGGGTCGAATTTTTCGCAGGTTGTTTTTCAGTTGTGCTCAAGGGCGTCGCCGTTTCGGATTTAGTGGAAAAAGCTTGTGCATCTCGATCGTACCCAGTAACAGCAACTCACCATTCCGCAATCGGCATTCCGCAATCCGCATTAGCTGTATTCAGTCCAAATCCGAAATCGTAAATCGTAAATCCGAAATAAACCCCGCATTTCTCCCGAAAACGAATTATTTTTACCACATGTCTCTCTTCATCGCATCGTTAAATTCGGGCAGCAATGGTAATTGCTATTATATCGGCAATGCGCATGAGGCTGTGCTGATCGACGCCGGAATCTCCTGCCGCGAAACAGAAAGACGCATGCTGCGGCTGGGTTTGTCTATCCGGAAAGTGAAGGCGATCTTTATAACCCACGAGCATTCCGACCATATCAACGGGGCGCCGGTTTTATCGCGCAAATACCAGTTGCCTGTATATGTAACCGCCGCTACCCGGCAAAGCTGCGGCCTGGCGGTGGAAGATGACCTTGTGGCGCCCTTTGCACCTTTCGAAACCATTACCATCGGCGAATTAGCCGTAACGGCATTCCCCAAACAGCACGATGCGAGCCATCCGCATAGTTTTATTGTCTCGGGCAACGATACCACCATCGGCATATTTACCGACATCGGCATAGCCTGCGTTAACGTAGTCAGTTATTTTAACCGCTGCCATGCCGCCTTCCTCGAAGCAAATTATGACGATGAAATGCTCGACAAAGGCGGCTATCCCTATCATTTAAAACAGCGCATCCGTGGCGGCAATGGCCATCTTTCCAATAAACAGGCCATGGAGCTTTTTGTAAACCACCGCCCGCCCTTCATGACGCATCTGCTGCTCTCGCACCTGTCAAAAAACAACAACGATCCGGATTTGGTGCAAGAGTTGTTTGATGCCTGTTCGGCCGGGGTGAATGTTGTGGTAGCCTCCAGGTACCGGGAATCTGAGGTCTATCATATCAAGGGGGCTGAAAGTCTGCAAAGTCGTCTTTTGGAGAGGGCTGCGCAGGCGAGTTTGTTTTGATACATGCCGCGCCCATTATACGCTTTTTTAATTTCGAGGCAACTTATTAGAGCCAGGAGCCAGAAGCCAAGACCGGAGGGCTATGATTCTCCCCATCATTTCTCCCTTCCTTCATACATCATCGATGTAACTTTTACGATCTTGCATAATGGCCCTTAGCATCCCCGGCATGGACTATCCCTTACGTACAGGATCAAATACGGACTTTTATGCTGTCGGTTTCTGCACTTTTTCCAATTTTTCTTGACTCTTGGCTCTTGATTCTATTCCTCGCTCCTGGTTCTAATAAAGCTTATCTTGCGCTGTTTATGGAAAGACGCTCCTTACTCAAAAGCCTGGGCGCACTGGCGCTAATGCCGGGCTTACCCTTTAAAAGCAGTACTAACGCTAAAAAGCCCGTGTTGCGTGTGGCCCATCTCACCGATGTGCATTTAAAAGACAAATGGGATGCGCCTGCACGTTTCGCGCGCTGCCTGCACCATGTGCAGCAACAGCCGGGCGTGGATTTTATCCTGAACGGCGGTGATGTAGTGTTCGACATGAACAAGGAGAACCTCGACACCATTGATACCGAATGGAAGTTGTGGCATGCAACCATTCAATCAGACTGCAGCCTGCCCATTCACTATGTTCTGGGCAATCATGATATCTGGTGGAATGAAAACGATAAAGGACAGGCGCTGTACGGAAAAGCTTATTCAATCAACCAGCTGCAGTTGGCCTCGCCCTATTACAGTTTTTCGCGCAACGGCTGGAAGTTTATTTTGTTAGACAGCGTTCACCTGGATATCGATGGCACCTGGTACATCGGCAAACTGGGCGACGAGCAAACGGCGTGGCTGGAAAACGAATTGAACAGCACCCCGGCAACGATGCCGGTCTGCGTGCTGTCGCACATTCCTTTGCTTACGGCAACGCCAATGGTCGACGATCAAACAACGGTTAACAGGTGGGAGGTTTTAGGTGGCGACATGCATACCGACATTGCCCAAATCATCAGCCTTTTTTATAAGCACCCCAATGTTAAACTGTGCCTTAGCGGGCATATCCACCTGCGCGATAAGGTGGTTTACAATAACGTTACGTATATCTGCAACGGGGCGGTTAGCGGGGCATGGTGGGAAGGCAACAAACGCGAAACAGCGCCGGGATACGGCCTTATCGACTTTTATGCCGACGGGACCTTCGATGAACAATACATCAATTATTAAAGCTTAGTGCCAAAAAAACAAGCTGGCGATCCAGGCGGCCGCCATATAGCTCACAGCGGATGA
>JABDGE010000152.1:0-2585 GCA_013286235.1 Bacteroidota bacterium
TTCCAATACGAACGTACAAGAATGATCTCATTCAAATTTTTTATTATCTGCTCAGTTAGGGGGCGTTCACCGTCTTTTGATAGTTCTTCTATGAAATGATAAGCTACGTCATGTCCCTTTATTTCCTCGTACTCACGCATTTGGTGATTACCAGTCGTGTCATCGAAAATCAACAACAATTCAGTCTCGCCGTACGTAAGTGTATTCCCTTCGATATGATTCGAATTGTAATTAAATTCAAGTCTGAATTTTCTTGCCAGCCGAGCCTGATCTTCTGTCTTAATCGGCTTTAAATTGTTAAGGCCAGCCAAGAGTTCATCGATGATATCGAAGTTGTTCATTTTAAGAATATTAGAACGAATGCAATAGTTTCCCTTTATTTAAAAAGCTGACGCCTTCAAAAGAAGTCCGGCTTTCTCATCCAAATTGAACATTAAATTCATATTCTGCACAGCCTGGCCGGAAGCGCCTTTTAATAAATTGTCAATGATACTGACAATCAAAAGCTTATTGCTATGTTTCTTCACCTGCACAAAGCATTTGTTAGTGTTAACCACCTGCTTTAAGTCGATGTCATGGCTTGTAGCGTGGGTAAACGGATGGCCAACGTAATATTGCTGGTAAATCCTTAACGCTTCGGCCTCGCTTAAGTCACTATCCAGGTAAATGGATGCGATGATCCCCCGGGTATAATCACCCCGGTAGGGAACAAAATTGACCGCATGGTTGAAGCCCGGCTGCAATTGACGCAGCGATTGGCCTACCTCGTTTAAATGCTGGTGTTCAAAAGCTTTGTAAACAGAGAGATTATCGTTCCGCCAGGTGAAATGAGTGGTTTCCGACAAGCTTTGACCTGCCCCCGTTGACCCGGTTGTACCCGTGATATGCACTTCAGCATTCAGCAATCCTTTAGCCGCCAACGGGAGCAGGCCCAATTGTAAACAAGTTGCAAAGCAACCCGGGTTGGCAATATTTTGCGCAGTTTTGATAGCTTCACGGTTCAACTCGGGTAACCCATAGACGAATTCGCGTTTCGCGGTATGACCGTTTAAACGAAAATCCTGGCTAAGGTCTATGACCTTGATATGCTCAGGGATGGTGTTGGCCTGCAAAAATTTCTTCGCATCGCCGTGGCCTACGCACAGGAACAGCACATCGATGTTAAAAGCCAGTTCAGCAGCGAACTTAAGGTCGGTGTCGCCGAAAAGGTCTTTATGCACATCGTACACATGCTTGCCGGCGCTGCTTGTGCTGTGCACAAAAGCGATCTCCACGTTGGGGTGGTTAAGTAAGATGCGAAGCATCTCGCCCCCAGTGTACCCTGCGCCGCCTACAATCCCGACCAATATTTTCTTGTCTGCATTCATAGCTGTAAGTTTTAAGCTCCCCCGCTAGCCAGCGGGGGCTGGGGGGCGGATGCGGCATTCACCTTATGATAGATCATCACCTGGTTACCAAATATCTTCGAAAAGCCCTTCACGTCTTCGCCGGTCCAGGCGTTGTTCATTTCGCCATAGCTGCCGAATTTGGCCGACATCAGGTCGTGCGACGATTCGATCCCCATCACCTGGAAACGATAAGGATGCAACTGTACAAATACTTTTCCGCTTACGTTTTGCTGTGTATCAGTTAAAAAGGCTTCTATGTTGCGCATGACCGGGTCGTGGAACTGGCCCTCATGCAGCCAGTTGCCATAGAACAAGGAAAGCTGATCTTTCCAGGAAAGTTGCCATTTGGTTAGTACATGTTTTTCAAGTGTGTGGTGCGCCTTTATGATGATCATTGGCGCTGCAGCTTCAAAGCCCACACGTCCTTTGATACCTATGATGGTGTCGCCTACGTGGATATCCCTGCCGATGCCATATGGCTGTGCAATTGCCTGCAGTTCCTGGATGGCTTTGGTTGGATGGTCGTAAGCATGTCCGTCGATGCCCCAAAGCTCGCCTTTTTCGAAATGCAGTTCTAAATTCCTTACTTCCGAGGAGGTTACCTGCGTTGGCCATGCTTCTTCCGGCAGACCTAAATTGGAGGTCAGCGTTTCCTTACCGCCAACCGATGTGCCCCAAATACCCTTGTTAATGGAGTATTTAGCTTTCTCAAAATTCATTTCAACGCCGTGGTTTTTCAGGTACTGGATCTCCTGTTCGCGGCTCAGTTTCAGATCGCGAATAGGGGTGATGATACCCACTTCGGGCGCCAGGATATTAAAGATCATATCGAAACGCACCTGGTCATTTCCGGCCCCGGTGCTGCCATGGGCAACAAATTCAGCGCCGATCTCTTTAGCATAGTTGGCAATGGCGGTTGCCTGGCTAACACGTTCCGCGCTTACCGACAATGGGTAAGTGTTGTTCTTTAATACGTTGCCAGAGATCAAAAACCGGACACAGGTATTATAAAAATTTTCGGTTTCGTCCACCACGTGGTGCGAGGTTACGCCCATTTTGTAGGCGCGTTCTTCTACATTTTTGAGTTCGTCCTCGCTGAAACCGCCGGTATTGACGATGACGGAATGTACTTCGTAGCCCAGATCTTGTGTTAAGTAAATGCAGCAAAATGAAGTGTCCAAACCACCACTATATGCC
>JABDGE010000152.1:2595-5204 GCA_013286235.1 Bacteroidota bacterium
GGTAAAAGGTGAAAGGCAAAAGGTTATTCGCCCCTCAAAAACTTTATAAATGCAATCCAATTTTTTTGTAATCCATCATTATTCACCTGCTTTTCGCTTTTCGCTTTCAGCTTTTAGCTTTCGGCTTTCAGCTCATACCCCCGTATAATTTAAGGGTGTTATCTTTTTTAGTTCTTCTTTTATCACGGCGTCAACATCCAGCCGATCGACAAATTCGGCGATGGTTTGGGCGTTTACCCGCTGGTTGGTGCGCGTCAAATCCAGTAATGCCTCATACGGATTGGGATATCCTTCGCGGCGGAGGATAGTTTGGATTGCTTCGGCCACTACAGCCCAGTTGGCTTCGAGGTGCGCGTTGATAGCTTCCTGGTTCAACAATAACTTATTCAACCCTTTAATGGTTGATTTGATGGCTATGAGCGAATGGGCCACCGGGACACCAATATTGCGCAACACGGTTGAATCGGTCAAATCGCGCTGCAGCCTTGAAACAGGCAACTTTGCTGCAAAATGCTCAAACAACGCGTTTGCTATACCCAGGTTGCCTTCTGAGTTTTCAAAATCTATGGGGTTTACTTTATGCGGCATGGCCGATGAGCCGATCTCGCCGGCTTTTATGCGCTGCTTAAAATAATTCATGCTGATGTAGGTCCACATATCCCGGTCGAGGTCGATCAGGATGGTATTGATCCGCTTAAGAGCATCACACTGTGCGGCAAAATTATCGTAATGTTCGATCTGCGTGGTGTATTGGGAACGGCAGAGGCCCAGGATATCGTTTACAAAATGATTCCCAAATGCTTTCCAGTCAATTTCCGGGTAAGCAAGATGATGCGCGTTGAAATTGCCGGTTGCCCCGCCGAACTTGGCCGAATTGGGGATTATTTTTAAAAGCTTCAGTTGATTTTCCAGGCGTTCAATAAAAACACGAATTTCTTTTCCCAGGCGGCTTGGCGATGCGGGCTGACCATGGGTGTGCGCCAGCATCGGTATTGCGTCCCAGTCGCTTGCATAGCCATTCAATATGCCGATCAATTCATTAATTGCCGGCAAATACGCTTCCTCCAAAGCCAGTTTAAATGAATAGGGGATAGCGGTATTATTAATATCCTGCGAGGTAAGTCCAAAATGAATGAATTCCTTATACTTTTCGAGCTCCAGGTTGTCGAATTGCTTTTTTATAAAGTACTCAACCGCTTTCACATCATGGTTAGTTATCTTCTCGGTTCCCTTGATCTCTTCGGCATCGGCTTCGCTGAAATTTTTATAGATGTTCCGTAACTTTTCGGTTATACCGGGGTCAAAATCCTGTAATTGAGGCAAAGGATGTTCGCACAAGGCGATAAAATACTCAATTTCAATAAATACCCTGTATTTGATCAATGCAAATTCGGAGAAGTATTCAGCTAACCCTGCTACGGTAGGACGGTAACGTCCGTCGACCGGCGAAATAGCTGAAAGTGGCGTAAGTGTCATGTAGTACCTGGTTTTTTTGGCAAAGTTAACAATTAAGCGGGTGTTTTAAATTAAAGCCTGCAAGAACTGGCTTACGGGTGATAATGGCGCAAGGTGCCCTACACATTGTCATTATCCGCCCTGTTGTATAAAAAATGCTATAATAATTTTGTGTAAAATTTATTGAAATGTCAGGGAAAGGTAAAAGGGTTCGGAAACTTTGTAATCTAAAAATGTTTCCATAGTTTTGACCCCAAAAGTCAATGAGTCAAATAGAACGGATAATTTTAGGGAGCGAAGAGTTATTTCTGAGCTCGGGGATCAAAAGTGTTACGATGGATGACATAGCCCGGCACCTGGGCATGTCGAAAAAAACCATCTACCAATTTTTTAAGGACAAAAATGAGCTGGTGATAGCGCTTGTTAAGAGAAAGCTGCAGGAAGATGAGGACCAGGTTAGCGAGATCATCAGCAAATCGGGCAATGTGATCGAGGAAATGATCAATATGATGAAGTGTTCAGAGGAAATATTTTCGAGGATCAACCCAATCGTGATCCATGAGATGCAGAAATATCATCCGGAAGCCTGGAAGCACTTCCAGAATTTTAAATCGGGGGTATTGGTGCAGACGATGGAGGAGTTGCTGAACAAAGGGATCAAACAAGGATATATCAGGCCGGAAATTGATGTAAAAATTCTTGCCAAAATGCGGGTAAACCAGGTGGAGCTCGGCTTTAACACAAGCGTTTTCCCCGTGGCCGAATTTAACGTGTGGAAGGTGCAGCAGCAATTTAACGAACATTTTAATTATGGCATATGTACGCTAAAAGGTTACAAGTTGCTCAACAAGTACAAAAACGTAGTTGAGGATTAGTCCGGAAGTCGGGAAGACGCTGCGACTGAGGATGCGAAAAAAATGACTTAAGTTATATAGAAGCTGCTGACATAAGGCTGTCATCCCCGTGAATTTATTTTGAGGCGGATGTCCAAATCAGCATCAGAGGAGTGTTATACGAACGAACGACAACATATAAAATGAAACAAATATTCATAATAGCTTTTATACTAAGCAACGCTGCGTTAACCAGCTTTGCACAACAGGCAGCGCCCGATACTACCAAATATGATTTTACGATTGCCGACTGTGTAAACT
>JABDGE010000152.1:5214-7697 GCA_013286235.1 Bacteroidota bacterium
GCACCAGCACGATGTTATTAATGCTAACCTTGATGTTACCAGCGCAGGCTATCACGTAAAGGAAATAATAGGGCAGGGATATCCCCAGATCAGTGGAGTTGCCGGCTTTCAGGATTATGTTAAAACCTCATCTGTTTTATTTCCTAACATATTCCAATCATTATATGGTATTTTAAACAGTGAGGGCGTAAAAGACGCAAGCGGCAATGTGATCGCAATTCCTCCGGGCCCGGCCAACGTGCCATTTCCCTTCACTCAAAAATATAATTCAAATTTAGGGCTCAATGCCAGCCAGATCATTTTTGATCCAAGCTATATTGTTGGTTTGCAGGGACGAAAAACGTACATCCAACTTTATGAGCGTAGTTATACCCGCACGAAAATTGAGGCTAACGTAAATGTAACGAAGGCTTACTACCAGGTTTTGGTCAGTGTGGAACAACTAAAATTACTTCAGGCGAATATCACAGAACTCAAACAGCAGGTAGATGAAACTGTTGCACGCAATAAGCAAGGCTTTGTTGAAAAAATTGACGTCGACCGAATTACCGTTCAATATAATACACTAATAAACTCAAGGGAAAATACGATACGTTCGCTGGCTTTAAATTACGAATTATTGAAGTTTCAAATGGGTATGCCCATTGAAAAAGAATTAACGCTTAAAGATAAACTGGAGGGTGTACAACTTAACGCCAGTACCGTAGATGCGGCAAACGATACCACAGTTTATCGTAACCGAATTGAATATGGCCTGTTGGAAACTCAAAACAAACTCGATCAATACGATTTAAAACTCAAAAGAGGACAGTTCTTGCCTAAGTTAACGGCTAATGCAAGTTATGCACCTACTTACGAAAACAATAATTTTAACGACCTATATTCGACCGACTATGCATCAGCCTATATAGGCCTCACTTTAAATGTGCCGATTTTTACGGGCTGGCAGCATTTGAATCAATACAAGCAATCGCGAATGAACTTGTTGAAATCACAAAATGATATGTATGATATGAAAAATACTATCAACCTGCAGGTTAACCAGGCGAAGGTGTCATACATCAACGGTTTACAAACGTTAAACGATCAAAAAAAGAATATGGCTTTGGCCGAGGAAGTGCTGCGGGTATCAAAAATCAAATATGAACAAGGGGTAGGTTCAAGCATTGAAGTTACGCAGGCTGAAACTGCCGTACAGGAGGCCGATAACTCATATATACAAGGATTATATGATGCCCTTGTAAGCAAGGTTGACCTTGATAAAGCATACGGAAGATTACAATAACACACGACTAAACAATAACTACATAACGGAAATGAAAAAACTATTATACTTTTCGGCAATCCTGATACTGGCAGCTTGCAATAAACCAAAAGACAAAGCGACGCAACTGGCCGACCTGAAGAAAGAACGGGCGACACTCGACGCGAAAATCGACTCACTGCAAAAACAAGTGGGCAGCAAGGACTCGGTAAAATCGACCGATGTGAGTACGGTAACGATTACTCCAGGCAATTTCACCAACTATGTGGACCTGCAGGGGCATATCGATGCGCAGGACAATGTGATGGCTTATTCACAATCGGCAGGTGTGATTACCGCCATCAACGTCAGAGCGGGCGACCATGTTGGTAAA
This sequence comes from Bacteroidota bacterium, assembly GCA_013286235.1. Lineage (GTDB taxonomy): Bacteria > Bacteroidota > Bacteroidia > Sphingobacteriales > Sphingobacteriaceae > Mucilaginibacter. Next base: position 6,852 of record JABDGE010000152.1, read on the forward strand.
GGCGAGGTATTGGTGCAATTGGATAACAGCGTTTTAAAGGAGCAGATTGCCCAGGCCCAAACACAGGTTAACCTGAATCAGACACTTTACGATCGTCAAAAAAACCTGTGGGACCAAAAAATTGGTACCGAAGTTCAATATTTGCAAGCTCAAACGGCATTGCAGAGCTCCCAAAAACAGGTGGGATTTTTACGCCAGCAGGCTGATCTGTACCGCATAACAGCACCGATCAGCGGCACTGTCGACCAAATGGACCTGAAACTTGGGCAGGTGATACAGCCCGGTACCAACGGTATACGGATAGTTAATGCCGATGTGTTGAAGGTTAAAGCCGATGTTCCTGAATCCTATGCAACCGACATTAACCAGGGCGATAATGTAAAGGTAGTAGTTCCGGATGCAAACGATTCGTTGATGCTAAAGGTCACTTTTGCGGCTAAAGTGATCGATCCGGGTTCGCGCAGCTTTGGCATCGAAATAAAGCTTCCTGAAAATAAAGAATTCCGCCCGAACATGACGGCAACCATCCGCGTGGCTGATTATTCAAAAAAGAATTCAGTTGTCGTTCCCCTCAATGCCATTCAGCATTCGGATACAACTTCTTTTGTGTTTATCAACAATAATGGTACTGCTAAAAAACAAATCGTTAAAGTGGGCGCCACTTACGGCGGTAAATCAGAGATACTTTCGGGCTTAAAAGGCGGAGAACAAATTGTGACCGAAGGCGCGAGCGATGTGGAAGACGGCGATAAGCTAAGGGTACTGAATGCAGCTAACTAATCATTCAAAACAAATTTGATATGAAAGACCAGGAAAAAGAATTTGGGCCCTCCAGTTGGGCCATCG
>JABDGE010000153.1 GCA_013286235.1 Bacteroidota bacterium
TTTACGATTACCTGAAATTTAAAAGCAAATAAAAATTGAGATACGCCGCCATTGACATTGGGTCAAACGCAGTAAGGTTGCTTATTGCCGATATTATCGAGAACAACGCATCTGTTTCGTTTAAAAAGAATACGCTGGTGCGCGTGCCCTTGCGGCTGGGCGACGACGCTTTTTTGGACCATCAGCTGTCGGAAAGGAAGTCAACCGACCTTTTAAAAACGATGTCGGCATTCCGTAACCTGATGGATGTATACAAAGTGACCGATTATATGGCGCTGGCGACATCCGCTATGCGCGAGGCGAAAAACGGCGAAGAAGTTTCGCGGCAGATAAAACTTGAATGTAATATCGAACTGGAGATCGTCAGCGGTCAAAAAGAGGCGCAGATCATTTATTCCAGTCATGCGGAACAGAATATCGATAAGAACAAAAATTATCTCTATATCGACGTAGGCGGCGGCAGCACCGAGCTTTCACTTTTTTCGGGCGGGGAGTTGTGGGCGTCCCGCTCGTTTAATATCGGCACCATCCGTATGCTGGATAACCAGGATACCGAAGAAAGCTGGGAAGATATGAAGGAATTTTTACGTGATAATTCGCGGCCTTTTAAGGTAATTTCCGGGATAGGCACAGGCGGGAACATTAATAAACTCTATCGCATGTCGGAAGAAAAGGAGGGCGAGCCACTTTCATTCGGCAAATTGAAAGCCTTGTACAGCTACCTCACGTCTTTTTCATTAAAAGATCGGATCAATGTCCTTGGCTTGAACCAGGACCGCGCGGATGTGATCATACCCGCCTGCGAGATCTATATAACCGTGATGAAGGCCGCGAATATTAAGAATATTTACGTGCCGACAGTGGGCCTTGTTGACGGGATCATACAGACACTTATCGAGAAAAATTACCCAAGGTGAGTTAAATTAATTTAAATAAATTAGTTAGAAATTAAATAAATTGTTATTACATTTGTAGTGCCCGCTCAAGGGCATGTTTTTCATAGGTAGATGTAGGGTCGAGTACTTGTTATTCGACCCTTTTTTTATGCCTTTTAAAATAAACAAACGGGTGTATGAGCCAGGAGAGGAAGAAAAAAATTGTGGTGGCCATTACCGGGGCCAGCGGTTCTATTTACGCCAAACTGCTGCTTGACCAATTGGTGAAATTAAGCGCCCAGGTGAAGGAAGTTGCAGTGGTGATGTCGGACAATGCCAAGGACATCTGGAAGTTTGAGCTTGGCAACGAAAAATATGCCGATTATCCCTTCAAATTCTACCCCAAAAATGACTTTATGGCGCCATTCGCATCAGGCTCGGCCAGGTTTGATACGATGGTTATCGTTCCCTGTTCCATGGGAACACTTGGCAGGATAGCGGCAGGAACTTCGGACGACCTGGTCATCCGCGCGGCCGATGTAATGCTCAAGGAGCGCCGCCGGCTTATCCTGGTGCCGCGTGATATGCCTTTTAACCTCATCCATATCCGCAATATGGAAACCATTACCCTTGCGGGCGGCATTATCTGCCCGGCGGTGCCGTCGTATTACAGCCAGCCTAAGACTGTGGAGGAAGTGGCCATGACCGTGGTTAACCGGGTTATCGATTTGATCGGTTTGGAGAATGACGGTTACCGATGGAACGAATAAAATATACCACGTCACTGGTAATATCATTCTGGATCGCGCTTGTATTTGGCCTTACCCATGCCAGCGCCCAGCAAGTGTCGTGCACCATGTTCAGGGAGCATGGCCTGGATGTATCGTGGGACCGGTCGGGTAGTAACCGGATCGCCTACAGTCAAAAAAACGACAAAGGATTTTATAATGTTCATCTTGCCGATCCCGACGGGTCGCACGATACCTGCCTTACCTGTAATTCACCATTGTTGCCAGATGGGCACAATGGCTCGGGCGTGTGGCATCCTTCGGGCAAATGGCTGCTGATCACCTGCGAAAAACCGGTGCACAAGGGGGCTCGTTCCCTGCTATGCCCGGCCTGGGCGGATACACCGATATCTGGATCATCAATTCCACCTGCACAAAAGCCTATAAATTGTTCGACCCGCCGAACGATATCGACCATGGCATCATCATGCCCCATTTTTCGAACGATGGCAGGCACATCGTTTGGACCAACCGGAAAACCAGGCCGAACCTGTTCCTGCACGGCAGGCTGTTCGGCTACTGGACCATCAACGTTGCTGATTTCGCGTTCGACGGGCAGGGAGTTCCGCACATCAGCAACATAAAAGAATTGGAACCTGCAGGAAGCGCATTCTATGAAACGTACGGCTACTCACCCGACGACAAAAAGATCATTTTTTGCAGCGATATCCACCACGTCTCGGCCTGGAACGAACAGATATACACCATGAACCCCGACGGAACAGATGTAACGCAGCTAACCAGCAGCGCTTATAACGAACACGCCTTTTACACGCCCGACGGCAAACACATCGTTTGGATGACCAATAAAAACAGCAAGGCCGGCACCGATTGGTGGATGATGAACGCCGATGGCAGCGATAAAAAGCGGCTTACTTATTTTAACGATAAAAACAGTCCGCAGTATTTCGGGAAAGCCATTTGGTGCTGTTTTGGCTCTTTCAACAAGGAAGGCACCGCATTTGTGGGCGGCCGGCAGGTGAACCTGATTACGCAGGAGGGGCAGCTAATGATGGTGAAGTTAAAAAGGTGAAATAACCGAATTTTCCTTTCATGCGGTATGGGTTTTTCGCAATTAAAGCTTATTTTGCATGACTGCTTTCTGATTTAGTACCACAACAGTCGGCAATCGCATTTTCAATTGCCTGATACCAATCAATATAGTCCCCAATTTTATCGGAGATTTCAGCGATCTCAATTTCAGTCAAGTCTCGGCCTAATTCTTGGGTAGCAACTTGACGTAGATCATCAACACAAATTGAGTAGATAACTTTGTTTCGATTCATAACGATGTTATTTTAGGATAAAACTTATGTTCCCTGTGCCATACCAAAGAATTTTGATGAGGATAGATTTCTTTGCTTTCAGGCAAAATGATTTTTAGGTTCTTGTTTGATATTTGAAGAAAGTCTTGATCACTTATTTTACCATAATTTTTTGGCAAGGAATTGACCGCTTCCGAAATTAGTATTTCAAAATCATTTTTTATTGTAAACCAACCAGCATCAAATGCCCAATGGTGTAGATGACATAGCGATATTCCATTCCAAATATCATCTTTGCCATTAACGCTATGCGGAACGATATGGGCCGCTTCAACCTCCCAGCACATCCCATCGGGCGCCTGTATTTTTATTCCACAAAAAGCGCATTGATAATCGTATGCCTCAATGACTGCTTGGCGAAATCCTCTTGCCCTTATTGCATATTCCTTAGTCGAGGTTAAGAGTTTTCTAGTTGTATCAAATGGATTATGATCTTTTGGACGAGGTTTCTGGTTTAGTTTTTTAACGATTTTTTCAACCTCGTAAGATTTAGTCGGCAAAAAGTATTTTTGAGAAATGGGAATATTCAAAAGCCTTAAGGCTTTATCATACCCTTCTTCTGTAAGCATCCACTCTTTTTTATGTGTTAAGCTAAATGTCGACGTCGGTCTTGAAACCAGTTTTTCCCTTGCCAAAGAGTCTGCAGCCCGGAATAAAAGGCGATGCCACAAATAGGCTCTTTTAACCCTATTTTCTTTTCGATAAATAGTTTGCAAATAAGCCGACCTTTGGTTTTCATCGAGTTTGAACTCATTAGCGATTTCATCAACAATTTCTTGGCCTGAACCAAACTCCTTGATAACTCCGTTGTGCTTAAAAAGTATTTTGAGCAAAGCATTTTCTACTTCGATTCTTGCTGGCATTCCCAAATCTTCCAGCATTTGGCTTTCATAACTCATTATTGTTTTTTTGTTCTCATAGAAAAATTCGATTTACTAATCACATTAAAATTAATTAAAATACCAAGAGATTATATTGATTTGGCGATTTTTTAAAAGCGAACGATATTCAACGATTTATTGATGCATTTTTATCATCAAGAGAAGAAACAATATTTGGGAATTGGTTAGAGGGGCTTGCCATATTTATTAACGAAAAGGTTTACAATGGTCATAAATCGTCGACAAATGGTATTGATTTAGAATTTGAGAAGGAAGGCGTTAGGTATATTGTCGCTATTAAGTCTGGACCAAATTGGGGCAATAGTTCTCAAATAAAGAACATGGTTTTAGATTTCAATACTGCTCGTAAAACTATTAAAACCAGCGGGTTGAAGCAGTGAATGGTTGTTGTTATGGCAGGGATAATGTTCCAATTAAAATAGACAATTATAGCAAGCTATGCGGACAAAGATTTTGGGAATTTATTTCAGGCGATGAAAACCTATACCTGGAATTAATTGAACCTTTAGGGCATAAAGCCAAAGAAAAGACGGACGAATTTGATGAAGCCTATAGTAAGGTGATTAATCGCTTCAATGATGAATTTATCCAAAATTTTTGCACAAAAGATTACAGCATTGACTGGAATAAACTCTTAAAGCATAATTCTTCAAAAAACGAATGGGACAAAGTTAAAATAGCCAAGGATAAAGAGTCCCATTGACACAGTCATGCTCTGATAAAGCTGTTTTAAATTCCTTCCCTGGAAATTCAGTCTCGATTTGGTTAACGAGGAGTCGGCATGCTGAATCGACATCAAAATTAATGACTCTAAATTTCCAGATTGAGATTATCAAAACTTCCGCATTCGCCATTCCGACTTCCGCATTTGCCCGGCTTCCTAAATCCGAAATAAATCCCGACCTTTGCGCCCGTTAAAATGAACAGGAAGGTCGCTTTTTATACTTTAGGCTGTAAGCTGAATTATTCAGAAACATCTTCTATTGGCCGCCTGTTTAATAACGCTGGCTATGATACCGTGGACTTTACGGCCACCCCCGATCTTTTTGTGATCAATACCTGCTCTGTTACCGACCATGCCGATAAAAAATGCCGCAAGGTAGTGAAGGAAGCGTTAAAAATATCGCCGGAAGCTTATGTGGTGATCGTTGGCTGTTATGCGCAATTGAAGCCCAAAGAAATTGCCGAAATACCCGGCGTTGATATGGTGTTAGGCGCTGCGGAAAAGTTCCGGATCATTGACCATATCACCGACCTGACCAAAAATCCAAAGACATTAATTTATAACCAGCCGGTTTCGGAGGCCAATGAATTTATACCAGCCTGGTCCTTCGGCGACCGGACCCGCACTTTTTTGAAGGTGCAGGACGGCTGCGATTATTCCTGTAGTTTCTGCACCATACCGCTGGCCCGTGGCGGCAGCCGGAGCGATACCATTGAACATGCTGTTGAACAAGCAAGAGAAATTGCCGCGTCGGGTGTAAAGGAGATCGTACTGACCGGCGTAAACCTGGGCGATTTCGGCATCCGGAACGGCGAGCGGGAAGACCGCTTCCTTGACCTGGTGAAGGCGCTGGATAGGGTAGAGGGGATAAAAAGATTCCGGATATCGTCGATAGAGCCAAATTTATTGTCGGACGAGGTGATCGAATTTGTGGCATCATCCGAACGGTTTGTGCCGCATTTTCACATCCCGCTGCAATCGGGGTCCGACAAAATACTGGGCCTGATGCGCCGCCGCTATAAACGAGAATTGTATGCCAACCGGGTAGCTAAAATAAAGGAGCTGATGCCCGATTGCTGCATAGGCGTGGATGTGATCGTTGGCTTCCCCGGCGAAACACGCGAAGATTTTATCGACACTTACAATTTTTTGAACGGGCTGGACGTTTCGTACCTGCACGTATTCACCTATTCGGAAAGGGAAAATACCCCCGCGGCAGAGATGAATGGATCGGTGCCCGGTTCAACCCGCACGGAGCGTAGCAAAATGCTGCATATTTTATCAGACAAAAAACGGAGGGCATTTTATGAAAGTCAACTGGGTAAAGCAGCCGAAGTTTTGTTTGAAGGCGACATTAAAGAAGGCTTTATGCATGGATTTACAAGGAACTACGTAAAGGTCAAAACCAAATACGACCCGGTGCTCGTAAACGAACTGAAGCACGTATTATTAACGCAAATTTCACCTGATGGTGATGTTGAAATAACCGAAAGCGAAGAAATATTTGCACATTAACCCTATATTGCCGCCAAAATACTAACCCCGCATGTTCCCCACCATTTCGTCGCTAATCCAATATTTTACCGGCATAAACATACCGCTTCCTATACAAAGTTTCGGTTTTTTTGTTGCGATAGCCTTTATCGGCGCCTATTGGGCATTTACGCAGGAATTTAAGCGAAAGGAGAAACAAGGTTATATCCACCCGTTTGAAAAGACCATCGAAATAGGCAGGCCGGCATCGGCAGCTGAACTGATCGGCAATGGTCTTTTCGGATTTGTCCTTGGCTATAAACTGGTCGACGCCGCACTGAACTATAGTACTTTACTGGATGATACGCAGGGATTTATTTTATCGCTGAGGGGTAACTGGATAGGCGGAATTGTCGGCGCGGCATTATTTGCGTATTGGGCCTGGTATGAAGCCAAAAAGCAGGAGTTGCCAACACCGAAAAAAGAGCGCGTTACCGTCCATCCCTACCAACTAATGGGCAGCATTTTGTTATGGTCGGCGGTTTTTGGATTTGCCGGCGCCAAAATATTTAACGCCCTCGAAAATTGGCAGCAATTTATGAATGACCCTGTAGGAATGTTAATAGGTTTCGAGGGGCTTACTTTTTATGGCGGACTTATCTGCGGCGGCGCGGCGGTGCTTTACATTGCACAAAAGCACGGCATTAAGTGGTTGGATATGCTGGATATCGGCGCTGCAGGCATGATGCTTTCCTATGGCTTGGGACGCATTGGCTGCCAGATGTCGGGCGACGGCGACTGGGGCATTAATAATTATGCACCCAAACCCCACTGGCTCAGCTGGGCGCCCGACTGGATGTGGGCTTTTAGATTTCCGCATAATGTAAATAATGTGGGGGGGGTACACATACCCGGCTGTGTGGGTAAGTATTGCAGTGAACTGGCTATTCCTGTTTTTCCGACTTCGTTTTACGAATCGGTCATCTGCATCCTGCTTTTCTTGTTCCTTTGGAGCATTCGTTATAAAATAAAAGGATCCGGCGTTTTGTTCGGCATCTACATGATCCTGGCGGGTATTGAACGCTTTTTTATCGAATTGATAAGGGTGAACACCAAATATTACGCTTTCGGGATCTACTTCACCCAGGCAGAACTGATATCGATATTGATGGTTATCGGCGGCGTTGTTTTATGTTTTACACAAATGAACAAGAAAGTGACGCAGGCAAAACATGAGTAACCTGGCCGCAGGGCGTAAACTTCTCAATAACCAGGTTATCCGCTTTGTACTTTCAGCAGGAATGGGCTTTTTGGTTGATATATCGGCGTTTTCGCTGTTTTATCATAATTTATTCACGCAAAAAACTTATAGCATCCTTTCCTTTACAATTCGTAACTACACGCTTTCTTTTTCCATTTCTTTTTTTCTTGGCGTGCTTACTAATTTCCTGATCACCAGGTACTTTGTTTTTTCGGAATCAAA